>JANOKZ010000076.1:0-2719 GCA_031419515.1 Hyphomicrobium sp.
TTCGCTGGGTGCGCCGTTTCTCCAACGGAACTTAGCGACGCAGAGTTAGATGCTGCAGTCGACCGAAACAGGGCGGGGGTCATTGCCAATCGGGAGCCCCTATCTAAAACGGTCACGCTCTACGAGGCGATGGCTCGGGCATTAAAGTACAACCTCGATCACAAGGTTGAAGTTGCCGAGCAGGTGCTGCGCGAGAAGGAACTTAATCTCGAGCACTTCAGCTTGTTGCCGGGTGTCGCGGCCAATGCCGGCTATGACGGCCGGGACCGGTACAACGCGTCCTCAAGTCTTAATCTTGGTACCGGCACGCAGAATTTTGGCTCATCGACGAGCCAGGAAAAAGAAATAAGGACGTCAGATATCGCGTTCAGCTGGAACATCCTGGATTTTGGGCTGTCCTATGTTCGCGCTCGTCAAGTTGCGGATAAAGTTCTGGTCCAAAACGAGTTGCGCCGTAAGGTGGTGCAGCGAGTCATGGAAGACGTGCGCTCCGCTTATTGGCGCGCCGCGTCCGCGCAGCGTCTGACGAAACGTCTGAAATCCGTGGAACAGCAGGCGAAAGAGGCAGAGCGCGACATCAAGAAGCTGTCTGCCGACGCGACGACATCGCCGATTACCGCGCTAACGTATGAGCGGGAGCTGGTCGAGATTGAGCGCACAATCCGCGATCTGCAAAGAGATCTGACGACTGCAAAAGCTCAGCTGGCGGCGCTTATGAACGAACCGCCGAGCGCAAAGTTCGAGGTCGCGGATCTGTCCGATCCGCCGCGTCCGCTCGCAGTGAAGGGTGGCTTTGACGATCTCGTACAGTACGCACTCTACAATCGTCCGGAACTGCGCGAAGTCGAGTATCGAAAGCGCATCAATGATGATGAAGCGCGCGCTGCGTTGCTCGAATTGCTGCCGGGCATTCAGCTTGCCGCTGTGTCAACTTCGATAGCAATGACTTTCTTGCCAACAATAATTGGATCAATTGGGGCTCGAAAGCCAGCTGGAACCTGATCCGTGTTTTCTCGTACCCGGCACGCAGTGCCGTGGTTGACCAGCAGGATGAACTGCTCGACTCCCGCGCATTTGCACTGACGATGGCGGTCATGACGCAAGTCTATGTCAGCCGCACGCGTTACGGCCATTCGATCAAAGAGTTTGAAGCGGCTGCCAAGTACCGCAATGTCCAGCGGCGCCTGGTCGGCCAGATTAGACAAGAGGCTGCGGCGGGCCGTGTCGCCGCCCAGACCGCGGTGCGCGAAGAACTCAACTCTGTCGTGGCGGAAGCCAAGTTCGATATCGCGTATGCCTCAACCCAGAACGCTTACGCCAATCTCTTCGCATCCCTCGGCCTCGATCCTTATGCCAACGAAGTCGATAGTGGTCTGCCGGTCGCCGAGTTGAGCCGGAATTTGCAGCGGATTCTGGCGGGGTTATCGCTGCCGGCATCATGGGCGGTTCAGGCGAGCCTGAACCAGAAGGGTTGACGAGACCGAATGACGATCAGTGGTGCACACGTCGCATGTATCGCCCTGATCTTTGTTGCTGGAGCTGGGACACCGGCCAAAGCACGAAGTTTCAGGGGCTTGGTCAGGGCATTGAACGAGGTCGCATTGTCTATTGAGTTTGAGGCCAAGGTTTCACGCCTTGGTTTCAGGGAAGGTGAAGAATTCCGCAAAGGAGACGTGCTTATCGCTTTCGATTGCCGCAGGCACTTAGCGGAACTCAAGGCGCTCGAAGCAACCGCCCGCGAGATGAGTTTCACGCTGCAAAGCAATGAACGGCTTTTCAAGCATAAAGCAGCCGGCAGCAACGATGTGGAAATTTCTCGCGCCCGAGCGGATAAAGCGGATGCGGAGGCAGAAGCGTTCCGTATCCGGCTTGACCAGTGCGCAATTAAGGCGCCGTTCGACGGGAGCGTTGTGTCGCTGGCGCTGCATGAGCACGAGTACGCTGCGCCTCAGAAACCGTTCATGTCTATTCTCGATGTTGGTGCCAGCGAAATCGAAGTCATCGTGCCGTCGTCCGCCGTTCATAAGTTGCCGCCCGGAGCTGTGTTCAATTTCTCCATCGACGAGACGGGCGAGACGCTGCCGGCGACGATCGATAGGCGTTCGGGCACTGTCGATGCCGTTAGTCAGACGACCAAGATCTACGCGAAATGGCAGAATACGCCAGCCGGGGTTCTGCCGGGCATGAGTGGCACGGCGGAATTTGACGCCATAGGACAAGCAGCCGATGGCGCTCGATAAAACGAAGTCCGGGCAACCTACTGTCCCGCTGCGCGTTCTTCCCGTTCGGCCAGTGCCGCAGCAGCGCCAGAATAGTCGCAACGTCATGGCGAACTTGCCGCCGCCCGATGCGGATCAGTCTCGGCCGCATCAATCGCCCGGGCAAGTGCCAGCCAATACCAGCGCATTTGAAGCACTCCTGCAGATCGAATCTGAGGCGCGCGCAGCGGAAAGCGTCAGCGATCTTTGTCATTTGATCGCCAACGAAACGCGGCGGCTGACCCGCGCGCGACAGATTTTCGTGGCCGAGAAAACTGTGGCGGGCCCGATGAAAATCGTCGCGGTGTCGAATCTAGGCACGGTCGATCGTCAAAGCGAACTTGCAGCGGAACTCGAGCGGGCGATCGACATGCTTGATCGAGCAGCCGCTGCTGCAAAGCAGCCATTTGCCGTTACAGGCGCAGGTGCCGGCACGCGCGATGACCTGCCGCACTCCTACC
>JANOKZ010000077.1:0-20997 GCA_031419515.1 Hyphomicrobium sp.
GAACGAGATCTTCGCCGGAGGAAAACTTGCGATCTGCCCGGACAAAATCGACGAACTCGACGTCGAGTTCATGGCCGTAGAGATCGCCCTGAAAATCGAAGATGAAGACTTCCAGCACCGGCATGCCGTTGTCGAAGGTCGGCCGGGTGCCGAGATACGCCGCCGCATCATAGTGTTTGCCATCCACATGCGCGCGCACCGCGTAGATCCCGTGCGCCAGCGCCGTGCCCTTCGGCATCGGCACGTTGGCAGTTGGAAAGCCGAGCCCCGTGCCGCGCTTCGCTCCGCCAATGACCTTGCCTTGCACGCGCCAATGTTCGCCCAAAACGTGCGTCGCGCCTTTGACGTCGCCCTGCGCAAGATACACGCGCACCGCCGACGACGAAAATACTTCGCCCGCTTCGGCCACTGGCGCGACAACCGTGACACCGAAGCCTAAGTCTTTGCCCGCCTCAACCATCATCTGCGGATTGCCCGCGCGTTTATGCCCAAAATAGAAATCATAACCAATGATGACGTGCGCGATGCCCAAGCCCGCAACCAGAACGCGCTCGACAAATTCCTGCGCCGACAATCCGGCAAAGTGCACATCGAAATTTTCAACAAACGCGACTTTCACACCGAGTTTCTCAAGCAGAGCCAACTTCCTGTTCAAGGGCGTCAAGCGAAAGAGAGGCTCAGTAGGCTGAAAAAACTCACGCGGATGCGGCTCGAATATCATCACGCCCGGCGCGCGACCAAGTTCCTTGCCTTTCGCAACTGCGGCGCCGATCAACGCCCGGTGCCCGCGATGCACGCCGTCGAAATTGCCGATGGCGATAACGGCCGCCCGCGCCGTGATGGGCACATGCGAATAACCATGGACGACTTGCATAGCGGTCTCGTTTCGGAACGGTGTCTGACCCTCTGGGTCTGACACCGGGGTTAGATCAATGAGTGTCAGACCCGAAGGGTCAGACACTCATTCACGCCGGCCGGGCGGGCACCATGAGCACGGCTTCGCCAGTCAATACCGGTTTGCCGCCAACCGAACAGATGCACTCGAACTTGGCACGGCGCTTTGCTGGAATGAGTTCCGTCAGTCTCACCACAGTCTCGACGCGGTCGTCGATTTTCACCGGTCCCTTGAAGTTCAGCGACTGCGAAATATAGATCGAGCCTGGCCCCGGCAGCTTCATGCCAAACAACGCAGAGATGTATCCGGCCGACAGGATACCGTGCGCAATACGCTCCTTGAAAACCGTCTTTGCGGCGTATTCGGGGTCGAGATGCACCGGGTTGTAGTCGCCCGACAGCGCCGCGTAAGCAACAATATCGGCTACTGAAACAACCCGCGACATCGAGGCTTCCTGGCCGACTTTGAGGTCTTCGAAGTATTTAGTTGTACCCGCCGTCGCCAACATGCTTTTGATCCTTTAGGAAATTGGCCTCGCGCCGCCCAAAACCCAGCGCGCGCGGACACTAGCGTCGCCGGACGAGGCTCGCAACCGGGTACAGGCGTATTGCCAGGCTTCAGGGCAATTCGCCTCGCATTCTTAGGTTGCGTTAGGGCCTCACCCAGGGCTATAAACGTGCATCCCCATTTTCTTACTCAAGATTGGCCTTAGCGCTAGACCCCGCGCCAAGGACCGGAGAAGGACCGTCATGAGCGACCGCCGCCCCCTAATGCCAAAGGCCACCGCCGTTTGGCTCGTCGAAAACACCGGGCTCGCGTTCGACCAGATCGCCGAGTTTTGCGGCCTGCATCCTCTTGAGGTCAAAGGTATCGCCGATGGCGACGTCGCCCAGGGAATCAAGGGTATGGACCCCGTGACCAACGGCCAGCTGACGCGCGAAGAGATTGCCAAGGGCGAAAAGAACCACGGCCACAAACTCAGTCTTGCCGAAAGCAAAGTTGAGTTGCCGCCCCAGGTGCAGAATAAGCGCGGACCGAAATACACCCCCGTCTCGCGCCGCCATGATCGTCCCAACGCCGTGCTCTGGCTCTTGCGCAACCACGCAGAACTCAAAGACAGTCAGTTGATGCGCCTCGTCGGCACGACGAAGCCGACAATCGCCCAGATCCGCGATCGTACGCACTGGAACTCCTCGCAGCTGACGCCCCAGGATCCAGTGACGCTTGGGCTGTGCTCGCAGACCGACCTTGACGCAGAGGTCAATAAAGCCGCGCGCCGTATCGAACGCGAGCGCAAGGAAGCCAACAAGGGCAGAGAACCGGCCGGCACGCTGCTCTCAACACAAGAGACGACAGCACCACCGGCGCCGCCGACTACAACCGCGTCCATTATGGCACCAAAGGCCGCTGAAGCCGCGCGCGAGGAAACGCCCGAGGAAGAGCAGGCCCGCGTCTTGGCAAAGCTCAAAGGCATGTCGGCGAAAGAAGCTGACGACGAGCCGGTCGAGGACTGAGACCAACCTCATTTTGACCGTGCCTCACAAACTTCGCGCCGATTGCCGGGGTTATTGCCTTAACGTGCCGTTGCCCGCCCGCGCCGAATTCGCTAGCGTCAGCGCTAGAAACCTTATCAACCGGTGGCCTGACGAGATGTCCAATCCTTACGAACAAGACCTCGATAAGAACCCAGCCAACTATGTGCCGTTGACGCCGATCACGTTCCTGGAACGCTCAGCAAGCGTCTATCCCAAACATACGGCCATTATCCACGGCAATGCGCGCACCACATACTCAGAATTCTACAATCGCGCCCGCCGCCTCGCCTCCGCTCTCAGCCAGCGCGGCATTGGAGTCGGCGATACCGTCTCGGTCATGCTGGCCAATACGCCGGCCATGCTGGACGCTCACTTCGGCGTGCCGATGACGGGCGCAATTTTGCATTCGATCAACACGCGACTGGACGCGGCTATCATCGCGTTCCAGCTCGATCACGCAGACGCCAAAGTCGTCATTGTCGATCGTGAGTTTTCATCCGTCATGAAGGCGGCTTTAGAGCAGACCAAGGTCAAGCCCTTCATCATCGACTATGACGACCGGGAGTTTCCGCAGAGCGGCCCGGCACTCTCGGATATCGACTACGAAGCCTTCATCGCCCAGGGCGACACGAACTTCAAATGGCGCTGGCCGCCGGACGAATGGGATTCGATCTCGCTCAACTACACTTCCGGCACGACTGGCAATCCGAAGGGCGTCGTGTACCACCATCGCGGCGCGGCACTGATGTGCTACGCCAACGCGCTCGCTTGCGGCATGACCGTGCATCCCGTTTATCTCTGGACGCTGCCGATGTTCCACTGCAACGGCTGGTGCTTCCCCTGGTCTGTCACGGCCGTTGCCGGTACGCACGTTTGCCTTCGCTGGGTGCGCGCTAAAGCCATGTATGACGCCATCGCCGATCACAAAGTGACGAACCTCTCCGGCGCACCTATCGTGATGTCAGCGATGCTCAACGCGACCGAGACTGAGAAACGCAAATTTACGCACACCGTCTCGTTCAATCACGCAGCCGCGCCCCCGCCCGAAGCCGTGCTCTCTGCCATGATGGACGCAGGCTTCAAACTCACGCATTTGTACGGCCTCACCGAAACCTACGGCCCCGCCACCATCAACGAGTGGAACGCGGAGTGGGATAAACTACCGAAAGACCAAGTGACGACAAAACGGGCCCGCCAGGGCGTGCGCTACGCCGCGCTTGAGGGCCTGACCGTCATGAACCCGGAAACAATGGCGGCCGTGCCGGACGACGGCGAAACGCTCGGCGAAGTCATGTTCCGCGGCAACATCGTCATGAAGGGTTATCTCAATAACAAGAAAGCAACCGACGACGCTTTCGCCGGCGGCTGGTTCCATTCGGGCGACCTTGGCGTGCTTCATCCCGACGGCTACATCCAATTGAAGGACCGCTCGAAGGACATCATCATTTCGGGCGGCGAGAACATCTCGTCCATCGAAGTCGAGGACGTGCTCTACAAGCACCCAGCCGTTGCCTTCTGCGCAGTCGTTGCCAAGCCCGATGAAAAGTGGGGCGAAACGCCGTGCGCCTTCGTCGAACTTCGCCCCGGCGCGTCAGCAACAGCGGAAGAGATACTCGAGTGGTGCCGGCAAGGCCTCGCGCGTTACAAAGTCCCGCGCCACATCGTCTTCTCCGAAGTCCCAAAAACCTCAACCGGCAAAATCCAGAAATTCAAGCTGCGCGAAATGGCGAAAGAGGCGTGAGGTTAAATCCCCGCCGCACCGCGCAAAACACTTGACCGTTACGCGTTACATACCATATACTATGTGCCATGATCCAGAGTTTCCGCTGCCGGAAAACCGAGGGCTTTTTTGGCGGCGGCCGCTGTCCGCCCGAATGGCGGGCTTTCGAATCCGTTGCGTATCGAAAACTCGCCATGCTGGACGACGCGACTGCGCTTCGGGATCTGGGAAGTTTACCCGGCAACCGGCTCGAAGCCCTGAAGGGAAACCGCAGAGGTCAACATTCAATTCGCATCAACGACCAGTGGCGCCTATGTTTCCGCTGGACTGCAAAGGGACCCCAGGATGTCGAAATCATCGACTACCACTAAAGCATCAACAAAGCCCGCGCGCCGAATCCGCCCGCACCCGGGAGAAATTCTGCGTGAAGAATGCCTCATACCACTGGGGCTCAGTGCCCGCCAACTCGCCGAAATCCTTGCCGTGCCGCATAATCGCATTTCGGACATTGCGCGCGAAAAGCGCTCTATTACCGCCGACACGGCAATTCGGCTCGCCCGGCATTTCGGTTCAACTGCCGAGTTTTGGCTCAATCTTCAAGCGTCTCACGATTTGTCGAAAGCCCAAGCAACGACGGACTATTCGCGCATCCCCCGCCGCGCGGCATAATCGTTAGTCTCAGAACGCTTGAAACCGCTGGTAAATGGCCCGTTGTGCCATTCAGCAACCACCCTGAACCAAAACGCCAGCCGTTGTATCTCGCCACTTGAACTTTTCGGATGCACGTGATGATTTGCACACTGTGATTTTCGGAGCCCTCTCAGCTCCGCGAGTTAATCGTCAAATCCGTTATTATCGATAGCCGTATAAGTGTTCACAACAGCAGTTCGAAGTTCGTTCAATGATCGTGCGTGACGCGTACCGGGGGGTCGGCCGATTACTTGCAGCCATATTGCTGTTAGCGGTCAGTTGGATAGTCGCGCCCAGTTTTGCGTTCGCCGCGGACAAAGCGAACAATCGCGAAATCCTCAATCGCGAAATTCTTGGGTTGTATGACAGCAGCAAAGAGCTGGCGGCGGAAGAAACCCGGCTGCATCGCTGGCTGGAGATGCCGCTCAACCATCTGGGCTACAAGCTTACGCTGCACGATGTCGGCAAAGGTCTTCCCTCCCCTGCCGAGACGAAGCGCTACCATGCCGTCGTCACGTGGTTCAGCGACCGCATCATAGACGCTCAATTGTACCTCAACTGGGCCTCGCAAGCGGCACGTTCTGGCGTCAGGTTCGTCGTAATCGACTCGGTTGGCATGCTTGGCGACAAGGAAGACCTGCCTCGCGTCAATGCGTTTCTGAGGGAGCTAGATCTGGCGTTTGCGGATTACTACGTTTCAGACTCGAGCGGCACGCGCATCAAGACAATTGACACCGCAATGACCGGTTTCGAGCACAAGCTCGACCCAGAGCGGCTTCCCGGTCATCAGGTCGTCATCGCCAAATCGTCGGCGATCAAGGTCCATCTCTCGGTGACGGACCCGGCCCACCAATGGGTCAAAGCTCCAAGTTCCATACTCGTTGCCACCAGCCCAAAGGGCGGTTTCATAGCGAGCGGCTTTGCCGTTCGGTATGACGACGCACAAGACCGGGTCCGGTGGATTGTCGATCCCTTCAAGTTCCTTGAAGCAGCCCTTGGATCTAAGCGCCGGCCCATCCCAGATACGACAACGATCTCCGGCCGGCGGATTTACTTCAGCCATATCGACGGCGATGGCTGGAACAACCTCACTGAGGTTCCCCCCTACTCTGCCGAAAGAGGATCAGCCGCCGAGGTCGTGCTCGACACGCTCGTCGCGCCGTATCCCGATCTCCCCGTGTCCGTGGGACTCATTGCCGGAGATGTCGATCCCGACTTTGGCGGCGTTACGACAAACGCTGGGATTGCCGAGGCTATGTATGCCATGCCCCACGTAGAAGTAGCGAGCCACACCCATTCGCACCCTTACGACTGGAAGTACTTTGAGAATTACGACCGCGGCCGTGAGGTTGCCGACGTTCTCAGCTTTTCTTCCTCAGAAACTCACTACGATGACCGCAGCCTCAGAAATCTCGTCGCCGAATGGCGCAGCGCTTTACCAGGCGACGATAAGGACGCTCCGGCAATAACGCACGAGGGTGTCAAGAATGCCCAACTGCCGCGCGCGCGCCCGCATCATCCGTTTGACCTTGCGCTGGAAGTTCAGGGGGCGCTAGCCACGGCAACCGAGCTTGCGCCAGAGGGCAAACGGGCAAACTTGTACCTCTGGAGCGGAAATACGCGCCCCTTTGAAGCCGCAGTGCGCGAGACGCGCCTCGCGGGCGTTCGCAACTTGAACGGCGGCGACTCGCGCTTCGATAGCGCGTTCCCATCCGTCGCCTACGTCGCGCCGCTCTCTCGCGTTGTTGGGGCCGAACGTCAAATCTACGCCGTCAACAGCAACGAAAACACGTATACCAATGGCTGGACCGGCCCGTTCGATGCGTTCCGGCTACTCAAGGAAACGGTCGACAACACTGAAACTCCGCGACGCCTCAAGGGTTTCAACCTCTACTATCACGCGTTTTCGGCAACGAAACAGGCGGGATTAGATTCAATCCTCAGCCATCTTGATTACGCGCGAACCTTGCCACTCGCACCTATTACCGCTTCGCAATACACTGGCGTAGCGGAAGGCTTTTTCACAGCGCGTATCGCGGAAGCCGGGCGCGACCGTTGGCGCATTACCGAGCGCGGCGAACTTGATACCGTGCGCTTTGATGCGGCGGACGATCTCGTAGCCGACTACACTGCCAGCACTGGCGTCGTCGGGCACAATTATCACTTTGGCTCACTCTACGTTACCCTCGACCGGGCCGTACGCGAACCCGTCATAGCCTTACGGGCAGTGGCAGGCTCCACTCAGAAGTTCGGTCATCGCGGCGCCCACCTCGTCGATGGCCGCTGGCAATTGTCTGCTGTGTCGCGCTCGCCCTGCAGCATTGCCGCGAACGCGCAAGGGTTTGGAATTGGCGATATGACTTGGGGCGGCTTCGCACCAGGCGACTACACCATAGTTGCGCGCCGCGACGGAGAAACCGTTGCCGAACAGCGCGTCGCCGCAGACGATGACGGGCGGATAAAGTTTGCTGTCGATACGGATGCAATCGAGCCGGTGCAGCTATCGATTTCTTGTACCGCACCTGCCTCAGCGCAATTGCCAAAGCAGGCCGCGTCTCGCCGATGACTCAAGCGCTGCATTCCTGTCGCAACGCGGGCCTGTCGTAACGCGGGCCTGTCGTAACGCGGGCCGGTCGAAACATGAGCCGGTCCACAGCGCACCGCCAAAACCGGGCAGTTCGAACCTTTTCGTGTGCTGCCGCCGCCCGAAAAACATAAAAGCCCCGCTCGGCGGCTTAACTTGCCGCTGGCAGGGCTCAGATCGATAACGAAAGAACTGTTTGGCCTTAGTGCCTTGTGGCTTTCCTCAGCCTCTCCATTTCATCTTTGAGTTTGAGCTTCTCTTGCTTCAATCGCCGGATCTCTGAGTCGTCGGAGCCCGGGCGGGTCACGGCTTCTTGGATCCTTTGCTCCAGAAGCCGGTGCTTCTCTGCGAGTTCAACAAGATGAGACGACATGGTCATCTATTCCTCTCCTTGGATCGTTGCAGACATGACAATCGTGCCACAGTTATTTTGGCTTGTCCAACCCATCGGAGCTACTGAATTGTGTTTTTATATTTGCATTCTCCTGCTCGACTTCTGTCGATTCGTCTAAATTTGTTTCGATTCGCCAGTAACTTGCCCATGCTCTGGACGAATGCGAGAGGCTCATGCGTTTGCCAGTTGCCTAATCCATCCCAATGGTTGACAACCCCGGCGGACGGACGAAGCGGGGCGGGAAAGACTAAAATGGAGCGTCGCGACGAACGCGAGCTACGCGAAGAGCTGGTGCAATTGCGAACCGAGCATCGTTTGCTCGATGAAGAGATCGTGTCTCTTGAAGCCAATCCGACGGCCGTTCAATTGCTCATCAAACGTCTCAAAAAGCGTAAGCTGGCGCTGAAGGACCGCATCACCTCCGTCGAAGACCGGCTACTCCCCGATATCATCGCTTGAGGCGCCGCCACACCGCCTAAACCTTAACCACGCCGGCAATTCACCACTGTCTCAATCGCCGCGCCGCTGCTTTCCCCTGTTACAAGGACATGCTCTTGCCAATTGCGGGGAGCTCCTCTAAATGCCGCGTTTCCCTGAAGGGGAGCGGACGATTCTCATGAGCGCAGCAAAACCACTGGTCGGCATCATAATGGGCAGTCAATCCGACTGGGCTACCATGAAAGAAGCCGCGACGATCCTGGATACTCTCAAGGTCGCTTACGAAACAAAAATTGTCTCGGCGCACCGCACGCCTGACCGTCTCTACGCTTACGCAAAGTCGGCGCGCGACCGCGGCCTCAACGTGATCATCGCGGGCGCTGGCGGCGCGGCGCATCTCCCAGGCATGACGGCATCAATGACAACGCTCCCCGTACTCGGCGTGCCAATCTTGAGCAAAGCGCTTTCGGGCCAGGATAGCTTGCTTTCCATTGTACAAATGCCGGCCGGCGTTCCCGTTGGCACGCTGGCTATCGGCGAAGCGGGGGCGACGAACGCCGGCATTCTGGCGGCTTCCATTCTCGCGCTGAACGACGCGGCTCTTGCCAAACGCCTCGACGCGCTTCGTGCCAAACATTCCGCCGCCGTCGCCGAACACCCAAAGGACGAGTGATGCCTTCGCACCCGGCGGGGCACTGTGATGCGCGCTGAACCGTTTCTTTTGAGCGAGGTCCAGTTCCCCTCCCCATCGTGCCGAAGGCGCGCCTCCGGCACGACGCGGGGAGAGGTCAGGGGTGGGGGTAACGCCGAAAGCGCTGCCGCTGGAACTTTCGCGATTGTTTCCATGGCTTCTGACAGAAAGTATGTGCTTACACCCGAACGTACTCGCCCAGCACTTCACCCCACCCCTAACCCCTCCCCGTCGAGGGGAGGGGAATTCGAGCGCAACGGGTGCAAGGCGACACGTTACACAAGGGATGACCAGTGACCGCACTTCCACCAGGCTCAACAATCGGCATTCTCGGCGGCGGACAGCTGGGCCGCATGCTCGCCATGGCCGCCGCACGGCTGGGCCTCAGATCGCACATCTTTGCCCCCGAAGCCGATAGCCCCGCATTCGAAGTCGCGGCCGAGCGCACACTCGCGTCCTATGACGACGAAAAAGCCCTACTCGCCTTCGCGCGCGGCATCGACGTTGCCACTTACGAATTCGAAAACATTCCAGTCGCGACAGTTGAGTTTTTGGCGAAGCACGTTCCCGTTCGCCCGGGCGCAAAGGCCTTGGCGTGCGCGCAGGACCGCATCAATGAAAAGACATTGGCGCGCGATCTCGGTGCAGCCACTGCCGAATTCGCTGAGGTGAATAGCGACCGTGACTTACAGAAGGCTTTGACAACAATTCCCCCGCCGTGCGTTTTGAAAACGCGCCGCTTCGGCTACGACGGCAAGGGGCAGGCAAAAATCCTGAAACACGACGACGCGCGGCTCGCCTGGGACGCCATGCGCGAAAGCCCATCGATCCTTGAGAGCTTCGTCAATTTTCAATTGGAAGTTTCCGTTGTCGCGGCACGCAGCGTGGACGGTGAATTCCGCGCCTTTGACGTCACCGAGAACGAGCACCGCAACCACATTCTGCATCGCTCGCTGGCGCCCGCGCGGATCACGCAAGCCGCTGCCAACGAAGCCATCTCCATCTCCGAAAAAATCGCGAACCAGCTGGATTACGTTGGCGTGTTCGCGATCGAGTTCTTCGCGCTGCACGAAACCGGCCGCGACGTGCTCTACGTCAATGAAATGGCGCCGCGCGTGCACAACTCGGGGCACTGGACCATCGACGGCGCGGTGACATCGCAGTTTGAGCAGCACATCCGCGCCGTCGCCGGCTGGCCCTTGGGATCAACGGCACGCAAGGCGCCGGCCTGCGAGATGATCAATCTTATCGGCGACGAAATTCTAAGCTGGAAAGATATCGCCGCCGACACGGGCGCGTTCCTGCACCACTACGGCAAGAAGGACGCCCGCCCTGGACGCAAGATGGGCCACGTCAACCGGCTGCTGCCAGGGTTGCCGCTCCCGGATGGGAAGTGACTTCCGCTGAGCGACGTCATCCCGTCGCCGCTCGCGAACACGCGAGCGGAATCACGGACGGGCCTTCGCCGCGCCGAAGCGGCGTTGGCCGCGCAGGCGGGATCCACGCAAGCATCCGCACGGCGCAGGTGATTGCGGCCCCACGCTCGTGCTGCATCTGACGCGCGAAGAACAGCGACCAATGGACAGTGGTCCAGAATAGAAGCGCGAAGACCATACAATTTGTGAAGTGGTGTGTCCCCGAAGCCTGGACAGGTCACCGCCTGTCGTTGCTTCGCACCGATCACTAGCGCGATCCCGCAAGGGGACTTCTAAGGAGTCGCGCGGGTATGACGGCGGTCAGGCCAATGACCGACGTCTGATTCAACGGTTATTGCTATTCCTCGTTTTTCTTGCGGGGCGACGCTCTTTTTACCAGTCAGGCGCTCGATAAAACTCAGAACAATAGGTAACGTCTGTTGGCACTCTCGAGAATGCGAGATCGAGGTACGGGCGAACTCGCTTCTCGCCGCTGTCTCGATAGCGCTCGGAATCCTTACCGGCGTAGTATGCCAAAAAGTCAGCCAACTGGACCGCATGACAAGCTCCCTTCTCTTGAAAACTGAGCGATTTTACGCGTCCAATCAGAGGCTGATTATCCTTTAGCATTCTTTGGAAATTCGCCGCGACGCCGCGATTCTTGTGGTTGCCATCTTCGATCACGATCGAGATACCCTGGTCGCAGATGACGTTCCAGAGGGAGCCACGGGCACAAATTCTTCTCAGGGCAATTTGGAAACTGTATCCAAATGCCGAAATTTCTTGTGCCAGCCCCGTATCTGACCGAGCGAGATCAAAATCACTCTTCAATAACGATACCGCGTAACCGCACATCACTTGCCGCTTAGCGATGTCGAGCCACTCTGCAGCAAACCTCAACTGCCGCATCGGCGTCCAACCTTTAAATTCATTTTTTCGCGCTTCAAACTTATTTGCGTGAAAAATCTTTATGCCCTCGTTCTTAAATAGTTCTGCCGTCTCCTTTTCGAACGCAGTCCAATTCATTTCAGGCGCAATGTAACCCGCCAACGTCACGGTAGCAGCATCGTCGTGGGTGTTACTGTCATCAAAATATGCGACCAGCATGGCGCGCTTATCCAAACATTTTTCTTGAGTTCACCCCACCACCCCCGCCAACCCCTCCAGCATCATCTCCCAACCCTGCTTTGACCGCTCAGCAAAACTTGCCCAGCGCGGGTGCATGGTGTGGGTGAGCTGCAGTTCGCAACCCGCGCCATCAGTCCCGCCAGCGACCGGCACAATGTCAACCGCAACGCGGCTGGTCTCGGATTGATTGACGGAAAAATCGAACACGAGGCGCGACGGCCGCTCAAGTTCGATGAATTCGCCATAGTGCTCTATGTCTTCGTCCTCGCGCCGCTCCACCAGGCAAAACTCGCCGCCAAGCGACGGATCGATCTCAGACTTGATCATCGTCCCGTTTGGCGTCGCGAACAGCCACTTGGCAGCGAGCACCGGATCAAGCCAGGCGTCGAACACGCGCTCCGCTGGCGCTGCAAACCGCCGCGACACGGATATGCTGAAAGTTTCCCCGTCCGCCATGTTCTACCCACCCCTCTTGGCCCTGCGGCCAAGTTGCATAGCCAATTTTGCGCCTAAAATCAGTGCTTTGCGTCCACCATAGACCGGGCCCCGGCGAGCGCACCCGCAAACCAGCCCGAGCCAGCCGGAGATAGACAAACTTAACCGCCTTTGATATACCCCAGCGAGAAATTGGACGCGGGATCCGGGGCCAACGCCGCCGGACCTCGTGTTTTTATTGCTTACCTTCCATCCGCACTCATGAGGATATGACCCACGTGCAGGTTCTCGTTCGCGACAACAATGTCGATCAAGCGCTCAAAGCCCTCAAGAAAAAGATGCAGCGCGAGGGCATCTTCCGGGAAATGAAACTCCGGAATTACTTTGAAAAGCCATCCGAGAAGAAGGCCCGCGAAAAGGCGGAAGCCGTGCGCCGTGCCCGCAAGCTCGCGCGCAAGAAGTTGCAGCGTGAAGGTCTGCTGCCTAGCAAGCCGCTTGTTGTGCGCGGTGGTCCTGGCGGCCCCGGGGCCAAAGGTCCGGGCGCTGCTGGCGGGCGTGGCGGTGCTGGCGGCGGCTCTTCTGGTGGCGGCTACGGCGGCGGCGGCTCGTCTGGCGGCGGCTACGGCGGTGGTGGTGGCGGATTTGGCGGCGGCGGTGGCTTCGGCGGCCGCTAATCGAAACGCATAAAAAAAGAACTTCTAACGGCTCGCGCACATCTCGCGGGCCGTTTTCGTTTTTGGGGCTTGGATTATTTCGCCGTGCGCGCTTGCCCCCGCACCTTATCAATCCAAGCGTTGATCGCATCGTAGGACCCGAACATGTAGTGATCGGCGTGTCCCGCTTCCGGGAAGGTGACGATGTCCTTGGGCTCGGACGCGAGCGCGAACATCTTGCGCCCCATGGCGACCGGAATGATGTCGTCCTTCTCGCCGTGAATAATGAGCAACGGGCACTTGACCGACGCGATGAATGATTTGCTCTCATATCGATCCAACAGCAGCAAGCGCACCGGCAGCCACGGATACTGTCCGCTCGCCAGATCGACCATGGCCGTATAGGGCGCGTCGAGAATGAGACCGGCTGCTTTTTTCTCGGCCGCTACCTGTACGGCAACGCCGCTGCCGATGCTTTCGCCATAGATGATGATGTCGTCCGGTTTTACGCCCTCTTTTAGCAAAGCGTCATAGGCGAGTTTCGCATCCGCGACGTTGGCGGCTTCCGACGGCGAGCCGCTTGACCCGGCGTACCCGCGATAGGTCATCATAAACATGCCGCGGCCGCGGCTCAGATACTTGCGGATGCGTTCCGAGCGCGAGGCGAGCGAGCCAGCATTGCCGTGAAAATAAAGCAGTGTCGGCTGACCTGGCTCTGCCTTGCCGTACCAAACGATCACCGTTTCGCCGTCCGGCGTTTCAAGGGTGCGTTCCGAAACGATATTCAATCCTTCAGCGGACGGCTCCGTGCGTGCGGGATCTGGATGATACATGAGGCGGCGCTGGCCGAAGTACATCGCCGCACCGATCAGCGAGTAGACGGCACACGCCAGCAGCAGAGTGATTTTCAACATGTCGCGCTCCGTTTGATTCCACGCGCACATTATCAAATTCCCAAGCAGCGCCTATCTCGCTAAGCGATCGCGTTCTTGAATGGCCAGGCATTCGAATCGCTAGCTGTTGCGAATCCGCGACAATGCAACTTCATTCGTGCGTTGCCGGAATAAGTTGTGTGGACACTTTGTGGACGCTTTGGTTAACCTCACGTCATTGCCAATTGCGCTGCGGGGGCAGCGTCAGACTGCGGGAGTAATTTACTAGAGTACTTGGGGGGCTTTTAACATGGTATCGCGTTTTGTAACGCGGCAGCTCGCAGCTGCTGTGATGGGGAGTATTTGCACTTTCAGCCGTCTAGCCTTTGGTATTCGAACGGCCGTGTTTGCCATTCTTATTTTCTGTATGCCCGCGTTGACCGGATGCGCCGGCTTTTTCGGCGATGAACTCAGCAACAGGGGCGGATATCTGGATCAGAAACTCGACAGTAAATGGATTGTGGCCGACACGAAGCAAATGCGGATTTTGCGAGCCTATTCGATGATAGGATCCCTCGCGAGGATGTCGCGGGAAAACTACTACAAGTCAGAGCGCCAACTCATTGCTCAGCACGTAAATTCAGCGACACGCGTAGCATTTGACGCCTACGCCTGCGCATATGCACGGCCAGGCGACTGTGTGTATTTTGACGAGCGCATGGCGGAGCTGGAGGTCACAGTTATCCGGCTGGCAATTGCCGTGTTCTCAAAGCACGAGAATGAAAGCCTGTTCCAACTTGTTGCGTCCCAGGCTGACGAAACGGCGCCTCTACTCAAAGTATTATTCAGCGCCGGCAAGATTGCAGACGCCGCCAGCACGGCGACCGACGCCGTCGCAAGCACTGGAAAACTCATCAAGTCGCTTCTAAATCTCGGCGAAGCCGCATACTTCACGGGCCGCAGGGCAGGCGCTCTTTATAGAGATTCAATTGAGCTTGCGATGATCGCAACGTTAGGCTCCCTTGACGTGCAATGCCAGGGTGCGGATGAACACGCAAAAAATTTCTCGGATCCGAAAGACTATCAGAATGCGAAGAAGATATTCTACCAGTTCTATGGCTATACCGAGCGAAACGAGGCAGCCTGCACAGCCTTTAAGAATGGACTAGACGCCTGGCGTCAGGGATCTGGAGATCTGGCTAACTGGCATGATTTCCTAGAGAATGACGCCGTAAAATTCCGGCAGAGCATTATCCCTGGCGAAGGTGCCTTCGTCCAAGCGTCCGATTTGATCTGGCGGGCATGCGAACAAATCGCGGAGACTGATGCTCAGCTCGCCACTTGTCTTGGCCATCGCGGACCGGAAGCATCGCCGCATGAGTGCAACATCGATAATGCTGGCAACGTTAAGATCAACGTCAAGAAACTGCACACGGAGGAGGACTGGAAAAAGTATAAACTCGAAAACGGCGACTGGAACAAACTCGGCTTAGAAGTCCTGAAAAACGATAGCTGCCGCCTGATCCTCTATGCAAAAACCTGGGAAGCGCGCAATAATCGCCGAAGCAAGTCTGACGCACGGGTCTATTGGCTGAGCCTAGGCGGGGCTGCACATATATCTAATCGAGCCGTTGATCCGATGAATAACTGAAGTGCTCATCGATCACGACGTAGCCCACTCTTCAAAACTCGCTCGCCTTGACCTCGACGACCTTGTTGCTGGCACCGCGCGTCTCAATGTTGTTGCGGTGCCAGTTCGCAGTGATCCCAGGCGACATGCCCTTGATGATACTGGCTTTGAGCGAAGCACTGACGTTCGGCTTGAATTCCATGGCGACGCTGGATTTTTCCGGCTGATAGACTTTTTTGGCGACGAACACGTAGCGGCCCTGCTTTTTCAGGCCGGCAATCAGCCCTCTGCAGCGTGCCTGAATGTTGGCCATGACAAAGCTGTCGGTGCCTTCCTCGACTTCGATCTCGGTGACTTTGTCGAAGGTGTAGGTGATGGAGTTGACGTAGCTGGCACTCGCGCCGATCTCGAGGTGCGGCAGCTTCACGCCTTCAAGGCCAAACTCGCCGCCGCTGCCAACCGTCTTGACGACGTTTTCTTCACCCTCGTAGGCGCGCGTCCTCATGCGATCGGGAAACTTGGCAACAAGCGCGTCCGTGTCGTCCCAACAGATTTCCGCAACCTGCGCGCCGAAAACCGGACCCTTGGCCTTATGCGTCGTCGCGTAGATGCGCCCCGGCTTCAGCCGGTTGGCGTAGGGGAAGGAATGCATACCGCCGAAAAATCCGCTTCGATACGCGAATGGCAAAACGGCCGTCCCGCCGGTATCGGGTGCTGATACGCTCGCGCACCCCGAAAATGCAATGCACGCACCCAACACCGCAACAAACTTGAACATAAACGCCCCCGCGTACGTCACCCAACTGAGCATGACTATGGCGGCAGGGGGTCAAGCGAGCCAGGGCAGCGGGCGTTGTAATCTTGCTTTGTCCCCGTGATTCTGGGCGAGAACCGTGCCGGAGTTGGCGGGCGGTCTACGGCTTGTCAAAACACTCCAGCATATAGGCCATGCGCTCGGGCCCAGGCAAATGCCCGCGCGCGCTGCCCGGGCTTGCCATGATGCGATTGGCAAACGCCAAGATGTCGGACAAATTAAAGTAGCTCTGGTCGCGCCCCGTTTTAATCGACCAGCAATCGGCTTCGTTTTCGGAGTTGGGCTCGGGAGCATACATATGCCCCAGCGCATGATGCGCGCACTCGTGCAGATAAAAGAAAATCTGCAATTTTCCCGAAAGCGAAGCCATCACCTCCTTATCGACCGTAATGACCGGAATGCGTCCGTACAATTCCGAGCGGGCGACATCGCCCAAGCCGCTAGTCTCATAGGTCTGCACGGGCCGGCCGCGGGAATCGGCGCATCCGAGCGAGACACCTGCAACGAATGTCCTGCCACCCGGAGCTTGCTGTGCTGACACGTCTCCGGCTGCACCCGAAACCGCCAGAGTTGCCATTGCGAAGGTTAAAACCGCCCGCATTCCGTCATCCCACTTTGCTCACCAAGTACCCTATACGGTTCCCCTCCCGTAAGCGGATGCGTTCCAGCGCTTCAAAAATTTCATTGCCGTGCATCGGCCGGCCAGTCTGGCGAACAGTTGCGGCCTCGAGTTCGCGGAGTTCGCGAACGATGGGCTCGGCGGTCTTGTGCAGCATGGCGACTGCCGCCACCGCCTTGCGCGGCATGTTGATTGGCACTTTCGGCGCAACGGAGGCCAAGATATCCTTCGCCGTATCCGAGAAGTACGACGTGAACCGGCCGAGCAGCGACACGATACGGATGATCATGGTCTCCTCGAACCGGTATTCGTAACGGTCCATCCACTCGAACAGCTTATCGCAGGTGAAGTCTTGCAAACGGATGTTCGACGTGCCGCGATAATCCTGCCATTCGCACACGAGATCGAACGACGTCTCCAAATCGATGTCGGCCGGCGCGAAGGTTTGCGTCGCCGTGACGCCGATGCGGTTGAGAAAGTCGCGGTTCTTCATGGCAAGCTTGGTCGGATAGCGCGGCAAGTTTGTGCGCCCTTCGCTCGCCATCTGAAACGCAAGCCGCACCACCTTGGCGCAAAACAAGCGCCGTCCCTCGTCGAGCCGCATGGAAAAATCATAAAGAATACGCCGCGCGAACGTCTTGCGCGTGGGCGCCACGTGATCGTGGATCATCTTGGCGGCACGCGCGGCAAGCACGGGGTCCTTGTGCCGGTAGAGGCCAGCGCGGGCACTTCCGTGCGCCAAGGAGTGCGGAAGCGTGTTGACGATGGCGCCATCCTCGATCAGGCTTTCGACCACGAAGTGCTGACCCGCATCATCGATGTAGATCATGGCGAGATGGCTGAACTGGCTGTCGACGTCGCCAATTCGCGCGATCGCGGCACTGTTGTGCGCTTGCCCCCGCATCAGCATCACGTCGCCCGACTTGAAAGGAAGATCGGGCCCCTTGTAGAACGCGTAGTTGACGAGCGTGTTGTAATCCGGCCCACGAAACGCCGGCAGCGCCAGCGCATCTTGCGAATAGCGTGCATTGCCGGTTCTCACTTCGCCCACCATGTCGGTCACATACCGCAGAATGCGAAAGCAATCGCGTAACGCCTGCTGCACGTCTGCCGTCATGAACCCGCGCTGTTCGAACTCGCTCATGCGGTTGCGCAAAGCGATGCGCACATCGAACAAGCGGTACATGATTTCAGGCGCGGACTTTGCCACGGCTCTGACGTCGTAGTCGGAAAAATTCGCATTGGCGGCTTTTTGATAAATCGCTTGCAGAGCCTTGACGAGTTCGGTTCTGCTCAGCGCCGGCGTTTGAGCCAGCGCTTCAAGCGTCGCCAGATCGGCTTGAATGGATAACGGCGTATTCGACTGCAGCACGGAATTCTCCCTAAAACCGGCTGGAGCTTAGCAGAGGCGCTTGGCCAATTTCTGTCACTTGCGGGCAACTACGTCCCGTTTGCCTGCTTAAGGCGCCGAAACATCGGGCTTTTCATCAATCCTCCGGTCCTTGGACAACTCCTCCAGTGCCCGCTCAATCTGGGGGTCTTTGCCGGCCGCATAGCGGATATCGAAGGGCTGTTCGATCGTCGGCGTCACGCCATTGCCCTCGAGCCGCGTACCGTTGACGCTGACGTCATTCACCGCCAGCACCAGTAAACTCCCGTCCGATAGCATGAAAGCAGTTGCCGCCAGAACGGCACCGGCCGTGCGTTCGCCAATGATGGGTCCGAGTTTCAATTCCTTGAAACCATGGGCCAGGACCTCCTTGCCGCTGCGCGAGCCATTGTCGATCAACAGCGCGACCGGCTTGCGCCAGCGGAAGTTGACAGCTTCCGCCTCGCCGTTGCGTTCGGTCATCGTCATCGTAATGGCTTGGGGCACGAAGATGTCAAGGTAGTTGGGACGGGCGCCGCCCCAGCCGCCGCGCAGATCCCAAATCAGCGCGTCCGCCTCCTTGAGCTTGCCCGAACTTAACTCCTCTTCGAGAACGTCTTGGTAGCGGCTTCCGGCATACGACCAGAAGCGAATGTAGCCGATTTTCTTGCCGCCCCGCTCGATGATACGGGCACTCTCGCGCAGCGACGATTTGAACGCGTCACCGGGTTCGATTGTTTCGGGTACGACGATGATGCGGCGCGTCTCTACGTCCGCGCTGCGCCGGATTTCGAGTGACACAGGCGTTCCAGTTTTGCCCTGAAAAGAGCCGACCGGCGCGAACGGCTTGCCATCGGCGGATGCGATTTCGTCGCCAGTGAGCAGCCCTGCCTTGTCGCCGGGTAGGCCCGCCATAACGCCATAAACAAATATTTTACCCTCAATCGTCTTCGTAAAAATGCCGATGCCGGGATAGATCACCTTGTTGCTCGGGAAGTGCTTTGGAATCTCGCCGCGCAGAGGATAGGAGAAAATTTCAGCTAACTGGTAGTAGCCGGGATCGTCGTTGATGTAGTGGCGCGTGTGCGATACTTTGAGCTCACTCAGCATGGCGTTGATCGCCGCAGAACGCTCTACGGGCGAAGACGCCGCCGCATAACGAGGACGGTATGTATCGCCCATGGCCTGCCAATCAAGGCCGTGCAGCTTGGCGTCATAAAATCTGTCGCGAACGAGCCGCCACACTTCGTCAAAGGGTTCGGTTGAGACCTGCCCGGTTTTTGCCGGCAGTTCGGCCCGGAGGGGCTGAGGACCACTCAGAGTTAAAATGGCTGCGGCCGTGAGCGCAAACAGAACGCGCAAACTGGCCGATCGCTTTTGCAGCCTTTGTATGCTGGTCATAGCAAGTCTCCAATCCCCTGGAGCGAAATCTAGGGTGTGGCGCAGACTTCCGCTAATGACAAAACTGAAAGGTTCGGCAGTGGTAGCCACGGATCAACCGGCACGCATCCTTTTTGCCGCGCACTTGGTGCGCACGGAAATTCGCGGCAGCTTCTCGCGCGGCGGCGCCGGTCCCACATTTATCGTAATCGTCCGCCCCAACGACACAAGACACTTCATCAGTCGCTCTATCGACAGTGGCCTGAATTGACCACTCAACATTTTCGACACATCGGGTTGTGTCATTGCCATGCGTCCGGCAGCATCGCTTTGCGTGAGCTTTTCCTTTTTGATCAGTTCGCCAATCTGATGCACAAGTTGTGCCTTGATGAGATGTGTTTCAGAATCTGGCAGGCCGATATCGGCAAACACATTGCCAGTGCCCTTCACAAATGCTGTTTTCTTCATTTTCCGGTTGCCTCTCGAACCGCCATTTTTAACCGTTGCTCAATGAGTTTCACATCGGCTTGCGGGGTTTCTGCGCCGCGTTTCGACTTTTTGTGAAAGACATGAAGTACGTAGATCGCATCTGCCAATTTTACGGTGTAGACAGCCCGATAGGCCTCGCCCGCGCGGTGCACTACAACCTCGAACACACTTGCACCCTTGAAGCCGGCAAGCGGTTTGGCGCGGATGGCCTTGCCGCCCAACTGAGCGATGTAGAGCGCATAACCTACATCGTCCTGAACATAGAGCGGTAAGGCGCGAAGGTCTTCGAGACTTGATCCGACCCAATGCACCTGCTTCATGGACAAGCACTATATGGCATAAAAGCCATATTTGCAACATTTGAATGTCTACTGCTAGTGCGCCAGTGCCTTGGCGATTTCTTCGGTCATCTTCTTGGCGTCACCCAACACCATCACCGTGTTGTCGCGATAGAACACGGGATTGTCGATACCGGCATAGCCTGACGCGAGCGACCGCTTGTTGAAGAACACGTTCGCCGCCTTCCAGACCTGCAACACGGGCATGCCGTAGATCGGCGAGGTCTTATCGTCTTCGGCGGCCGGATTGACGACGTCGTTGGCGCCGATGACATAGACGGCGTCTGCCTGGGCAAACTCGCTGTTGATGTCCTCGAGTTCGAACACTTCGTCGTAAGGCACGTTGGCTTCTGCCAGCAGCACGTTCATATGGCCCGGCATACGGCCCGCGACCGGATGGATCGCGTACTTCACTTCAACGCCCGCTTTCTTGAGCGTCTCGGCCATTTCGCGCAGCGCGTGCTGAGCCTGCGCCACGGCCATGCCATAGCCTGGCACAATGATGACCTTGCTGGCGTTCTTCATGACGTAAGCCGCGTCTTCGGCGGAACCAAGCTTCACGGGCTTTTGTTCGCCACCGGCAGCACCCGGTCCTGCGGTTTCGCCACCGAAGCCTCCCGCGATAACGGAGAGGAACTGCCGGTTCATGGCTTTGCACATGATGTAGGACAGGATCGCACCCGACGAGCCGACCAGCGCGCCGGTGATGATCAACGCGATGTTGCCGAGCGTGAAGCCAATGCCGGCCGCCGCCCAACCCGAGTACGAATTTAGCATCGACACGACTACGGGCATATCCGCGCCGCCAATCGGGATGATCAGCAGCACGCCAAAGGCCAGCGCCGCGAGCACGATGAGCGCAAACAATACCGCCGAACCGCCCGACGTGCTGAACCAGTAGATGAGCA
>JANOKZ010000078.1:0-5524 GCA_031419515.1 Hyphomicrobium sp.
GTGCCGGAAGATAGCGTCGCCGAAATTTCCGTCCGTGTCCCAGATAATGAGAGACATCTGCGCTCGGCCAGGCGCATCGGGAACGACATAGCGGTAAACATCGACGCCGATGGTCGGCTTGTAATCGAACTCGAATTTATCGAACACGAGCCGACGCGCGAGAGAGGATTTGCCCACGCCGATTTCGCCCAACAGCATGACTTTCTTTGCCGTCATGGCAGGAACTCGCCTTCAAATGCCAACTCGAACTCGACGCGGCGATTGGGGCTCAAAGTGCCTTGCGCGGAACTCAAGTCCCGCGCATCGGCACGGCCGACGGCATGCAACAGGCTGGCGCTGACGCCGCGTGAAATCAGGTCCTGGCGAACTTTCTCGGCGCGGTCCTGCGCCAGCGGCACATTACGGCTCTGGCCGCCGGCTTCATCCGTGTATCCAATAATGCGGATCGTGTGCTGCGCGCTCTTCAGAAGCGGCACAAGCCCGTCCAGTGTTTTCGCCGCAGCCGTGGAATCGCGATAGTCGGTATCGGCTGAGAAGAATACCGCATGTTTGCGCGTCCAGTTTTCGAGCCGTTCGCGCGGTGTGAGTTCCGGCGTTGCGGCTGGAACCGCAATTTGGCGCGGGCGCAAACTCTGGGCGATCGAGGCCGTCGATGCAATTGCCGCCAGCCGCTCGGCTTCCGCTGCCATCGCCTCCGCCGCCGCTTCAATGCTCGAGGTGCCCTCGATTGCTGCGGCAATCGCCGTTTCCGGGCGTGTGGCCCCGGCTACGTCGCTTGCGAGAACGGCTGTGACAGCCGAACTTTCGCTACCGATACGCCGTCCGAACTCGCCAATCGATTTGACCGTTTTTTGCGTGTCGCCATCCGATGGACGGCGCGTAAACGCCGCCCGGGATGCGGCAAGGTCTTTCAAAAGGGACATCACCCCACCGGCAGACTTTGTAAGTCCGGCTGACACGGCGGGCTCACGCTCGGCCCTTGCAGCGTTGCGCAGATCTGCTTCGGCTTGGCGCAACCGGCTTGCGGTGCGGTCTGCCGCACGTTCAAGCGTGCGCGATGTCATCGCAGCTTCGAGACCGGAGACCGTGCGGCGGATCTCGGCGATTTCGGGTTCAGGGTTGGGAATATTGATATCGCTACCGGGCACGACAGTGAGTTCGTCGCGTATCGCGGTCCTTGGCAGCGCGACACCGATACGGTGGAGCACCTTGGACTTGACATCCTGCGACGGCACAAGCCCCGCCACCGTAAGGATGCGGCCACGGTCAGCGGCGTGCAGTTGCGGCAGATAACCTTGCATTTCTGCCGTCTCGGCGATGACCCGTTCTGCCTCAGTACGGGCCCTCGTATTGGCAAAGTCAGTGTACCAGCTCCAGCCGAGCCAGAGCAGTAGCGGCAACGCAATTGCTATCGCTAGCATCTTGAGCGGATTGCCGGCAGGGCGGGAGATATCGGCCTTCTGCTCGTCAATACGCGATTTGAGTTCGGCACCCATCTCGCGCAGAAGCGCGTCCTGAGCGCCTTCGACGCCAGCGCTGTCGTTCTGCTTTTCGATCGCGGCAAGGAAAGTATCGTCGAGTACTTGCTCAACGCCTTTGGGCGCGGTGCCCGTGCACTTTGCTGCGACCAAATAGAGGGGCGAGCCGCGCAAATAGACGTTAGCGCCGCCGATGTCGATCTGGCGCATGGAATTCTGGTCCGCTGCAAAGGCTTCGTTGGCAAATTCGTTGACGGCCGCCAAAACGCCGCTCATGAGCTGTTCGCGCCCGCTCGCCCCGGAAGCGGACCAATGCGCCACGAGATCGCCCGTCGCCCGGCGGATCAGAAACAACTCTTCAAGCTCGAAATCCTGAGTTCCCGCGAGTGCAAGTTCCTCAACCGAACGGCCCGTTGCTAAACTTTGCAAGCGGAGCATCACAGGGTTCTGCTCAAGCCGCCGGTTCATCTGATCGGTCAGGTCTTTCATGGCGCTGGCGACGTACGCTTTCACTAAGCGTCCGGTAATCGGGTAAAGCGCCTCAACCATTTCGTCTTGACTGTTGCGCAGTTCGGTTTTGATTGTTGTCACGACCAGGGGAGCGATGCTGATCGACAACTCACTGTGTTTTGTCACTTCGGCCCGGCGCAGTGCCTCGTCCAGGGATTGTGCGACGCTCTCCGTAAAGCTCTCCGACGTGCCGACGCGCTCGAATATGTCAGCGATGCTGCGTTTGATTTCGTCCCGGGCCCGGCTTTCTATTTGGGCAACAGAATCGATCTTGGCCGAAAGCGCGGCCAATGCCTGCGTTTCGCTATCGAACAGCAGTTCCTTGAGGCGGGTTACGCTTTCCGACATGGTTTGTGTATCGCCTCGTTCAAGTCCTGCGTCGTGAGACTGTCCGGCTGGACCCTATATCTCTAAGCCCTCGAAATCCTGCGAATCTGTTCGCCAAGGTCGGCGACGCTTCGCGCGAGTGCTTCAAAAGTTGCGCGCCGGTCGCCCTCCGCCGCTCCAGCCAAGCCTTCGATCCGGGTTTCAAGCGCGTCCAGCTGGCGGCCAATGCCGATCTCGACCTCGTTCAACCGGCTCTCAAGAAACACCAGCCGCGCTTCCATCTGGCGCAATGCATCGCCAAGGAGCAGTTCGCGCACCTGATCCATTTTTTCGTCGGCTAGGTCGCGCATGGCGGAGCTACGCAGGTCTGACAATGAGGGCGCGTTCATGGTGCGGGACGAGTTCCAATTCGATAATCGGCGGTGTTCTAAGTAGACTAGCGAAAGTACTGGAGAAAGAGAAGTCTGCGCTTTCTTTCAAATGGTTATCAGAGGGACTGCATTGTGAACCTGTTTCAGAAAAAAGGCAGTTCCGTGCCCCAATGCTTTGATTGCAAAGCATCTTAGCCATGCCCCTAAGGTGCAAGGTCTCGACCTTGGCTTAGTCTAAGGTGTTTGGCTAGACCATGGCGTGCCGAGGCCGGTTTGAACTCCAGGGGGCGTGCAGCGCCATGTAGGCGCCATTTATGCGCCGCGAGAGGGCGTCGCGCGCAGCAATATCGGCAACTACGGCCTCTGCAACTCGCGCAATCTCTGTCTCTAGCGACGCGCTTGGCGCCAAAAACGAAATGCCGTGCGTCTCGCCAAGCGCTTTGCGCAGCATGCGATCGTTGGCTCTCAGCTCAGATGATAGGCGCCGGCTGTATTCGGCCGCCACGTCACTGACGAGGGCCTGTGCATCGGCGTCGAGGCTATCCCAAAGTTCGCGTTTCAGAGACACGGCAAGTGTGCTTCCTCGACGATACAATCCGGGCACGATAGCGGCCACGGCGGTCCCGGCAACGCCCGTTTCGAGCGCCTCGATGAGATGAGCCACTTCGATGGCGTCAGCCTTTCCGCTGGCCATGGCAGCGCCTGCGGCGTTCGTATCGATATCGGAAATCACCGCGCCCAATCCTTTGAGGACGTCGCCGGCTATTCCTTGAGCGGCGATCCGCTTGCCTGAGAGTGCCGGCAGATCGGTTTTTGACCACAGTCCGCCGCCTGTCGCGGTATGCGCGATCATAAGCGACTTAATTCCGAACGGCGCCGAGCACGCGTCCCAGAGCGCTTGCCCGCCGCCCCTTGTCAGCCAATCGCCAAAGGTTTCGGCATCTAATCCCATGTGCCCTGGCAGGCCGGCGAAATAGCCAAATGCCGCGTGGTGCGGAACATTCCCGTGTTCAAATCCGATGTGGAGGTCAGCGCCGCCGCGGCCAAGCGCGTCGATACTACCGCCCGGTCTCGTTTCCATGCGGCACTTGATGCGGCCGCCAAACGCCTGCTCCAGCCGCCGAACGAAACCAAATGCCAAATCCGAGAACCCGCTTGCGCTTTGGGCCCACGGGCTTGCGACGATGAAGTCTCTGGTCTTGTTCAGCACTGCGGGTGCCGCGCGCGCCGGTCCAGCGGCACTTCCGGTTCCGAGTGCCGTTATTGCAAGCGCTGACGTTCGCAAGAAATCGCGGCGACGCATGTGGTTTTGCTCCGGTCACACTCGTTCCAAACAAAGTGCAACCTATCAGAGCGGCTTGGCTGAGTTAAGACAATTGGGTGGCAAGCGCTGTTTCAGCCCTGGCGCGGCCACTCGGCCTCAAGGCGCGCTGGAAATCAAATGATTGATGGAATGGAAGAAATACTCAGGCCCCATGTAGCCCGGTATGCGGCCAACTTCTTTATGGTCCTTGAGCACGACAAAGGTCGGGACGATCTCTATGGCAGAGTCGAGGCCCAGTTCTTCCGGGCTCGCGTCATTGATATCGAGAAAGCGGATCGGCACATCCTTGGCACGTTCGGACGCTTGATAGGAAGGGAGTACGTCACGCCGGAAAATGTCGCAGTACGTGCAGCCCGGGGCTTCCATGACGATCAGTTCGAGATTGCTGGCATTGGGGAGCGGGGCTTCGACGTCGAGGCCGGCATTGCTGACTGACACTGAGATGCCAACGAACGCGGCGACGGCCAAAAAGAGCAGGTTATGACGCATGAACTTCGTTCCCTTGGAGGTCCAACTGAGGAGCCGGTTAGGAACTTAGCTGAGACGCGTGCGCCTTGGGGCAAGATCTGAAGAGCTGGTTAAGACGTGTTTCAATTTGAGACAGGGCCTAGAAACGGCGGTTCGCTCTACAAGGGACTAGGGCCCTTGAGGGACGCGATGAAGAACGCGGCGCCCAAGAGAAAGACCAGCGCCGCACCGGCAAACCCTGCGGCGGTGTGAATGCGTTGCGCCCAGAGACTGCCTTCGCCCGACATGCGTTCGGCGAAATCGCGCGAATAGACGGCGAGTGCCGCAAGAATAGAAACCGTGATTGCGGTACCAAGCGCCATGGCAAACGTGCCGAGAATTCCGGCCCAAAGCAGTCCTTGGCTCATGGCGAAGATGAGCAGAATAATGGCGCCCGTACAGGGCCTGATGCCGACCGACATGGCAAGCGGCAGCGCTTTTCGCCAGGACCATGCACCCTGCAGATCGTGTGGAGCTGGCATGTGGCTATGGCCGCAGGCGCAGCCTTGGTCGTGGGGGCCGTGTTCGTGGTGCGCGTGGTCGTGACGATGTGCGTGCCCGGCGTGAACCGGGTTGGCACCGGGCCATGAACTGGGCCATGTCGCTTTGAATTGTCTGTAAAGCAGCCAGGCGCCAACAGCGGCCACAAGTGCCCAGCTCAGTGTCTCCACAAGAGCCTCGGTCTTGCGCATCTGCATGCTGGTTTGATTGAGCATGAGCGCCAGAATACCGACGAAGACGATCGCGGATATCGCCTGAAACAGCGCCGCCAAAAAAGAGAGCGCAATGCCGCGCCGGACCGTCTCCTCGTTTGCGAGAACGTAGGAAGAAATGACGGCCTTGCCGTGTCCGGGACCAGCTGCGTGCAGCACGCCATAGAGAAACGAAATCATCACAAGCACGAGAGTCGCATGTGCTGCATTTCCGGTTTTTAAATCCTTGACGGCGGCTGCCATCTCGCGGTTCGCCGCCGACTGCTGCGTCAAAATCCAGTTCCAGGCGCGATC
>JANOKZ010000079.1:0-16525 GCA_031419515.1 Hyphomicrobium sp.
CAAAGTTCATCTCGCGCTGGATGTCGATGCTGGACGAAGCCCGGCTTTCGGTGCTCGCTTCGCACCAGATGTCGTCCCGGGCCGAACAAACAAGAGCCTTAGAAATGGAAGGGATCCGGACCTCGATCCGGAATTTGCGCACATTTCCATTCGTTAAAAAGCTCGAGGATTCCGGCAAGTTAGCGTTGCACGGCGCTTATTTTGAAATTGCCAGCGGAACGCTATCGGCCCTCAATCACCAGACGAGCAAGTTCGTTCCATTGTAACGCCCGCAGGTTACCCTGAATCCGGTTCAACACAGCCTTATCGCGCTGCTTTGATGGCCGGCAGTATTTTCGCCTGAATGGCGTCCGCCGTTAAGGCCCCGACATGCTTGTAGACGATCTCACCGCGGCCGTTGATAACGAACGTTTCGGGCATTCCGTAAACGCCCCAATTGATCGCCGTGCTGCCATCAGCGTCTGCACCAACCGCGGAAAAGGGATTGCCGTAGCGCCCTAGAAAGCGGCGCGCCGCCGCCGGATCATCTTTGTAATTTACGCCGAAAATCTCAAGACCGCTCTTGATCTTGAGTTCCGCAATCAGCGGATGCTCGTCGATACAAGGGGCGCACCAGGACGCCCAGAAATTGACGATCGACGTCTTGCCCTTGGTAAGATCCGAATTGGAAAATCCTGGCACCGGCTTGCCATCGGCAACCAACGCGGCAAGCGGCGCGAATAACGATTCGGGTACGGGTTTACCGATGAGTGCCGATGGCAGTTTCGAGGGGTCGCCGGATTTCAATGCGACAGCAAAAAGTCCCGCTACCGCCACAAAAACGAGCGCGGGCAAGATTTGCAGATTTCTTGACGTTTTGCTGGCCGTCATGGAGCTCTTTCGTTTGAACCCTGTGCCGAACGGCGCTTCACGCCGCGCGCGTCCAGATCGGCCAGTGCAGTGCGCTGCCGATGTCCGTCGGCGAACAGCCACAAAAGAAGGGCCGAGACAACCAGCGCCGTAATGGCGTAGGCCGCCCAGATGAACGATGCGTGGCTGCCAAGATCCATGTGTTTACTCCGCCACAGCCGCTGTTCGTATCGCCGGTTCTCCGCGCTCGATTTCGGCCATGCGCAAAGATTTTACGCGGCGGCGCAGAACTTCATTTCTCATGGCCATCATATGCATGACAACGAATAACGCCGAAAAGCCCAGCGCCATGACCAACAGGGGCGTGCGCATGCTCGGATCGACGCTTCTTGTAAACCCGGTCGATGGCTGATGCAGGGTATTCCACCATTCAACCGAGAACTTGATGACCGGCAAAATAGCAACGCCGACGAGAGCCAAAACAGCCGTCAATTTGGCAGCCAGCGACTCGTCTTCGCGCGACGAGCGCAGCGCCATCAAACCGAGATAGAGAAAAAATAAAATCTATACCGACGTCAGCCGCGCATCCCACACCCAAAAGGTGCCCCACATCGGCTTGCCCCAGAGTGAACCCGTAACAAGAGCCAAAAAAGTAAACGCGGCGCCGATGGGTGCGGCAGCCTTGGCCGAAACATCCGCCAGCGGATGACGGAAGACAAGTAGTCCAAAACTTGAAAGTGCGACGAAAGCGTACCCCATCATGGCTAGCCAGGCGCTCGGCACATGAATGTACATGATCTTCACTGTCTCACCCTGCTGATAGTCGGGCGGCGCGACGAAGAACACGAGATAAAGACCGTAGGCAATCAGTGCGCCCGCAAGACCGGCCATCCACGGCAAAAGCCGGCCGGAAAGTTCCATGAACCGGGTCGGATTGGCCAAACGTTGGGTCAGAGTTTGCATAGGTTCGATGTAAGCCTTTGCCGATGAGTACGCAATGAACGGGAATATTTCCCGGCTACTGAAGCTGAATCCGCAAGGCTGCCGCCGCCGCCAATGGCCCCAACACAATGGATGCCAAGGAAATTGCCGCAAGCATTGCAAAAGAAGGCCCGAAACTCCCGGCGTTGGCCGTTGCAGCGCTCAAACCCGATATTCCAAAGATGAGTGTCGGCACATAAAGCGGCAAAACGAGGAGCGCCAGCAGCAATCCGCCGCGGCGCGCTTTCAAGGTCAACGCGGCGCCGATCGCGCCAAGAAAACTGACAGCCGGGGTGCCAATCACCATGGTCGCTACCAGCGCGGGATATGCCTTAAAATCGAGATTGAGGAGAATTCCCAGCACCGGGGCCAAAAGTGCCAGCGGAATTCCCGTTGAAACCCAATGCGCAAGTGATTTGGCCGCCGCGACGAGCTCAAGCGGCATCGATCCGGTCGCCAAGACCTCAAGCGTGCCGTCTTCGAAATCACTTTCAAAAACCCGGCCCAAGGATAATAGAGCCGCGAGCAGAAGTGCGATCCACAAAATCCCGGCAGCAATTCGCGACAACAGATTGAGATCGGGGCCGAGCCCAAGCGGCATCAACGCGACGACCACGAGGAAAAACCCGAGTGCAGTGCCAATCGCGCCGCCTTCGCGCAACGAGAGGCGCAGGTCCCGGCTAACAAGTGTCAAGAACTCGTTCATATGGCACTACCCTGCGGTTCGAGCGCCAATTCCCGCGACCGCTGCAAACCAAGGGGAATGTGCGTGGCGATGATGGCCAATCCGCCAGCTTCCACATGATGCTCAATCGCTTTCGCTAAAAGTCCGGTGGACGCTAAATCAAGCGATACGGTTGGTTCATCAAGCAACCAAATCGGACGCTCAACCGCGAGCAGTCGCGCTAGACCAACGCGCCGCTTTTGCCCGGCGGACAAATAGGCCGCTGGAAACTCCGCGAGATCGCGCAATCCGAAATGTTCGAGCGCTCGTTCTACCCTGGCGTGATTTTCTGTCGCGCCGCCGAGATAGCGTGCCCAAAATCCTACGTTCTCCCGGACGCTCAAATTGGCTTTGACGGCGTTGGCATGTCCAACAAAGTGCGCTTGTTCGCCAACCGTCTTCTCAGTGTCGCCGCCGTCAATCCTGACTATACCGGACGAGGGGGGCAGAAACCCGGCGAGCGCACGCAACAGCGTGGTCTTGCCGGCGCCATTTGCGCCTGACAGGATGATGGCGTCGCCACTGGCCACGACCAGCGATAAATCGCGGATAATGGTTCGCGATCCGCGTTCGACACAGAGATTTTCGGCAATGAGTTGCACGTGGGCTTTTGACCTTGGCGGGAGATAAGGGCGGCGGCAGTGGCATTTGACCGCAAGGCCAAACTCGCCAGAAGTCGGATGTTCCACTTACGTCGTGAGCTATATAAGCGGCAGCATAGATTTTCCGCTAGCGCAAAAGCGGCGGGGTTGCTTCGGGCATATGTCATAGGTCCGGTTATCAGCCCCCTCGATCCGCCGGCACTCCGGCGGCGCAGCTCCAAGTCCAATCTCTCGTGGCCAATCTGATATGGCCCGTTTCTGGTGGAGGCTAGACCGTGAGCGCCGTGACCCCCAATTCCCTCGACAGCTTCAAATGCCAGAAGACCCTGATGGCCGGCGGCAAGACCTACGTCTACTATTCGTTGCCCGTTGCCGAAGCCAACGGCCTTAAGGGCATCTCAAAGCTTCCTTTCTCCATGAAGGTATTACTTGAAAACTTGCTGCGCCACGAAGATGGCCGCACGGTCAAAAAAGCCGACATCGCCGCGATGGCCGAATGGTTGAACAACAAGGGTAAGACCGAAATCGAAATCGGTTTCCGGCCAGCGCGCGTCTTAATGCAGGATTTTACCGGCGTGCCCGCCGTCGTCGATCTAGCCGCCATGCGCGATGGCATGAAGCAGCTCAAAGGCGATCCCAAGAAGATCAATCCGCTCGTGCCTGTCGATCTCGTGATCGATCACTCGGTCATCGTCGATGAATTCGGTTCGCCGAAATCACTCGCACGCAATGTCGAGCTCGAATACGAGCGCAATGGGGAGCGCTATAACTTTCTGAAATGGGGCCAGGGCGCATTCGAGAACTTCCGCGTTGTGCCGCCCGGCACGGGGATTTGTCACCAAGTCAATCTCGAGTATCTGGCGCAGACTGTTTGGACTAACAAAATGGCGGACGGGCGAGATGTGGCGTATCCCGATACGCTTGTAGGCACCGACAGTCACACGACGATGGTCAATGGCCTCGCCGTTCTGGGCTGGGGCGTCGGCGGCATCGAAGCGGAAGCGGCCATGCTGGGTCAGCCGCAATCCATGCTCATCCCGGAAGTCATCGGCTTCAAGTTGACCGGGAAATTGAATGAAGGAGTTACAGCCACCGACCTCGTGCTGACGGTCACGCAAATGTTGCGCAAGAAGGGTGTGGTCAACAAGTTCGTCGAATTCTACGGCGCGGGCCTCAACCATATGACGCTCGCAGATCGCGCAACAATCGCCAACATGGCACCCGAATACGGCGCGACGTGCGGATTTTTCCCTGTCGATGGCGAAACTCTAAACTATCTGATGATCTCAGGCCGCGACGAACAGCGTATCGCACTCGTTGAAGCTTACAGCCGGGCGCAAGGGCTTTTCCGCGAGCCAAATTCCGCCGATCCGGTCTTTACCGATACGCTCGAATTGGACCTCGGAACCGTTGAGCCCTCCCTCGCAGGACCCAAGCGGCCGGAAGGACGCGTGGCGCTCTCCGGCGTTGCAGCCGGTTTCGCAACCGCGCTCGACGCGGAATACAAGAAACCCGGAGAGTTGCAAAAGCGTGCCGCTGTCCACGGCGAATCATTCGACATCGGCCACGGCGATGTCGTCATCGCGGCGATCACAAGCTGCACCAATACGTCAAACCCGAGCGTGTTGATCGCCGCCGGACTGTTGGCGCGCAACGCGGTTCAAAAGGGCTTGTCCACGAAGCCGTGGGTGAAGACATCGCTCGCGCCGGGATCGCAAGTCGTTGCGGCTTATCTTGAGAAGGCGGGACTGCAAACCTATCTCGACAAACTCGGCTTCAACGTTGTCGGCTTCGGTTGCACCACCTGCATCGGCAATTCCGGCCCTCTTGCATCCGAAATCTCCAAGGCCATCAACGACAACGGCATCGTCGCGGCGGCCGTGCTATCCGGAAATCGCAATTTTGAAGGCCGCGTCAGTCCGGACGTGCAAGCCAACTATCTTGGCTCTCCACCGCTCGTCGTCGCTTACGCGTTAGCCGGATCGGTGCAAAAAGACCTGACCAAGGAACCGCTTGGAACCGGCAAGGACGGCAAACCCGTCTATCTCAAAGACATCTGGCCAACATCCACCGAGATTCAAAAATTCATCGCCGAGAACATCACGCGAGAAATGTTCAAGTCCCGCTATGCCGACGTGTTCAAGGGTGACAAGAACTGGCAAGATATCAAGTCAAGCACGGGTTTGACGTACGGCTGGGACGATGCATCTACCTATGTGCAGAATCCGCCGTACTTTGCCGGCATCACGGCCACGCCGCGCAAAATAACCGACATCGAAAACGCGCGCGTACTTGCGCTCTTCGGCGACAAGATCACGACCGACCACATCTCGCCTGCAGGCTCAATCAAGGCCGCGTCGCCTGCCGGGAAATATCTGATCGAACACGGCGTGAAGTCCGCCGACTTCAACCAGTACGGCACTCGGCGCGGCAACCACGAAGTGATGATGCGCGGCACGTTCGCAAACATTCGCATCAAGAACTACATGGTCAAGGACGACAAAGGCAACGCCGTCGAAGGCGGCTTCACAATCCACCAGCCATCTGCCGAGCGCATGGCGATTTACGACGCGGCACAACGCTATGCTCTGGAGAAAGTGCCTCTCGTCGTTTTCGCCGGCATCGAGTATGGCAACGGATCCTCGCGCGACTGGGCTGCGAAGGGCACAAATCTGCTCGGCGTTAAAGCAGTTATTGCCCAATCATTCGAGCGAATCCACCGCTCGAACCTCGTCGGCATGGGCGTCATACCTTTCACGTTTGAATCGGGCACGAGCTGGCACACGCTTGGCCTCAAGGGAGATGAACTAGTCACTATTCGCGGTCTCGCCAACATCAAACCGCGGGCAAAAGCCGAGGCTGAAATTGCTAGACCTGACGGCAGCATTTTTAAAGTGCCGTTGCTTTGCCGAATCGATACCCTGGACGAGTTCGAATATTACAAGAGCGGCGGCATCTTGCATTACGTGCTGAGAAACCTTGCCGCGGCGTAAAGCCGGACGGTTGCAGACGGCCGAACTAACATCGCGGGTTCTGGCATCGCGGCGGGGCCGACTACTGGCGCGGTTTGTAACCATACCCGTTAACCTCTACCCCAAACGAAACTCGCAATTTTAAGGGGACTGTTTACGCCTTCTTCAGTCATGACGCGTGCGCACTATACGTACGCCCCAAAAGTCTGAGAGAGGGCCAAGAGCCATGGGTTACCCAATTAAATTGACTCCCTACAACGACAATGTCGTGTTCGGCGACGGCGACGACATCGTCAACGCTCTCGCCGGCGACGACTGCATTGATGCCGGCAACGGCCACAACGTGGTGTGGGGCGCGGAAGGCAACGACCAGATCACTGGCGGCGATAATGCCGATGTTCTCGACGGCGGAGACGATGACGATCTCGTACGTGGCAAAGGCGGCAATGATCAGATTTACGGCGGTGGCGGCATCGATACTCTCGATGGCGGCGACGGCGACGACAAGATTTACGGCGGGACCGGGGACGATAACATCTACGGCGGCAACGGAGATGATTGCCTCGATGGCGAAGACGGTAACGACACCATCGAAGGCAACGACGGCAACGATAAGATTTCTGGCGGAAATGGTGCCGATCTCGCACGTGGCGGCGCTGGAAACGACAACATTTACGGTGGAAACGGCCACGACGTTTTGCGCGGCGAAGCCGGCTGCGATTTGATTTTTGGCAATGACGGTGACGATCTTCTCGACGGAGGTGACGCCAACGACACATTGCTTGGCGGCGCCGGAATCGACAGCGTCTACGGCGGCAATGGTAACGACCGCGTTTTTGGCGAGGATGGCAATGACAAACTGTTCGGCAACGCCGGTGACGATTGCCTCTACGGCGGAACCGGCAACGATCTGATCGAAGGCGGAGCGGGCAACGATCACCTGTTTGGAGACGCGGGCGACGATCTGCTGAGAGGCGACGCTGGCAACGACAAACTCTACGGTGGCGCTGGCGACGACTTCCTCGTCGGCGGGCTCGGCCGGGATATACTGACGGGTGGCACTGGTTGGGATCGCTTCGAGTTCTATTCGGCCCGCGAATCCGGCATCGGCTTTGGCAACCGCGACTGCATTACCGACTTCCAGCGTGGCGCCGACAAGATCGATTTGAGCGGCATCGACGCCAACAGCAAAAAGCCAGGCAATCAAGCCTTCCACTTTATTGGCCAGACCGCCCAGTTCAACGGTACAGCCGGTGCGCTGAAGGTTTTCTTCGAGAACCGGGCCGGCACCGCTAACGACCGCACGGTCGTTGCAGGCGACATTAACGGCGATTGCCGTCCTGACTTCCAGATCGAATTGAAAGGTCTCGTCCACCTCTACAAGAGCGATTTCCTTCTCTAGTTTCTCGCCGAAGCATTGTAATAATCTGCCAGTCACGGCCGTAGAGTCCTCATAGGCTCACTCAGTCGTGACTGGTTTTTTTGTGAGCAACGCAATAATATAACACAAGCGGCGGTTCAGTCAGTTGACCGTACAAATCAGGACCACAACAATGCGTTTTCGCTCGCTTACGGTGCTTTGCTTCGGTCTCACTTGGTTCGCGGCCGGGCCAGCGCTTGCCGAGCAAGACGCGACGACGCGCTCGAAGGTAACGCAGTCGAGCGATACACCTGTTCGCGCCGTCCTTGAGCTGTTCACCAGTCAAGGGTGTTCCTCTTGCCCGCCAGCAGACGTCGTTCTCAAGGCCTATGCCAACGACCCAACAGTCATCGCATTGTCTCTACCCGTCGACTATTGGGACTATCTTGGCTGGAAGGACACCTTTGCCTCACCGCGCAATAGCGAACGCCAGCGCGCTTATGCGAAGGCGCGCGGAGATGGGGCGATTTATACGCCGCAGATCGTCGTCAACGGGATTCTACATGCCAACGGCGCGGTGAAAGCCGACATCGAAAGTGCCATCGACCTCACGTCCAAGAATTCTGCGCAATCCCGGGTGCCACTCCGTTTCTGGCAGGAGAATAACACGCTCAATATTGCGGCGGGTTGGGCTGCGGACGGCACGGAAGTACGCGAAGCCACGATCTGGCTCGCGGCCGTTCAGATGTCTGGAACGGTCGATATCCAGAAGGGGGAGAACGCTGGCCAAGCACTGATTTACACCAATATCGTGCGCGAACTGACCCCAATCGGACTTTGGAAGGGAAAGCCGCTGATGATCCAAATTCCAAGATCGGCTGTGATGCAGGCCGCAACGCAGAAGTCTGTTGTCTTGGTTCAAGAAGGCAAAGCCGGTCCCATCATTGGTGCGGCCTGGGCTGGACTTTGGTAATCCGCTCTCCGGTAACCTGCCGCGCCGCCGCCCGAACCTAACTTTATCTATGCGGCCAATCCGCGCTTTTTGAGCAGCCCTTCGATCTTCGGCGCCCGCCCGCGAAACGCAACATAGGCCTCGTGCGGATCGCGGCGATTGCCGGCTGAATATACGAATTCGGCGAGCCGCTTGGCTGTTTTGGCGTGGAACACGTCACCTGTTTCTTCAAAAGCCGCGAAAGCATCCGCGTCCATCACTTCGGACCAGAGATAGCTGTAATAGCCCGCAGCATACCCGCCCATGATGTGCATGAAATGCGGCAAGCGGTGACGCATCGTGATTTCCGCCGGCATTCCAATGCTACTGAGCGTTTCTTTCTCGAATGTTCCAATATCGAGACGCGACGGGTCCTCAAGGGCGTAGAGCGCCATATCAACCAGCGCTGACGCTGTGTACTCAACGGTCGCAAAGCCCTGATTAAAATTCCGCGCCGCTATCAACCGCTTGCGCAGCATTTCTGGCATCGGCTTTCCTGTCTTGTAGTGGATCGCATATCGCTCCAGAACTTCCGGCGCCGATAACCAATGCTCGTAGAGCTGGGAGGGTAACTCGACAAAATCGGTCGAGACCGCAGTGCCGGCGATTGAGGGAAACGTCACGTCCGACAGTAATCCATGTAAGCCATGACCAAATTCGTGGAACAGCGTTCGCGCATCGTCAAAGGACAGCAAAGCAGGTTCGCCATCCGCAACTTTCGCGCAATTCAGCACATTGATGATTATCGGCCGCTGCCCCTTGCCGAGATTGTGTTGAGACCGGAAACTCGACATCCAAGCGCCGGAACGCTTTGAGGCACGAGCAAAGTAATCTCCGACAAACATACCAACGTGCTGGCCGGATTTGTTTTTGACTTCCCAGACGCGCACATCTGGATGATAGCGCGGAACATCGCTCAATTCTTTGAATGTCAGTCCAAATAACCTCGTAGCGCAATCGAAGGCCGCGTCGATCATGGAATCGAGTTTGAGATAGGGCCGCACCTCGGCCTCATCGAGATCAAATCGCGCCTTGCGCACTTTCTCCGCGTAGTAGCGCCAGTCCCAAGGTGCGATAGTGAAATTGCCGCCTTCGCGCTTGGCTTCGGCGGCGAGCGCATCGCGTTCCTCGATTGAGCGTGCGACGGCCTTGGACCATACAGCGCCCAGCAATTCGTTCACCGCTATTGGCTTCTTTGCCATCGTGTCTTCAAGCGAAAACGCGGCAAAAGACTTGTAGCCTAACAGTTTGGCATGTTCGTTGCGCAGTTGAACGGCTTCACCAAGGATGCGGCAATTATCGGATTCCCCGCCATTTGCGCCGCGTTGAATCCAGGCCTTGAAAGCCTGCTCCCTGAGGTCGCGGCGGCTTGAGTAAGTTAGGAAACCCTCGACACTGGAGCGCGCTAACGTGACGGCATGCTTGCCGTCGTGATCGAGGTCGGTAGCCGCACGCGAGGCTGCCGCACGCATCGTTTCAGGAAGGCCGGAGAGTTCACTCTCGTGGTCCAGTAGCAGGTGCCAACTCTGCTCGTCCTTCAAGACATTCTGCATGAACTGAGTGACGAGACTGGCGAGCCGCGCATTGATTTCCTTCACCCGCGATTTAGCAGCGGCGGATAATCTGGCCCCCGAACGCACGAACGATAAATGATGGCGTTCTAGTACGCGGAGTTCTTCCTCACTCAATTTCAGTTTGTCACGGCGATTGAATAGATCGTCGATGCGGCGGAAAAATTTTGCGTCGAGGTAAATTTGAGTTTCGTGCGCTGCGAACCGGGGCGACATCTCGCGCGCGATTTCCTGTAGCTCAGGCGTTGAGTCGGTTGCTTCGAGATTACTGAAGACGGAGCCCACACGCGTCAAAAGCCGCCCGCTTTTCTCAAGTGCAACAATCGTGTTGGCAAACGACGGTTTTGCGGGATTTCCCGAGATCTTGGCGATTTCCGCGCGGTGCTCCCGAAACGCCGTCTCTAAAGCGGGCCTGAAATGCCTGGCCTCGATATTCGCAAACGGCGGCATCTCGAACGGCGTGGTCCAGCGCAACAACAGCGGATTGGCGGATTGCTTGCGCGATATTCCGCGCTTGGCGGGCTTTCCCGGCTTTACTTTCAGATATTTCTGCATCAGCGGCTCATTTTCCCTTTTCATTAGGGTACGCGGAATAGTGCCTGCTGGGTTCAAAATTTAAACAATACACAGCCAAAAATGCAAAACGGCCTGCTGGGGAAGCAGGCCGTTTCGCAAGACATGACGCCCGGGATGGGGACCCCAGGCGCTTGGGGGGGTAATCAGGGAGAGTTGCCGAAGGTCCGGCCCTTTGAAATTTGGCCCCGGGGGGCTGGGGGGCTGAGTATCCAGAGCCGGTTCTCTAGGCCGGGCCTTCAGGCAACGGTTGAGATAATCGCTTCCCAATACGGCAGATTGACGTCGGGTCCAGGTCCCCATTTTGTCAAGGTGAGGGTATTTGGTTGCCCGTAAAGTTCTGGATCGTCCCTGCGCTCCGCAATAGGGAGTGCTTGCATTCAACGTGACTTGGAGCAATCCTGGCGACGCTAACAGGGAGGCGCCATTGAGCGACGCTCAACCCATAAAATTCCGCCCCAGATTAGCGGGCGGCCAATCCAAGAGCGCCCCACTTTCCGGCGTCCCTGACTTCGGTTCGAAAACCACCTTCGACCGGCGTGAACTCAATTTGATAATGGCTGTTTACGGACGCAAGGTTGCGCAAGGAGTTTGGCGCGACTACGCCATTGATATGTTGCGCGACAGGGCGGTGTTCTCGATTTTCCGCCGCAGCTGCGAAGTGCCCCTCTATCGCGTCGAGAAAGACTTAAAACTCGCGCGCAAGCAGGGCGCCTACTCAGTCATTGCCGCTGGTGGATTGGTGATGAAACGCGGGCACGATTTGGAGCGCGTATTGAGCGTGCTGGATAGCCGGATTGAAGTCGTTTCAAGCTGAATCCGCACCGCTAACACCTTTCAATACAGTTGGGCCCCAGATCGAAATCCAGGGCCCAAGCCGTTGGCGGTGCTCATTTCGGAGAGAATAACGAACTTAATCCTCGGTATTCATAATGCCGAGCAGATTGAGGATATGCACGAACAGCGTAACGAAGCTGCCGTAGAGCATGAAGGCGCCGAAGATCGACGAGCGCTTGATGAACTCCTCGCCACCCTGGCTCGCACCCTCAAGATACATCGTCTTAATCTGCTGCGTTTCCCAGGCCGTAATGGCCGAGAACAGCAGCACGACGACGCCGGAGATGAGCGCGCTCACCGTCTTGCTCGTACCCGGGTCGGTGATGAAGAAGAAGCTCGCCAACATGACGATAATCATGCCGATCGATGCCATGCTGAGGAAACCGCCCCAACCGGTCATGTCCTTCTTGGTCGTGTAGCCGACAAGACTGGTCGCAGCGAACGTCGCCGCAGCGATGAAGAACGCTTGACCGACGACGCCAGTCATTCCTTTTGCCAAGAAAACGTATACCATCGGAGCGATCATCGCGCCCCAAAGTGCGCAGTACAGCCAATAGGCACCATGCGCGACGACTGCACTACCCGAGTAGAACAGCTTGTGGGCGAAGAACCCGAGACCGAGCGTCGCTGCAAACAGCACCCACTTCATGGGGCCGGTGGCAATCGTTGCCAGGAGCTCGGGGTTATTGACCAGCGCCAAGACAATCGCGGCGGTACCGGCAACACCCAATGCCATATAGTTGTACGTGCCAACCATAAACGAGCGCAGGCCCTCGTCCACGGCCAGTCCGGTCCGTGCACCAGTGCGGGCGACTGAAGGTGAATTGTAAGATTGAGCCATGGGTCGAATTTTCCTCTTCCAACCGGCATCTGGCGCCGGAGTTAACGCGAATATGGTGGTGTTCTGCGGCGCTTTCAAGCCCCTTGTACCCCCTCATTGTCCCCGCAAAACGGGCACAGGGGGCGCTCTAAGAACGGCCAGCGTGCCGAGCCCCCCAAACACCGCGATAAGCCCGCCAGCAAGAGCCAGCGTGCGCAGCACCGCTTCGAACGAAAATGTGTACGGTGTCTCATCCAGAAGCCAAGTCAGGGCAGCCCAGGCAGCGATTGATCCCAAGAGCACTGCCACAACCGCCGCTGCGAGCGCCAAAAGGGCGTACTCTATCGCGTGTGCCGTGAGGATCTGGCGCCGCCGGGCACCGATCGTTTTTAAAATGACTGCTTCGAGTATGCGCCGCCGCTGCGCGGTCGCCAGCGCCCCGGCAAGAACCAGCGCACCTGCGGCCAGTGTCACACTGCCTGCGACCTGAACCGCCGTCATAACCTTGTCGAAGATCTTGTTGAACTGGTTGATGGCGTCGCGCACTCGTATTGCGCTGACCGCCGGGAATGTCTTACCGAGATCGCGCACCAATTCGACCTCTACTCCGGAGGCCGTATTGGCCGGCAAGCGAACTGTCGCCAACAGGTTGTGAGGGGCCGCCCGCAAGGCATTCGGCGAGAAAACCATCACAAAATTGATGGCCAGATTTTCCCACTTCACTTCCCGCAAATTAGCGATTGTAGCATCCAGATTACGGCCCAAGACGTTGACCGTGACTTTGTCGCCCAGCGCTAGGTTCAGCTTCTTTGCCAAGTCGGCTTCGAAGGAAACAAGCGGCGGACCGCTGTATCCCGCATCCCACCAAGATCCAGCGACGACTTTGGAACCTTCGGGAACTTCGTTCGCATAACTCAAGCCGCGGTCGCCATTCAAGACCCACTGCGCTTCGGGTGGCGCCTTGAGGTCTTCGACGGGCGTGTCCTTCAATTTGACCAGGCGCCCGCGCAGCATTGGCGCATCGGTCAAAACGGTTCCGGGTACTTTTTCAATGACCCGGGCAGCGAGCGCCGCATAGTCCTGCTTCGGCACATCGAGCAGGAAGTAGTCCGGCGAATTGCTGGGCAGCCTTCCCTTCAGCTCTTCAACCAATGAATCATTTACGAGGCCCACCGCGACCAAAAGCGACAAACCCGTTCCAAGCGACAAAATTACCGACTTGGTCAATCCGTCCGGCGCCCCGACGTTTCTGATTGCCAAAGCCAGCTCAGGTGACTTCGGCCGCGGCACGCGCCGCGCGCCAATTGTCACTGCGTGGCCGAGCGCCGTAAATATAGCCAGCATGATGACCAGCGCGCCAAAGGCAAACATTGCTAGTGTTTTGGGTTCCGACGTCAAAAGCGCCAAACCGAAAAGCGCGAGCACCAATCCTGCCGTCGTCAGAAGTATCCCTTTACGCGGCCATGGCCAGGCCGAATGAATGCTATCTCGAAACAGGACGCTGGCACGCACGTGTTCGGCGCGGCCGAGCGGCCACAGCGCGAACAGCAGAGCGACAAGTGCGCCGTAGGCCGTTGCCATCATGAGACTGCGAGAGGAGATACTGAGCTCGGCACGCACTGGCATGGCGTCCCCGATCACCTTGTCGACGGCGCCCGGTACAAGCGCGCCAAGCGCCAAGCCTATGGCAATGCCAAGCGCGCTCATCGCCAAGATCTGCACGAGAAAAATAGTTGTGATTTGCCGTCCCGTGGCACCCACGCTGCGGAGCGTCGCGATGACCTTGATGCGTTTGTCTACGAAGGTCGAGACTGCATTGGCGATCCCGACGCCGCCTATCAGCAACGACGCAAGGCCGATGAGTACCAGAAACTGGCGCAAGCGCTCCAATGTGCGTGTGACTTGCGGGGAAGGGTTATGTCTGTCGAGCGAGGAAAATCCCGACTCGGGAAGTGCTTTCTGGACGCCCTCACGAATGTTCTTCAGATTTTCGCGATCTCCGGTCGCACCATCGCCCTGATCAATGGCGTAGCGCCAGCGCACCAATGTCCCGGGTTTCACTAATGCTGTTTTATCAAGCGTTGCGAGCGACACAAAGACGCGCGGGCCATAGGTCAGGCGGTCGGCAACACCGTCAGGCTCCGATTTCAGAATGGCGCTGACTTGAACCTCAGCCTCGCCCAGCCGGAAACGGTCACCGGGTTTGAGACCAAGCCGCTCAAGAAGCATCGCGTCTGCGACGGCGCCGCCCTCTGCCATACCGCTGGCGAATGTTTGGTTGCCTTCGGTCTCCACGCTGCCAACGAGTGGATATGCGGCGTCCACCGCCTTGAGTTCGACGAGGGCCTGATCGCCGCCGTCGAGGCGCCGGGCCATGGTTCGCATGGTTGAGGTTTCGCTTGTGCTGCCGAGCGCTTCGATGACGCGCTTTTCCTCGGACGTTGCCCTGGCGTGCATGCGTGCGAACGCGAGATCGCCGCCGAGGATCGTTTTCCCCTGGCGGTCGAAGCCGGCGCTTAAGGCATCACCAAGCGCTCCAACCGCAGCAATGACCATGACGCCAAGCGCGAGACAGGCGATAAAAACTTCAAAGCCTTTGAGTCCGCTTCTGAGTTCTCGTCCGCCGATTCGGAATAGCGCAAGCCAGGGCGCGCTGGCCCCAACAATCGTTGACCCCGGTCCCGGTGCAACCACCATCAAACCACCGCCCGCGCGGGTGACGGCTTCTTGATTGCGTCACTCGCAATTCTGCCGTCGTCCATGCGAACAACACGTTCGGTCAAATCAGCCAATCGTTCGTCGTGCGTGACGAGAACGAGCGTGGAACCCGTTTTCTCCTTCATGCCGAAAAGAAGATCGACAATCTGCCGGCCGGTTTTGCCATCGAGATTTCCGGTGGGCTCGTCGGCGAGAATGAGGCGCGGCCGCCGGCTCAAGGCGCGCGCAATGGCAACGCGCTGCTGTTCGCCGCCCGAAAGTTCTGCTGGAAAATGATCGATGCGGGAGGTCAGGCCCACATCGCCCAACAATTCGCGCGCGGTGTCAAAGGCACCCGGGGTGCCCGCAAGCTCAAGAGGAAGGGCAACATTCTCAAGCGCCGTCATGGTCGGCACGAGGTGGAATGATTGAAACACAATACCGATTTCAGCGCCCCGCAGGAGCGCCAATTGATCTTGACTGAGACCGTTGAGGTTTTGCCCTGCAACAGTGACTTTGCCGCCGGTCGCGCGCTCTAGGCCCGCGACCAGCATGAGAAGCGACGTCTTGCCAGATCCCGATGGACCGACGATGGCAACCGACTGGCCGGCTGGCACCGACAGCGATAGACCACGCAGAATTTTCACGGCGCCAGCGCGGCTTGTCAGCGTCAAATCGACATTCTCGAAGTCAACAATGATTTTGTCCAAGGCCGCGTCTCATCCTCAAATTGTCCAGGCAGGTCTTGCCCCGCACATGATCGGCTTCTATTTGAATAAGCGCGCTATTTAAGAGAAGCTAAGGCGGAAACATGAAATTGACCTCGCATCGCGTCTTTCTGTGCCGCACCCCACCCATCCATTCTCTTGCTTGCGTTATGACCATTGGACTGCTCTGGCTAATGCCTACCGCAGTTGTAGCCCAGTCCAACGGTCAGTCTGCAACAGGACAGATTACAATCATCGCATTCGGCGATAGTCTGACCGCTGGATACCTGCTGCCACCCACTGCGGCTTTTCCAGCCCAACTGCAAGTGGCCCTTGCAGCCAAAGGATACAAGGTCGAAATCGTCAATGCGGGCGTTTCGGGCGATACGACAAGCGGCGGATTGGATCGAATAGAATGGACGCTTCAGGCCCCTGCCGACGGAATCATCCTTGAACTCGGCGCGAACGATGCACTTCGCGGCACAGATCCTAAAATTCCGCGCGAAAATCTCGACAAAATTCTGGCTGTACTGAAATCGAGGGGCCTCGAAGTCCTTATGACCGGCATGCGCGCACCCCAAAACTGGGGACCGGAGTACGTCCAAGCCTTTGACGCAATTTTTCCAGAGCTCGCAACTAAATACGCGGTATCGCTTTATCCGTTTTTCCTTGACGGTGTAGTGCTCGATCCGGCCTTGGTCATGCAAGACGGCCTGCATCCGACCGAACAAGGGGTGGCAGAAATAGTCCGGCGCATTCTGCCGCATGCCGAAGCCATGGTTCTGAGAATCCAAGAGCGCAAGACAGCCGCCAACAAGTGACGACACACACAGATTGAACT
>JANOKZ010000080.1:0-2615 GCA_031419515.1 Hyphomicrobium sp.
CGGAATCCGGCAGAACTCATCCCCTCGTTCAGCGGCACTGGCGGCATCGGCTCCCTCCTCGAATCACGTCGATGAAGAAACGGAATCACAACTTGCCGCGAATGTGAATCCGTGAGTCGGGTTCATTGCGGACTGGTATTATTGTTTGGCCTGTCGATTGACTATTCGAATGCGCAGCGCGTTCGCTCTGCCTTGCAAACCGATGCCGATTCAGCCGTCCTTGCAGCCGCCTCGCTGCTTGGCGCAAGTGATCGCCAAGCGATCGCGGTTGCCGAGAAATATTTTGATACGGCTCTCTCTGGGCGTGGACTAACGGAAGGAAATGTAACCCGCACGATTTCGCGCGATCGCAGCAGCGGCGAATACGAGGCCGATGTCCGTTACGCTGTCAGGACCCGCTTTGCCGGGTTCGTCGGCATCAATAACTTTAACGTCTCGGTACTTGCCTCAGCCGCTCCCGCCGAAGGAACACGCGTTCTCGACATCGCCATGTGCATCGACGCGACAGGCTCCATGCAGCCGGTTCTCGATGCTGTCACAGCCAATGCGATGGCCATGTTTACGCAGCTCAACTCCAAATTTGCATCCAGGAACCTGCCAGAGTTTGACGCTGTCCGGGCGCGACCCATTTTCTTTCGCGATTATGGCGGCAACGCCCGCTGGTACAGTGTGGCAAGAGGCGGCCGTGTCGATAAATTCCCGCTAGGGTTCGTACCGCGTCCGGCAGGAGACGCGCGCAACTTGGGCGACGATGTGCCGATGCGTGCGGCCTCCGATTTTTATGACCTCATCGACCGTAGCACGGACCTGCACAACTTCGTGATGACGGAAGTCGAGTCGGGCGGCGGCGATTACACGGAGTCGGGTCTCGAGTGCCTCAACGAGGCGATGAACTCGAAATGGACCTATGTTGGCGATAGGGTCAAGACGGCTGATGGAAACAGGTCCGCAACGGATGTCTTCTCTGTCATCGCGATTTGGACCGACCAGAATGCCCAAGTGCCCTCGTTTGGGCCAAGTCTTCAAAACCCAAACTACCCGCCAGTTTCGGAAATGCCGCGCAACTACGCGGGCCTCACAGCCAAGTGGAATGATGAAAACGTCATCCCGCAGGCCAATAAGCTGCTCGCCATGTTCATCCCTAATTCGGCCCCAACCAGCGGCTGGGACCCTGTCATGGCATGGGACCGCTACATGCATGCCGGCACGTTGACCGACGGCACGAGTCAGATGATCGACCGCTTGGCTGATGCCGTGGCATCCGTTGTCGCAACGCATGGAAAAGTGCGTCTGACCAACTGAGGGTGCGGTTTATTCAATAGGTGTTGGTCATTGTGCTCGCCACGGTCTTTGCCGCCGTACCCTGGAACAAACGCCCCAAAATCGTGGCGCTTGTTAGCGATCTGGTTGGGCTGGCGGGATCGGATATCCCTTACGGCGAACAAGGCAACCAGCGTGATGCCACGCTCAGACGCCGTTCCGGCGACGATACAAGCGATAGCGACGGCGGAGACGGCGGTGGCGACTGAACGGCCACACAACCGCCCCTTGCCCTCATCCCCCATCGCGGCGACACTTGCACCAAGTGATTCGCCCGTTGTGAGCTTGATCGTGATCCTCTACGCGCCCCGCATTCCGGAACTCGCGCAACGCGACCGCTTCGTTAAGCGCGCCGTGAAGGAGGGCTGCGTTTATACTCTGGCCGACGAAGAGACGGCCTGCGTGCCGTCGCAAAAGATCGAAGGGCGGACGGTACAACTCTTCTGGTCGTGCTCGAAGGAAGCCAAGCGCTGGGCCACCGCGCTGACGGGCGAAGACGGCTTGCAAGAAATCCCGCTGACCGATTTTGCCGCCGATATTCTTCCCGGTCTCAAAGCCGGACGCGGGTATGCCGGCGCCGATTGGGTCGCGGATCCTGTTGAAGCCGAAGTCGAACCCGCCGACCTCATCCTGCGTCTGAAGCACGAGGCCGTCACGGCATTCCTCGCGGCGTTGAGCGAGCGGGGCGAAGTTTACCTCGCTGAAGCCGACGAGGGACCGCTGCTGCTGCCAATCATGCGCCGCGGCATCGAGTGTCAAGCACTTTACATTTTTGTCGCTCGCAACGACGCCGAACGCGTTCTCAAACGCATCGTCCCGGGACGGCGCATCGTCGCCGACCCCATCGCTGATTTTGCGACGTCCACGCTCCCCTGGCTCGCCTCGCGCGGTCACCACATTGTTTTCGAGCCAATCCCGCGCGCCGGCACCGTCGAACTGCAGGCCAGCGACATCGCCGCCCGCCTCAAGCGCTTGGCGCAGGCTGCTTAGTTTCGCGAGCCATCCAGCAGTAAAATAGACTTGCCCGCCCAAAGGGTTAAATCGAGCCATTGGCCGCGCTTGCGCTTCACCCCAGCCATGCTATCAGACCCCTCTCCCAAACCACATTCCGATCAGGGTCAGACCACTCCATGAAAGACATCATCGACGAGCTTGAGAAGCGCCGCGACAACGCACGTCTTGGTGGCGGCCAGGTCCGCATCGACAGCCAGCACGCCAAGGGCAAGCTGACGGCGCGCGAGCGTATCGAACTTCTCATGGACGAAGGCTCGTTCGAAGAATTCGACATGTACGTC
>JANOKZ010000081.1:0-10758 GCA_031419515.1 Hyphomicrobium sp.
ATACCGCCGCCCCCGGCCCGTCGCCTGCGTCGAAGCCTTCAACGCCATGCGCGGGTGCAAACTCTATTTCGAGATCCTCTCGACTGGGGACGTGTCGGCCTGCACGGCCAAGGAGCGTTTCCCTTGTACGCCCGAATTCCAGGCCAAGGCCGATGCCGCCAAGCAGGACAAGGTCTGCAACTAGCGAATGGGGTCAGACCCCGCACATGAAAGATTGAAATCCTTTCGGTGCGATCTTGTGCGGGGGCTGACCCCGGCGACGAACGTGATATAAGACTGCCAAACACCCTGCCGAAGGACACCCCATGTTCAATCCCGAAAGCCCGCCCGAAATCACAGCGTCGCGCTGGCTCAATTCCGATCAGAAGCTTTCGCTGAAGCACTATCGCGGCAAAGTTATTGTCGTCGTTGTGTTTCAAATGCTTTGCCAGGGGTCGCTCAAGGCGGGCCTGCCGCAAGCGATGCGTCTGCGCCGCGTGTTCGATGAAAGGGAAGTCGCGGTCATTGGCCTGCACACCGCATTCGAGACCCCTGAAAAGCAGTCAATCGAGGAACTCGAGAAATTTCTTGATCATAGCGGCATCGATATGCCGGTCGCCTACGACAAGCCGCTCGGCACCGGCATGCCAGCGACGATGCTCGCGTATCAATTGCAGGGCACGCCCGCACTTATGATTTATGATCGCCAAGGGCGCGTGCGCCGTCACTATCTGGGCGCTGTCGATGATTTGCGCATCGGCGCCGAAGTCATGGCCATGCTGACCGAAGATAAGAACAGCGCGCGCGAAGTCTCGCTCGCCGTCGAGCGGAAGCTGCACGCGGCCTTGATTGACCCGGAAGCAGACGACCACGAACATGTGCACGGTCCCGGATGCAATCATGACCATGGCCACGATCATAGCCACGATCACGCGTCTGACAAGAACCCTGCCCATGGCTTGCCTGGCCACGTGCACGGCCCCGGCTGCAACCACGATCATGGGCAGGAGGCAACCAAGGCCAAGAAAAATCCGGCGCACGGCAAACCCGGTCATGTGCACGGGCCCGGTTGCAAGCATTGAGCTGCAAGCCCTGAAAAAAGAAAAGTAGGCGCGGCCGGAGCGCGATTGTGCTCTCCGGCCGGCCTCAAAGCGGCCAGCGTGCAATAATTAGGTGCTCAAATAATCGCTGACTGCAGAGAGGGTGGCCGCGCTTCGTGACGCGGCTGTGACAGGCTGCTTTGGCAAAAGAATAACGCGGCGGAACCTGCGGCACAGGGGGAGGGGGGATGGCCACCGGCTCCGCCGCGCCCCGCTTAATCGAACAGAACGCTCAAGAGCTTGCGCGCGGGCGCAGCACGGGCAAGGCAGCGTTCGTGACCCAAACCGGTATCGCACTCAACCTGCGCCGTGCGGGCCCGCCACCACTTGTTGGAGAAGGACGGGCAGTAAGTTGTGACTTTGAGCTGCCAGGATTGAATGGCGCGGCGCTTGGCGAGGCCAGGCGGCACTTGGCCTTTGTAGTGTTCAAAATCTTGCCCGCCTTCAACGTGGCTCGAGACGCCGCGCGCTTCGATCTTTTGGCTGCACGTGGGGTCGTTGGCGAGTGCAGCGCCGGCGGAGAGCAACACGGCAGCGGCGGCGAGAACAATCCTGTTCATTGGAAATCTTTCTGATCGTTTGAAACGCAGCACTTCAAATACGCATGATCATTTGGCAACTGACAATCAATGTAGGGTGGCGAACCTGAATGTCAGCTGTACGCCGGGAGAAATTCCCGCAAGCAGCGATAGAAAACATCAAGTCTTGGTTCCGGCGTTTTTTGTGATCTGTTTTTGCCATTTTTAGATTGAGTGAGAGAGCTGCGCCCTTCTCCATATCAATTGAAACGCATGGGGAGAGCGTGCCGTTACGTCTTCAACCCGGCACCCGAATCGGTCTTTGGTAGCCCCTACAAGTCGAATGCGATGGAGTAGGACATGGTCGAGCGGATTTCAGGGCGGGGCACACGAGAGAAGAGCATTGACGCCGAGCCGGTGCGCGGCACCGGTCGCGCAAAGGCAAAAGCGAAACCCGCTTACTCAAAAAAGACCATCGCGCTGGTCTACGATTTTGACGGCACGCTGTCGCCCAAACCGATGCAGGAATATTCGTTTCTCCCTAAGCTTGGCATCAAGGCGGCGGATTTCTGGGCCGAGTGCACGCGGGTTGCCAAGGCCGAGCAGGCCGATCCGCTCATCACCTACATGCACTTGATGTACAAGAAGGCCAAAGAGAAAGGCCTGCGCGTCGACCGCAAGGATCTCGTGGCGCAAGGGCGCGACGTCGAACTTTATCCGGGTGTCGAGACGTGGTTTGGCGAGATTGGCAAGTACGTGACGAAACACGCAAGTTCCGATGGCGTGACGGTGAAGCACTACCTTGTCTCGTCCGGCCTCACCGAAATCATCGAGGGCACGAAGATCTACAAGCACTTCGCAAACGTGTTCGCGAGCGAATACTGGTTCGACGCCTATGATTTGCCGTTTCCCAAGCGCGTCATCACCGACACGGGCAAGACGCAGTATCTCTTCCGCATCAACAAGGGGATCGAGGATTTAGGGGAGAGCATCAACTCGCATATGAGCGAGGACGCGCGCCCCATTCCGTTTTCAAACATGATCTACTTCGGCGACGGCGAGACCGACGTGCCGAGCATGGCGCTTTTGAAGAAAAACGGCGGCCACGCGATTGCGGTGCACGAGCCTCTTTTGCTGGCGCGCTCCGACTCTCGTTCCTCGAGCCGGCCGGAGCGCGCGACGGCTGTGGCGACCAACGCAGGACTGGAAAAGTGCGTCGATCTCTTCCGCGCGGGGCGCTGCGATTTTTATGCGGGCGCGGATTACCGCAAAGGCTCCGACCTCTTCAAGCGCACAACGCTGCTGCTCGACCGCATGCTCGCCGACATCCGCGTCAAGGAAGAGATGAGCGGGCTGGGGTAGGCGCGCGCGGCTTGCAATCTATAACACTAAGTGTTATAGATAGTGAAATGGCGGGAGGCGCGATGTGCGTGTGTTCGTGACCAAGGTCTTCCGCCGGTTTCAACGTAAAGAACGAATTCAGGATGACGCACTTCGGGATGCAATTACCCGCGCAGAACGCAGACTGGTGGATGCCGATATCGGGCGGCATCTGATCAAGCAACGTATCGGCCGGGCAGGCCAGGGCCGATCAGGCGGTTATCGGACGGTGATCGTTTATCGCGTTGGCGACAGGGCCGTATTTCTGTTTGGTTTCGCCAAGAGCGATCGTGACAATATCAGCGAGCCTGCCGAATAGGATTTGGCGGACTATGGCGCCTTGCTCCTCGCGCTCGATGCAGCTGCTGTGCGAACCTTGTTGGATGATGGAGAATTGATGGAGATTCCTTATGAAGCCGAAACGTAAATATCGCGACCCAATCGCCGCAGCTGTGCATGAGGGTGTAAGCGGCATGTACCGGCTGGGTCTCGTCGACAAGACGACGATGCGCGAATTTGACGTGCGCTGCTTGACCGTGGTCGAACCCATTTCAGCCAAAGATATTGCAAAACTGCGCAAGCGCGAAGGCGTAAGCCAAGCGGTATTCGCGCGCTGCTTGAATGTCACAACCACCTATATCAGCCAGATCGAGCGCGGCGAAAAACATCCTCGCGGCGCGACGCTGAAACTCTTATCGCTCATTCAGAAAAAGGGTCTGGATGCGGTGTTGTGATGTCTGCTGACTGCTGCAAGCGGGCGGACCCGCGTGAAGGAAGAGATGAGCGGGTTGGGGTAGTGGGGGCAAAATTAAGGATTCGACATACAAGTCAGGCTGATGCTGCGCAGACTTATGCCCATTTGGGGGCTTTAACTCGGGCCCGAGAAAGTTGTTTACCAACAGATGCCAAACTCAGTTATCAATGAGTCGTGGCGCAACCGATGGAGGGCAGAGATGGCTGGTTGTAAGTTGTTAGCCCGGCACCTAGATATACATGAAGACTTAGGATATAAATATCAAGACACCTCTTGTAAGTATTGGCATCGAGAGGAAGATCGAGACATGTCGAAAAGATTTGAGCCTATCAAAGTTAAGTTGCCACTTCCGGGTGGTGGTTTCATTGATGCGTTTCGTATGGCGCTCGTCGAAATGACATGTCTGGGTGAGAGGCGATTTGACATATCGGGATACCCGCATCAGTCGGAAGGTGATGGGTTGGCGAGCGATTGGACCGCGTTGGGCGATGACTTCAGAGCCGCAGTTCAGGTCGTAAAGGCCTCGAAGAGTGATCGCGAAGAGGATGCTGGACCAAGTGTCGGAGCCCAAAGATCAAAAGTTGCCGCCGGTTGAGGTAAATGCTCTTAAGAGAAGTGGACAGTCCCAACAATCAGGACGCGACCGCGACTTCGAGATCATGGAAATCAGTTGGCAGGGACCGATCCCTCCTCCTTCTGTTTTTAAACAGATCGACGAAATTGTTCCAAACGGTGCCGAACGTTTGTTCGCTCAGTTCGAAAGAGAAACGAAGCAAAGGCACAAGCTCCATAGCCGAGCGCAGTCGTTGCCGTTTATCGATCAGGTTCTTGGGCGAGTTTGTGCACTTCTGTTTGCGTTCGCTTGTTTAGCGCTCGCAGCGTTCGCAATTGAAAAGGGTGCCTACCTGCCCGCAACGGTCATTGGTGGAGCCATGATTGTCGCAGGCATAAATGCATTCATGCGGCATTCAGATGCTCGAGGGGAGCGCAAATCTGAAAGTCAAAAAAAGGTGCCAAAGAAACGGTAGCCTGCCAAAGCCCCTAGCCCGCAACGCGAAGAATCTTAGGTTGGCGTCGATCGAGCGGAGCGAATGCGACGGCGAGGAGACCCAACAACCTCACGCGCGGAACGACGTTACCTCTCCCGGAACGGCTCTTGGTTGTTGGGTTTCCTTCGCTGCTCTTTGCTTGGCGCGTCCGACACTCCTTCGTCGATCCCCGCCTTCGCGGGGAGGCCGGACGCGCACAGTCGCAGCTCCGTCAACCGCAACCTACGTTTCTTTGCCTTGGCGCTCAAAGACAAGCGGCGCAACTCCCTCCGCTTGCTTTCCCGGAAGCCGCGTCGAGCGGCCGCGAGACAATGCGGCAATCCGGGATCGCGTGGATCGAGATGTGCGCGATACCGAGGGGACGCGATCCCGGCTCTTCGCTCACTTCGCTATCGCGGCGTGTGCTCGGCCGGGAAAGCAAACGGGTAGGTCCGCGGACCGGAAACGCAAGTGGGGCACGCGCCGACCCGGCGAGGCCTGCTCGAAGAACTCGCGCATGCCTTGGATGCCGTGCAAAATACCCCCGAAGAGGCCTCAATAAATCAGCGTTTGTTTAGCATTCCCAACGGCCTGCCAACAAAGATCGGCGCGCGGGCCACTAGGCGTGTGCGAACCAAGGTGGCGTGGGCCCCATAGCTGTGATCTGAATTCGGCGGCACACGTATTAAGGCCAAATAAGCAAAATCGTGGGAGATGCGCCGTGACCCCTGCAGAGACCGCTTCCAGCCAGCAAAAGCCCAAGGCGTCCGAAACCGTTTTCCGCTTGATCTACAAAAGCCGGAGCCGGGTTCCAGCGGCCGACCGGGAAACCGAACTTGGCAAAATTTTCAGCGTCGCGCGCCGGAAGAATACGGACAAGGGCATAACCGGCGCGTTGTTGCTGTACGACGATTGGTTCGCGCAAACGCTGGAAGGCGACGAAGGCGCGGTTCGAAACCTCTTCGCGGTGATCGAAAAAGACGATCGCCACGATGCCGTTGAAGTGCGGGAAGAGGGCGTGGTCGATGCACGCGTGTTTGCACGCTGGTCCATGGCCAAGGTCGGCGAACACGGCGAACCCGATATTCCGCTGATCGCCACGAAGAACGGTGTTGCCGAAGCGGCGGCGCGCGGTTCAACGCCCGAGCAGGAGCGCGTTCTGGCCGTCATGCGCGATTCAACCCGCGGGTACGGACGCGGATACTGATCTGCGCGGCCTGAAAAAGTTGATGGGCCGAACCCGTTTGAGGTTCGACCCATCGATTGTCGCTTCGACGATTATGTACGCAATCAACTGCGAAGCGTGATGCGCGGTTAGAGCCTACGCGAAACTAAGAGCTCGTGTGGCGCAGTTGAGTAGATAACGCGCCCGTATGACATTCATTCCATCACCGCAGCCTCGAGCCTGTGGATAACCCTACGCGGCGGCGTAAGGCCCTGAATTGGCTTTGATACGTCCACCACCCCTCCACCACCGCAGCCCTTATTTTGCCAGTACTGGCGCCCCATGTTAGGGACACGCCAAAGTTACACCCTGTCTGACCCGAGGACACATGATGCGCTTCGATCCCCTCTATTCGCCCAAATCTACGGCAGCCACCTCTGCAAAGTCCGATGATCTTGGGGCTTTGCCCGAGTGGAACCTCTCGGATCTCTACAAGGGGCCGGACGACATCGAGGTTCAAAACGATATCGCGGACGCGAGTAACGACGCGATGCGAATGAAGGCGCGATATCAGGGCCAGCTTGCAGAACTCGCAAAAGACGGCGCGAAACTCGCTGTTGTGGTGAAAGAGTACGAAGCGCTGTCGGACGTTATGGGCAAACTTGGGTCTTACGCAGGGCTTTACTATGCGCAGAACCAGGCCGATCCGGCGCGCGCAAAATTTTATGGCGACATCTCGGAATCTTTGACCAAGACCTCGACCAATCTCATTTTCTTCGAGCTGGAATTGAACCAGATCGACGACGCAGTTTTGGCCGCTGCGCTGAAACACAAGGATCTCGCGCGCTACAAGCCTTGGTTCGATGATCTGTTGAAAGAAAAGCCGCATCAGTTGGACGAAAGAATCGAAACGCTTTTCACCGAAAAGAGTCAGACCGGCCGCGCTGCCTGGAACCGGCTTTTTAATGAAACGATGTCGAGCTTGAAGTTCGACGTGGAGGGCGAGAAGGAACCGCTCTCGCTGGAACCAACATTGAACCTGCTTTCGAACGCGGATGGGGCCAAGCGCAAGGCGGGTTCCGAAGCGCTCGCGAAAACGCTTGGCGCCAATGTGCCGCTCTTCACGCTCATCACCAATACGCTTGCCAAGGACAAGGAAATCTCCGACCGCTGGCGCCACTTCAAGGATGTGGCCGACAGCCGGCATCTGGCCAACCGCGTTGAAGCGCCCGTTGTCGATGCGCTGGTTTCAAGTGTGCGTGCGGCGTATCCGCGTCTGTCGCATCGCTATTACGCCATGAAAGCCAAATGGCTCGGCATGGAAAAGCTCAACCACTGGGATCGTAACGCGCCGCTGCCCGATAAGCCCGAGCGCGTGATTAAGTGGCCGGAAGCGGAAAAAATCGTGCTCAACGCTTATGGCGCCTTTGCGCCTGAAATGGCGTCGATAGCGAAGGAGTTCTTTGACAAGAATTGGATTGACGCGCCCGTGAAACCCGGCAAGTCGCCGGGCGCATTCTCAGCGTCGACCGTGCCGAGCGTGCACCCCTACGTGATGATGAACTATCAGGGCAAACCCCGCGATGTGATGACGCTCGCGCATGAGTTGGGGCATGGCGTGCATCAGATGCTGGCGCGCGCCCAAGGCCCGCTGCTGGCGCCGACGCCGCTAACATTGGCCGAGACGGCAAGCGTGTTCGGCGAGATGCTGACCTTCAAGGCGCTGCTCAGCGAGACCAAGGACAAGCGCGAAAAGAAAGCGATGATCGCCTCTAAGGTCGAGGACATGCTCAACACGGTCGTGCGCCAGATCGCGTTTTATACCTTCGAGCGTAAGGTGCATGAGGCGCGGCGCGCAGGAGAGTTGACGGCGGATCAGCTTGGCGAAATCTGGCTCGAGGTGCAGCGCGAGAGTTTGGGCTCCGCGATCGATCTGAAGCCCGGCTACGAAGTGTTCTGGACCTACATCCCGCACTTCATCCATTCGCCGTTCTACGTTTACGCCTATGCGTTTGGCGATTGCCTCGTGAACTCGCTCTACGGGCTTTACGCCGAAGCGCACCCGGGGTTTGTCGCAAAATACTTCGACATGCTCAAAGCCGGCGGCTCCAGGCACCACTCCGAGCTGCTCGCCCCCTTCGGGCTTGATGCCCGCGATCCCGCGTTTTGGAACAAGGGGCTGAAAGTGATCGAAGGCATGATTGACGAGCTGGAGGCGATGGGTTAGAATTATTCCTAAAAAATAAGTAATTTCAATGTGTTACCGTTTTTTATTCTGTACAACATTTGTTTGACAGCGCATCGCTCCTGTGTTAGACATTTTGTACAACGCGAATTGGGAGGTTCGCCACGATGAAGCTTGAGATCAAGAAGATCGGCAATTCCACAGGGCTTATTCTGCCCAAGGAACTGCTGGCGCGGCTCGGGCTCGAACAAGGAGACGAAGTCCTGGTGACGGAAGCGCCAGACGGATTCAAAGTTACCAGGGACAATAGCGATTTCGAACGAACCATGGGCATCGTCGATGATATCATGGTCGAGTATCGTGAGACGCTGGAGGCATTGGCGAAGTGACGGAGCCGCGCTGGCTGGTGCTTGCGGAAGTCATTGCGGCCCACGAGAAGCAACTTGTACGCTTTGGCGGACCGCCTGGCATCCGCGATCAATCAGTACTGGGATCGGCGCTAGGGCGCCCCGTCAATAAGTGGCAATATGAGCAGGCCGATTTGGCAACCTGCGCTGCGGCGTACGCCTTCGGAATTGCTCGTAACCATCCGTTTGTAGACGGTAACAAGCGCGCTGCATTTGTCGCGCTCATGGCGTTCCTGCGTTTGAATGGCATTGAATTCAAACCAGACAAGGCTCAGGCGCTGGTTATCATCCAAGATCTGGCGGCAGGGATAGTGAACGAAGACGGCCTCACCCGCTGGATCCGCGACAACTGGCCGGCCAAACGAAAGTAGGTCCGCTGGCCAATCTATAATTGGCGGCTTGCGTACCCCGCTATCCGCAAAACTGTTTCGGCCGGTGCGTGCGGCGCGTTTTGCAAGAGAACCCCCACATGAGTTCCCGCAAGCCTGTTTTCCGGGTGAGACGCAGGATCGTGGGTGGTCCCGGACTCGCTCAGCTGGGTAGGACATTGAGAAGTCAAGGCCCTATCCTTTCGATTGCGTGCAATTTTGCCGCTTCCCAGGCGTCTTGGCCGGGAGTAGAAGCGCCCCACTTTGCTGCAGTGCAGCTTTACAAAAGGCGAGGTGCCTGAATGGCACAGACGCAGTCCGCAAGCCACGCCACAGATCCTGGCACTGGCGATGGACATACCGACAAGAACTTCTGGGCTTTGGTCCTTGGCTCCATAGGTGTCGTTTTCGGCGACATCGGAACGAGCCCGCTTTACGCGTTCAAAGAAGCGATCCACGCGGCGCACGCGCGCGGCTTGAGCGTAGGCGAGGCGACGCTTGGCGTCTTGTCGCTGATCCTTTGGGTGCTCATCCTCATCGTGACGGCGAAATACGTGATGATCCTGCTGCGCGCCGACAACAAGGGCGAAGGCGGCACATTCGCTCTCATGGCGCTCGGACAGTCGGTCGCTAAACGCAGTGCTCCGCTTCTCGGCGCGCTTGGTGTGGCGGGCGCCGCGTTTTTCTATGGCGATGCGGTTATCACACCGGCGATTTCGGTTTTGTCGGCGGTTGAAGGTTTGAAGTTAATCGTGCCTGGGCTTGGTAAGAACGTCATACCGATGATCTCAATTCTCGTCATCACCGGCCTCTTTTGGATGCAGGCGCACGGGACGGACCGGATTGCCAAGTTTTTCGGTCCCATCACCGCGCTCTGGTTTCTGGTCCTTGCTATCGGCGGGTTGATGCACATTGCGGACAATCTGCGGGTCTTGAATGCCCTTAATCCGTTTTATGGAGTTTCATTCGTTTGGCGCCACGGGGTCATTGGTCTGACGATCATGGGTCTCGTGTTTCTGGCAGCGACTGGCGCGGAAGCGCTTTACGCAGATCTTGGCCATTTTGGCCGCAGGCCCATTCAAGCCGCTTGGTTCTGGTTCGTGTTTCCAGCGCTCATCCTCAACTACTTCGGCCAGGGTGCGCTTGTGATGAGCGACGAGACGGCGCTGGAAAATCCATTCTACCGGCTCTATCCCGATTGGGCATTGATTCCGATGCTTATCCTCGCGACGTTCGCGACGGTCATTGCCAGCCAAGCCGTGATCACAGGTGCGTTTTCGCTGACCCGGCAGGCGATTCAGCTCGGGCTCGTGCCGCGTTTCGAGATCCGTCACACGTCCGAAAGCATGGCCGGTCAGATCTACATGCCGCGCATCAACTGGATGCTATGGGGCGCCGTCGTGACGGTCGTCATTATCTTCCAAAACTCAACCAACCTCGCGGCGGCGTATGGCGTGTCCGTGACTGCGGCGATGGTCATCGATAGTTTGATGGCCTTCTTCGTGGTTTGGAAATACTGGAAGTGGCCCATGTGGCAAGCGGCAGCACTGATGATTCCGTTCCTGCTGATCGAACAGGTTTTCTTCTCGGCCAATATCCTCAAGTTGTTTGAAGGTGGCTGGGTGCCGATCAGTATTGCGGCCGGTATCTGCCTCATCATGTACACCTGGGTGCGCGGCACACGGCTGCTCACTAAGGCAACCAAGCGCGACGAAGCCGATCTTGATTGGCTCGTGCGTAAGCTGGAGGCGAAGCCGCCGCATCGCGTGCCGGGCACTGCCGTGTTCCTGACAGGCAATCCTTATGCTGCCCCGACATCGATGATGCACAACCTGAAACACAACCGCGTCATGCACGAACGGAATATTCTGTTG
>JANOKZ010000082.1:0-7658 GCA_031419515.1 Hyphomicrobium sp.
AACTCCTCGACCAGATGGGTGTCGATGTCATTGAAGCAGGTTTCCCCATCGCCTCCGACGGCGACTTCGAAGCCGTCAACGAAATAGCCAAATTCGCCAAGAATTCGGTGATTTGCGGACTGGCGCGCGCCAGCTTCGGCGTCATCGACCGCGCGGGCGAAGCCCTCAAGCCCGCCAAACGCGGGCGCATCCACACCTTCATCGGCACCTCGCCTCTGCATCGCAAATTCCAACTCCAGCTCGACCAGGATCAGGTGTTCGAGCGCGTTGTCGCGTCCGTCACCCGCGCACGCAGCTATGCCGACGACGTCGAATGGAGCGCCATGGACGCAACGCGCACCGAGCACGACTATCTCTGCCGCGTGGTTGAAGCCGCTATCCGCGCCGGCGCGACAACGATCAATATCCCCGACACAGTCGGCTATGCGACGCCCGAGGAATACTTCGACCTCATCACCATGTTGAGAACGCGTGTTCCCGGGATGGACAAAGTCATTATCTCGACCCATTGCCACGACGATCTTGGCCTCGCCGTTGCCAATTCGCTCGCCGGCGTTCGCGCTGGCGCACGCCAAATCGAGTGCACCATCAATGGTCTGGGCGAACGGGCTGGCAATGCCGCGCTCGAAGAAGTCGTCATGGCCATCCGCACGCGCCACGATCTGCTGCCCTATCGCACCGGCATCAAGACCGAGATGCTGGCGCGGGCGTCAAAGCTCGTCTCGGCAGTGACGAATTTCCCCGTGCAGTACAACAAGGCCATCGTTGGCCGGAATGCATTTGCGCACGAAAGCGGCATCCACCAGGACGGCGTGCTCAAGAACACCGAAACCTACGAGATCATGACGCCAGAAAGCGTCGGGGTAGGAAAATCGTCGCTCGTCATGGGTAAACACTCAGGCCGAGCCGCCTTCCGCTCCAAGCTGAAGGAACTCGGCTACGAGCTCGGCGACAACGCTCTAGAAGATGCCTTCAACCGCTTCAAGGCTTTGGCTGACCGTAAGAAGCATGTCTACGACGAAGACATCGAAGCGCTTGTGGATGACGGCGTCGCGCACATGCACAATAGCATCAAGGTGCTGGCCTTGACGGTCATTGCCGGAACAGTCGGCCCGCAGTCGGCAACGCTGACGCTTGATATATCCGGCAGCGCCAAAACCGTGCAAAGCACAGGGAACGGCCCCGTCGACGCGACCTTCAATGCCATTAAGATGCTGGTGCCTCACGAAGCCCGGCTCGATCTCTATCAAGTGCACGCCGTGACAGAAGGAACCGACGCCCAGGCAGAGGTTTCCGTCCGCCTCGAGGAAGACGGCCGCGTGGTCACCGGGCGGGCAGCCGACCCCGACACTATGGTTGCGTCCGCCAGAGCTTATGTCGCGGCCCTCAGCAAGCTCGTCGTAAAACGTCAGAAATCGGCACAAACCCAGCGCGGCGTCTGAGTTTTACGCGCTCCTGTGCCAGCCGTACGTCACAGACCAGGCGAAGCGCCTGCCCGGATAGCATTTGTATTTGCGGCTCATGGGCTTAAGGCTATGATTAGAGCTGGTACAAATGCAATCCGGCGCACGCGCTGCCTAAAAGCAGCCAAGTACCGTGCGGCGGACATGCGGCATATGCCTTGCTTTAGACATGCACGCAGCGTGTCTAGCGCCGGGCTCGTCATGCCCGGCAAATAGAGCAAACAGGGGCCTTGTTACGAGCGATGTTGGGTTTCGGCGTCAGTAGCGTACTTTCCGACGATATCGCCATCGATCTCGGCACGGCCAATACCCTTGTGCATGTGGCGGGGCGCGGCATTGTCATCGACGAGCCATCGGTCGTTGCCATCCGCTCGCGCGGCGGTATCCGCGATGTGCTCGCTGTCGGTCACAAAGCAAAAATGATGGTTGGGCGCACACCAGAAAGCATCGAGACCATCCGGCCTATGCGCGACGGTGTCATTGCCGATTTCGTCGCGACCGAAGAAATGCTGCGCCAGTTCATCAAGCGCACAAAGAATATGCTTGAGTTTATCCGCCCGCGCATCCTCATCTGTGTGCCGGCCGGCGCCACGCCCGTCGAGCGCCGCGCTGTTTATGAAACCGCGCTCTCAGCGGGCGCCAGAAAAGTTTTCCTGATCGAAGAGCCGGTTGCAGCCGCGATTGGCGCCGGATTGCCGGTCGATGAGCCCAGAGGCTCCATGGTCATCGATATCGGCGGCGGCACGACCGACATTGCCGTACTGTCGCTGGGTGGAGTTGTACAGGCGCGCTCGTTGCGCTGCGCGGGCAATGCCATGGACGAAGCCATCGTGCGTTATGTGCGCCGCAAGCACCAACTGCTGATCGGCGAAGCCAATGCCGAGCGCATCAAGATCGAAGCCGGATCTGCGTCGCGCATCATCAACGGCGAAACGGCCGAGATTTTCATTCGCGGCCGGGATTTGCGCCAAGGCAAAGCCAAGACCGTCGTGCTCGGCCCCCAAGACATCGCCGAAGCACTTGAAGACACCGTCGAGGAAATCGCCGAATTTATTCAGCGCGCCATTGAGGATTTGCCGCCCGAAGTCTCAACAGACATATGCGAGCGTGGCATCTCGCTATCAGGCGGCGGCGCCAACCTCGCAAAACTGGACACCGAATTGGAGCGCCGAATCGGCATTCCCTGCATCATCCCGGAGCATCCGCAAAATTGCGTGATCACCGGATCGGCGGCCATTCTCGCCAACCTCAAAGAACGCGAGCATCTGCTCATCAAGCCGTAGTCGATCCGACGGAGTTTGGCGTAAGCGTATGGTTCGCCTCAAAGACGATAAACTGAACCTGACGCGCCGGGGCGATAGCTCGGTGCGCATTGGGCGCGTGCGCGTCATTGTGCCGTTCCTCTTGCTTCTCTGCCTCGGCCTGATGCTTCTGAGCCGCTTGAACCACACCGCGCTTGCCCAATCGCGCTGGCGCATCGCGGAATGGCTGAGCCCAATCTTGCAGGCGGCCATGGTGCCGTTGGAACCCGTGCGTCACGTCGGCCGTCAAATCGCAGCTCAGGTCGATATCACGGAAGAACTGCAGCGGTTAAAAAGCGAAAATCAAACACTCAGCAGCTGGGAATGGCGCGCCAAAGAGCTTGAACGAAAACTTGCCGATCTCGAAGCGCTGACAAAAGTCGTCGATGAGCCGAAAATAAACTTCGTAACGAGCCGCGTGATAGCCGATTCAAGCGGCGCGTTCGTGCGCAGCGTCATGATCAATGCCGGCTCCGGGCAAAATATCAAAACCGGTTTCCCCGTCGTCAGTGCCGATGGCCTGGTTGGGCGTGTTGTCGAAACAGGCCAGTCATCCGCCCGCGTGCTTCTATCAACCGATCTCAACAGCCGCATCCCGGTCGTTGTTGGCGAAAAGGGTGTGCGCGGCGTGCTCGCTGGCGACAACGGATCGGTGCCGAGGCTTGTCTTCTTGCCGCCCGACGCAAAAATCTCCATTGGCGACGACGTGGCAACGTCTGGAACGGGCGGATTTTTTCCCCGTGGACTGAGGATCGGCAAAGTCACGGGCGATCTCGCGGCGCCGCGCGTCAAACTTCGCGCCAGGCTGGACGAACTTGAATACCTAAGCGTGCTGTTCTTCGATAATCCTGCGCTTGATATCATGGGTGAGCAGAATTTGCCCGCGCCACGCGTCCAGTCGTCAAAGGCTGCTCCCAAGAACACTGACGCGAAAACCGGCCCGCGATGACAGGACCCCTCTCACATTTCAATAGCAACGCGAACCGGGGGATATGATGCCAGCGCTGAAATACATCGTTCCGCTCTCATCAATCGTACTCCTAACGCTGATAGCAGCACTGCCCTGGGGTTTGCCTTCGGAAGATCGCTTTTTTCTGCCCTTTCTCCCAGTCGTTGCCATTCACTATTGGGGCCTGCGCCGGCCCGAACTCGTTCCAGAGTGGTTCGTATTCATGGCCGGTCTCGGTCTTGACACGCTGACACACGGGCCGCTCGGATACTGGGCCCTGGTTTATCTCGCGGCTTATGCGTTCGGCGTCCTGAGCCAGCCTTTCGGCAACAATGGCTTCATGGTCAGGACCGGTGTCTTCGTTCTGTCTCTCCTCTCCGTCTCTTTCACTGCTTGGGCAGCCGCATCGCTGTATTTTGTCGAGTTTGCCGACTGGACGGCATTTGCCCGCGGAGCAGGACTCTCTGGCGCTGCCGCCATCCTGATTTTGCCTTTGCTCTATGTGCTCGACGGCCGCAAAGCCGCGCCCGCCAACCCAAGCCTCATGCGTAGACCCTAACCATGTTCGATCACGACAGCGAGGAGCGGGAAGCCAAGCGCAAATTTTCGCGCCGCGCGCTTCTTGTTAGTGGCGGGCAAATGTTCGGCTTCAGTGCCCTCGCATGGCGCCTCTTCCAACTCCAAGTGCTCGACGAAGGGCGTTATGTTCCCCAAGCTGACGAAAACCGCACGAGTCTTCAAGTTGTGCTGCCAAAGCGCGGGCGCATATTCGATCGCCGCGGCGTAATCCTTGCCGACAACGACGAGTCGTTCCGCGTTTCGATTACACCGGCGCTGGCTGGCGACGTGCCAAGCGTTTTGCAACAGCTGCGCCGGCTAATCCCCGTGCGTCAGGACGATCTCGAGGCCATTGCCAAACGCGCCAAGAAGCAAAGCCGCAATACGCCCATTACCATCGCCAGTGATCTGACATTCGACCAAGTCGCGCAGATCAGCCTTTTGGCTCCATACCTTCCCGGTGTGCGCACCGAAGTCGCCTGGAAACGCAAATATCGACAGGGCGCCGCTGTTGGTCATGTTGTTGGTTACGTTGGCGGAGTCGAGCGCATCGGTGTTGACGACGATCCCTTGATGCGCATGCCCGGGATGCGGGTCGGCAAAAGCGGTGTCGAAGCCGGTATGGAGGCCGTACTGCGCGGCCAGGGCGGTACTCAGAAAATCGAAGTCGATGCGCGCGGGCGCATGATGCGCAACCTCGAAATGCACGACCCCAAACCCGGAAGCGACATCACCATTACGATCGATACGGCTTTGCAACGGCGCGTGCTCGAACGCTTGCAGCAAGAGCGGCGCGCATCCTGCGTTGTGATCGAATTGAAGGCCGGAGAGGTCGTCGTCATGGCCTCAACGCCCGGATATGATCCAAGTGAAATCGTCGATGGAATGACCGACGACACGTGGCACCGGCTGACCACGGCCGACGACAAACCCATGCTGGACCGCGCGGCCGCCGGGCAATATCCTCCGGGCTCCACGTTTAAAATGGTGACAGCATTAGCGGCCCTTCACACAGGGCTTGTCGACGTCAACGAACGGGTCGCCTGCGACGGCCGCTTTGAACTTGCCGACCAGACCTACCGCTGCTGGAAACGTTCGGGTCACGGACGCATGAGTTTACATCAGGCGCTCCGCGAGAGCTGCGACGTCTATTTCTTCGAGATGTCGAAGCGGCTCGGGATTGACGCAATTGCCGACATGGCGCGATCGCTTGGGCTCGGACAGGTTTACGACTGCGGATTGCTCCAGCAGAAGGCGGGCCTCGTGCCCGACGCAGACTGGAAACGCGGCCGCTGGAACGCTGGATGGCTGGCAGGAGAAACTATTCTTGCCGGCATCGGCCAGGGCTATGTGCTGGCAACGCCTTTGCAGCTTGCAGTCATGATGGCGCGTGTGGCCACGGGAAAAAACGTGATGCCAACTCTCGTCCGGAGAGGTGCGGCACCCGGCTTCCTGCCACTCGCCTTGCATGAAGAAAAGCTTGAAGCCGTGCGCCGCGGTCTCGTGGCTGTCGTCAACGAAGAAGGCGGAACAGGCAGCAATGCCAGCCTTGGCGAAGGCCAAGTGCGCGTTGCCGGCAAGACAGGAACATCGCAGGTGAGCCGCGCGTCGAGCGACACTGCACAAGACGATCTGCCATGGGGCGAGCGCGACCACGCCCTCTTCGTCGCCTACTTTCCAGCCGATGCGCCACGCTACGCGGTATCGGCCATCGTCGAACATGGCGGCGGCGGCGGCGCGACCGCCGCGCCTCTCGTGCGCGATGTCATTGAGGCCGTGCTGCAAGCAGACCCTGCATCCAACGCCGCACTTCCCCAAGAGGACGGCGCCACTCCCGCCGCCGCCCAGCGAGAAAAACCAGGTTGAGCCGGAATATGGCATACACATTCGGTTCGGTCAGACCGCTCAGTCTTGGAGACAAACTCTGGCGCGTGCATTGGCCGGTCGTCCTCACGGCTGCGGCAATTGCATCCATCGGCGCCGCGGCACTCTATTCCGTGTCGGGCGGTTCGTTTCAGCCTTGGGCGGAACGTCATGCCCTGCGCTTTCTTATTGCCGTTGCCATCGTTCTCGCCATGGCCATGGTGCGGCCGGAACTCTGGTTGCGCCTCGCCTATCCGGCTTATGGACTGGCTCTCGTCACGCTCGCTCTTGTCCCCGTCATGGGGGTCGAGGCTCTTGGCGCGAAGCGCTGGCTCGGCGTCGCTGGTATGACGTTTCAACCCTCTGAGTTTATGAAACTCGCACTCGTCGGGGCTTTGGCGCGCTATTATCAGTGGCTGCCCTTTGAGCGGCTTTCGCGCCCTGCATGGGTCCTCGTGCCGCTCGTCATGATCGCCGTCCCCGTTGCATTAACCGTGCGTCAGCCCGATCTTGGATCGGCGGTCCTGTTTGCCGTCCTTGGGCTATCACTCATGTTTATGGCCGGCGTCTCGATTTTCTACTTCCTGGCAGGTCTCGGTGGCGTCGTCGCTGCCATGCCGCTCATTTGGAATGGCTTGCACGACTATCAGCGCCGCCGGATCGAAATCTTCCTCGATCCGGAACTCGATCCGCTCGGCTCTGGTTATCACATTGCCCAGTCAAAGATCGCCATAGGATCTGGTGGCGTATCGGGAAAGGGTTTTCTGCAAGGCACGCAAAGTCAACTCGACTTCGTGCCAGAGAAGCATACCGATTTCATTTTAACGATCCTTGGCGAAGAGTGGGGCTTTGCCGGATTGATCGCGCTGCTCGGACTCTACGCGCTGCTGCTCGTGATGATGATGTCCATGGCGTGGCGCTGCCAATCGCGTTTCGGCCGCATACTCGTTGCCGGCGTGACGGTCTCGTTGTTCGTCTATGTTTTCATCAACGTTGCTATGGTGACGGGCCTCGTCCCCGTGGTCGGCATCCCGCTCCCGCTCGTCTCCTATGGCGGCACGTCAATGATGACTCTGATGATCGGATTGGGGCTCGCCATGTCGGCGTACGTGCATCGCGACGAGAACATCCGGCGCAAGGAAATTGGGCTTTTCTGGTAGGTAACGGCTTCATGTCCGCGACCAACTCAGCACGAGCGGGTAGAAGGCTGGACAAGCCCCAGCGCCAGTGCTAGAGGCTCGCCCAGGGGCCCGAACTTCTTGCGGGCCCCTTTGCCATCCATCGTCTCGGCTTTGATCAAGACGACATCGATCAGCCAATGCAGGTGGCCGGCGGGCGATTAGCTCAGTTGGTAGAGCAGCTGACTCTTAATCAGCGGGTCGCAGGTTCGAATCCTGCATCGCCCACCAATCATTTCAGTACCTTACTGTTTTCGGGCAAGCGCTGGGTTGGCGTTTGCGGGAGTTTTGCGGGAGGTATCGTGAATTGTCCCCGCAAAACAACAAGTTCGGGTCGTTTTCCATC
>JANOKZ010000083.1:0-3622 GCA_031419515.1 Hyphomicrobium sp.
CTTCGGCTTGGCGCACGACGTTGAGCCGCGCGACGTACATCGCACCGTGCTGCGCCAGTTCGTCGATAGAGTTGGCATCCAACAATTGCGCGTAGCCAATCGCGCTTGAAATGGCGCGTCCAGTCTTCTTGATCGGGTGGATGCCCGACTGCATGTCGTAAGTGCCGATGCCACCGGTCTCCAGGGCGTAGACACGCACCACCTGGTCCTTGCCCATACCCAAGGCATGCGCCTCTTCCGCATAGCGCCGCTTGAATTCTTTTTCCGGCAATCGCTCGGGCGTAAAGTTGTAGACGCGCTTGGCCGCATCAAGATAGTCGGGAACCGTTGCCATCTCTTTCGGCGGCGTGGGCTGGCTCTTCGCCTGCTCATCAAGGAACTTCTCATACTTGCTGGCAAGCGCAGTACTGAGTTTTGGCCCCGTGTAAGCCGGCGGGAAGTTCATCACGAAATCACTGGTCTCAAAGCGAACCTTGGCCGCGCGCTTCTTCTTGCGCGCCTGGCGCTTCTCGTCGACCTTTTCCCAATAGCTGTCGAGCTGTCCTTCGTAAGTGCGGCGCGCGGCTTTCCAGTCCTGGAAGGCGTTGGCTTCGCTTCCCGACAAGGAAGCCAGAAAGTCGGCCGTCGACATGGCCGACGCCATGGAAGACAAAGCGATGCCAGCAAGCGCAATCACAAAAAGCGCCATTTGGAGCACGCCCAGTTTCCGTCCGCTTGTCACGTATCAACCTTCGTCAAATCCGGCCGAATCGACTGCACCGTCGCCTTAGACTTTGACCGTATCGTGATTCAGGGCGAGAACCCCATATTTTTAAGCGTCCAAGGTATGCTAAGCTTGGCCTATGCCGCCGCATTCATTGCCAAATCACCCTAAATTTACGCGAGAACAGGATTTGGCCGATTTGGCCAAAAACCTGCTTGCTGAGCCCCTTGGGCACAGTCACGCGACTGGCGGCCCAAGCGACTTCGATCTCAATCCCGATGCCGAAAGCGAAGCCGATGGCACGCCGCTCACGGCTGCGGCCGTACTTGTTCCGCTGATCATAGGTGGCGCGACCCTGAGTGTTCTGCTGACCGAGCGCACCGCCCACTTGGCCCAGCATCCCGGCCAGATCGCCTTCCCCGGCGGCAAAATTGAGCCCGCCGACCAGGGTCCGCTTGCAGCCGCCCTTCGTGAGGCCAACGAAGAAATCGGCCTAGACCCCCGCTACGTTGAGCCGCTCGGCTACATAGAACCTTACCGGACGGGAACCGGATTTCTGGTTACGCCCGTCATCGCCGCCATCAAGCCCGGCTTCACCCTCGCCCCAGACGCATCCGAAGTCGCGGACGTTTTCGAAGTCCCGTTCGATTTTCTCATGGATACGCGCAATCATCGCATCGACAGCCGATTTTGGCGTGGCGCCGACCGGCGCTTCCATGCGATGCCCTACAAGGACCGCTATATTTGGGGAGCTACGGCCGGAATTATCCGGACCCTGCACCGGAGACTATTCACGACATGACCCGTATCGTCATCGAGAACGTCTTCTTCTTCCTGCTGCCCTCACTCATGTACCTTGCCTACATTGCGTTCATTCGCAACGATTGGCCGGGCCTGGGAACCGTTGTACGCGCCGCGCCGCTACTTAAGCTCTTCGCGCTCGGCGCCGCGATGATGCTGGCGGCCCTCTTCGCTTTCTCCTCAAAGTCCGGACATGACCCAAGGGAAAAGTACACCCCGCCTTCATATTCGGACGGAAAACTTAACTCCGGAAACGCGGGCAACAAGAGAAAATAACGGCGCAATCGTATAATGAGCACCGGCCACTCCAACAACGCAGAGCCGCTTCACTCGCTCGCCGGTGCGGCGTGGCTCAACTCTCCAGCGCTTGGCAAAATCTTTGCGGCTTTCGCCAAGTCCTCAATCGAGGTGCGCGTTGTCGGCGGCGCGACGAGAAACGCGCTTCTCCAAAAGCCTATTTCAGATATTGATCTGGCAACACCCGCGCGGCCAGAACTGGTCATGCAGATCGCCGCCAAAGCCGGTCTCACTGTCCATCCAACCGGCATTGACCATGGCACGGTCACCGTCGTCGCCGATGGCACCGCCTTTGAAGTGACGACGCTGCGCCGCGATGTTGAAACCGACGGGCGCCGGGCCGTTGTCGCCTTCACGGACGACTGGCTGGAAGACGCGATGCGCCGCGACTTTACGATTAACGCCATCTACGCCGCGCCAGACGGCACCATTTATGATCCCACTGGCGGCCTTGACGATCTCAAGGCGCAACGCGTGCGCTTCATTGGCGAAGCCACGCACCGTATCCGCGAAGATTATCTGCGCATCCTGCGTTTTTTCCGCTTCACTGCACAGTATGGGCGCGGCGCCCCTGATCCCGTCGGGCTTGCGGCCTGCACAAGCCTCAAGGGCGGCCTGACAAAACTTTCCTCTGAGCGTGTTGGCGCTGAAATCATGAAGCTACTCGACGCGCCGCGCGCTGCCGAAATTGCAGACGTGATGTCAGCCGGCGGCATTCTCGATATCGTCTTTGGCGGGGCGGCGCATCCCAATCGCCTCGCACGCCTCAGCCGCATCGAAATTGCAAACGGATTAACCGCCGGCCGCTGGACGAGACTGGCCGCTCTCGCGCTCGACGGACCGGGTAACGCCCGCGCACTTGCCTCGCGCCTGCGGCTCGCCAATTCGGATGCAGATGCGATTGTGGAGGCGGCAACACCCAACGCGGCTTACGATCCAAAAACGCCCGAAAAGGCCGCGCGCGCCTGGCTTTATGCCAGCGGCCCCGATGTGTTCCTGCGAGGTTCTTTAGTGGCATGGGCGGCCTCATCTGCCGCGCCGGATGATGCACTGCGGAAGGATCGCGCTACCCTGCCAGCGCGCTGGAAGCCCCCTGCACTACCGTTGCGTGGCGCCGATATACTCGGCCTTGGCGTGGCCCCGGGTGCGCGTGTCGGCGAAATTCTGAGGGCCTTCGAGGCCTGGTGGATTCGGGAAGATTTTCCCAACGATCCTGCGCTGCACAAGAAAATCCTGACGGACCTTGTTAACCGAAGTTAAAAAACAGTTAAAATTTTCTTTTACTCGACGCGAACCCAAGCTAGGGTCCCGGTGCTGGGAACATTTGTACTGCGTAGAGGTATCCCTATGGACCATGTCGACCGCGAACGGGCTCGTTCGCTGAAGTTTGTCCAAATCGTATTTGCTGTCCTAGCTCTCATCAGTATCGTTTCCGGAATGGCGGTCGCCTATGCGTCCGATGATTTCGGGTTGCCTGATGGCTCGGCAAAAACGATTGCAGGTGCTTTCCTGGTTGTCGGCATCATGAACACCGCCCTCATGTTCTTATGGGAGCGCGTGTTCAATCGCATGTCGCCCTGATTAACAGGGCCGGAAAACATTGGCCGGCGCCGCTTGCGGCGTTTGGCTCACCAACTGAACAGGGCGCACGAAGCGCCCTGTTTTTTATGCGAAGACGTACAGCGCGGTTTGCGCTCTTCAGCTTGCGCGCGGGCCACATGATTGCTTCACAGCCGCTTCGATGCGCCGCCAATCGGCGGCCTGTTCCCGCTCGCCTTTATCTTCGAGAAGCTTAGCCTTTTGAGCAGCCTCTAGCGCCGC
>JANOKZ010000084.1:0-13237 GCA_031419515.1 Hyphomicrobium sp.
GTTCATCAACGGGGTCAGACCCCTCACAGGAATATCTGAGTGCTGACGGAAATTTTCATGTGAGGGGTCCGACCCCATGTCACCTCACATAGTAAACGGCGTCTGTAATATCAGGAATGACTGGCGCTGTCTTGCATTGCATTTCTTTCTCCGCCGTCAGATTTCTTCAGGGCTCGACAGAGGCCTCATGGAGCGTCACAACGGGCCCATGCCACTTACCCCGCCACTCGAGCCAAAAACCCGCGAGCGCCCTCTGGAAGGGCAGCGCGCGTGGATCATCTCCGACGGAAAGGCCGGTCACGAGGTGCAATGCTTGGGCGTGGCAGAAGCGCTTGGCGTTAAGGTTGATATCAAGCGCGTGGCGCCGCGTGGAATTGCCAAGGCCCTGGCGCCGTGGGGGGCGGTTCCGGCGCGTGAAAAATTTGGCCAATCCGGTTCCCCGTTTGCGCCGCCGTGGCCCGCGATCGCCTTTGCAACCGGCCGGTTGACGACACCCTACATTCGCGCGCTGAAGCGTCTCGCCGGGGAGGAGACGTTCACCGTCATCCTGCTCGATCCGAAAACGAGAGACTCAAGCGCCGATCTCTTTTGGGTGCCGGAGCATGACACGCGCCGCGGCGCGAACGTGGTGACGACGATGACGTCGCCGCATGCCTATTCGCCCGGGCGCCTTTCAGAGTTGCGCAAAGCGGTTCCGGCGGAGATCGCGAGCCTGCCGCATCCCAGGATTGCCGTTTTGATCGGCGGGCCCAACGGCGACTATCGCTACACGCCGGGGGATGAAGCGCGACTTATCTCAGCTCTCAGGCGTCTATCGCAAAGCGGCGCCGGACTTATGCTCACGCCGTCGCGGCGGACCCCGCCCGCGCTCTCTGCAGCCATCGATGTAGCAACGCTTGGCTCGCCGCGCCTGTTCTGGAATGGGACGGGCGATAATCCCTATCCAAGTATTCTGGCGCACGCGGACGCGTTTCTCGTCACCGCCGACAGTGTGAACATGGCCGGAGAAGCCGCTGCAACCGGCCGCCCCATCTATATTTTTTATCCCACGGGCGGCAGCGCCAAGTTCGATCGCTATCATCAAGCGCTTGAAGCCAAGGGCATTACGCGGCGTTTGCCAGATACAAACTATATTTCGCTAGAGTGGCGGTTTGAACCTGTCGACGCCGCAAGCGTTATTGCGGGCGAGATCGAAGGCCGATGGATGGCACGCCAAAGATCGCGTTAAGCGGGCGGCCGTCGCAACGAACGATGAACGAGGACGCAAAAGGCATGCGGCCGGCACGGATATTAGGTTTCACTGGCAAACAGTTTGCCGCCGCCGGGACGCTGCCGCGTACTGTCGATGTACGCCGCCCGGACGACGCACGCCGTTTCCGCCTCATTGCCGAATTCGGTCTCCTGTTTTTGCTGGCGCCGCTCGTGATGCGCTATGTCGTCTACGATCACGATGCGCCGCTTTACTATGCGCTGCCGCCGGTGCTTGCGATTATGCTGGCGCTGCTGTTCTTCGATTCCACGTTCAAGCTCGGCCGCGAGTTCAAGACCGGTTTCACGCGCGCGACCCTCTTCTCGATTCTTTTTGTCTTTCTGATTTTTGGTAGCCTGCTCGGGGCTTGGGTCGCGACTGAGATGCCCGAACGGTTCTTTGAGCTTCCCCGCACGGCATCAACGCGTTGGCTCAAACTGCTCGTGCTCTATCCCTTCACGTCCGTACTGGCGCAGGAGTTCGTCTACCGCGTCTTCTTCTTTCACCGGTACGGCACGCTCTTTTCACGCCGCCGGACGATGATCCTCGCTAATGGCGCAGTGTTCGCCTTCGCGCATATCCTGTTTCGCAATTGGATCGCGTTTGCGCTCACGTTCGCAGGCGGCATGTTGTTCGCGTGGCGCTATTACACGACGCGCTCGTTCTGGGCCGTGTGGGTTGAGCATACGCTTTGGGGCTGGCTGATCTTTACCGTCGGTCTTGGCATTTATTTCTTCACCGGCGTCAGAAATCCGGCGTGGTGATGCGCGCACGATTGTGGCCGTTAGCGCAGCAGTGCTATCTCGATTTCTAAGCCAAGTGCTTTCCAAGCACGGTCGGCGGTCAGGACAGGACGTTGTTCGCTTAATGCCAGTGCGAGACAACAGCAGTCGGCCAAGCCAAGACCTGCCGCCCGTGCAACTTCGCGAATTTCTGCGGCGATAATGGCTTGCGCTTTATCGAAGGCGACGATTGTTATTCCCAGTTCCGCGATGCGAGGGCTTGCCTCACTTGGCGGGATACGCAGCCGCCCTAGCCTCGACAAAACCTCGCTGAAGTTGACCGCCGAGATCAGCGAGCCAGAGAGGCGGGCTGCAACCACCTCATGCCCTGGCTCCTTGAGCAGCAGCGCCAACAATGCCGATGCGTCGAGGACAGTCACGAAGAATGCTGCTTGACCAACTGATCGATGTACTCAGGTGTCCATTCGGCTTCGGCCGTAATACGGTCCAACTCGCCACGGAATAGTTCTCGAGGGTGGAACCCGTCTTCAATTGCTTCTTTAATGGCGCTGCGGCGCCGGTCTCTGAGGAAGGATTCGATCTTACCCCCGCCCATAGCTTTTGGTTTTTTCTTGCTCGACTGAGCGATCCAGTTCTGAAGGCGTGCAAGCGCTTCCGGCATCTCGTCCGATGCTGGCGCATTGACAGCTCCGGATAGAATTGCACGGGCTTCCGCCTCCATGCTGCGGCCGTTTCTTGATGCGCGGACACGCAGGCGCGTTCGGATTTCGTCAGGAAGATTTCGGATGGTCAAAACAGCCATAAGCAGTTTTATAGCATTTTGACGGCATTGCTGTCAATGCTGTCAAGTCAAGCTCCGGCCAGAGTTACGTTGAGCCGCACCAGGCAATCGGCTAGAAGCGGGCCAAATCACTCCTCACATGCAAAACGGAGAGGCGCCTTCCATGGCCGCAGCACATCAGTACGTCTATCACATGCACAAGCTCTCCAAGACCTATCCGGGGGGCAAGACGGTTCTCAAAGACATTTCGCTCTCATTCCTTCCGGGCGCCAAAATCGGCGTCGTCGGTTTGAACGGCGCGGGTAAGTCGACGCTGCTCAAAATCTTTGCCGGCAAGATCGATGACTTCCTGGGCGAAGCGCGCGCGGCGGACGGCATCAAGGTTGGCTATCTCTCGCAGGAGCCGGAGCTGGATTCGACGAAAGACGTGCTCGGCAATGCCATGGAAGGGGTCGCTGAAAAGAAGGCCATCCTCGATCGCTACAACGAAATTGCCGCCAACTACACGGACGAGACCGCCGACGAGATGACGGCGCTGCAAGATCAGATCGACGCGCAGAATCTGTGGGATCTCGATACCCAAGTCGAACAAGCGCTGGACGCATTGCGCTGTCCGCCAGGGGATTCGTCCGTCGAGAAACTCTCGGGCGGCGAAAAGCGCCGCGTCGCACTTACGCGCCTGCTGCTGTCGAAGCCCGACATTCTCCTGCTCGACGAGCCAACCAACCACTTGGACGCGGAGAGCGTGGCGTGGCTCGAGCGCTATCTCAAAGAATACACGGGCTGCGTCATCCTCGTGACGCACGACCGCTACTTCCTCGACAACGTGACGGAATGGACGCTCGAACTCGATCGCGGCCAAGGCGTTCCCTACAAGGGCAACTATTCAAGCTGGCTCGAACAGCGCGCCAAACGCGAAGCGGTCGAGAAATCCCAGGAAGAGAGCAAGCAAAAGGCTCTCTCGAGGGAACTCGAATGGATACGTGCGTCTCCCAAAGCACGCCAAGCTAAATCAAAGGCCCGCGTAACGGCTTACGATAAGCTGGTCGAACAAGCTGGCCGGGAAGAAGTCTCGAAAACGACGTTCCAGATCGCGACGGGTCCGCGTCTTGGCGGCGTTGTCATTGAAGTTGAGGGGTTGTCGAAAGCCTTCGGCGATAGCCTGCTCATCGATGATCTTTCCTTCAAGCTGCCGCCCGGCGGTATCGTCGGCGTGATCGGACCGAACGGCGCTGGCAAGACGACGCTGTTCAAGATGTTGACGGGCGTCGAAAAACCCGACAGCGGTACGATCCGCTTGGGCGACACGGTGAAAATTTCTTACGTCGATCAGAGCCGCGCGCACTTGGACGATAAAAAAACAGTTTGGGAAGAAATCTCGGGCGGTCTCGATCAGATGCTGTTGGGCGGCAAAAAGGAAATTCCAAGCCGCGCCTATTGCGGCTGGTACAACTTCAAGGGTGCGGACCAGCAGAAAAAAGTCGGGCTGCTCTCGGGCGGCGAACGCAACCGCGTGCATCTCGCGAAACTTCTGAAAGAAGGCGGCAACCTGCTGCTTCTCGACGAGCCGACCAACGATCTCGATACCGAAACCTTATCATCTCTCGAAGCGGCATTGGAAGATTTCCCCGGCTGCGCTGTGGTCATCTCGCATGACCGCTTCTTCCTCGACCGGCTTGCAACCCACATCCTCGCCTTTGAAGGCGATAGCCACGTCGAATGGTTCGAAGGTAACTTCGCCGAATACGAAGAAGACAAAAAGCGCCGCCTTGGCGACGCCGCCGTCGAACCGCACCGCATCAAGTTCAAGAAGTTCGAGCGGTAGGGGGCGGCGGGAAAAGCAGCTTCGGCGTTGCCGAGGCATTGCCCGCGTATTCTGTAATCATGTGCTCCTGGTTTGCTAACAGTTGGTGCATCTTGGTGTGCACAAATAGCTTTTCAGTTCCAATTTTAATTTCTCGGAGAATGCCAAGGCCAACAAGCGTTTTCAAATAGGCGGATGCGGTTTGCCGCTTTGCGATGCCTGTTCTTACGAGGTCGCCAATCCTGCAATAGGGTTGTTCGAATAGGACGTCTGAGAGTTCTCTGGAAAAAATCTTTGGTGCAAAGCGCCGCATATGCAGTTCGGTGTGGAACATAAGTGTTCGCATTTCTAGGACCCTATTTGTCGACCGGGCTGCCGACCATGCGATGAGTTCAAGCACATATGTAATCCAGTTTTCCCAATCCTGGTGCTGTGTCACTTTCAATAGCCCGTCGTAATAACTGTTCCGTGTTTTCAGTATTTCTCGACTCAGATAAATTATCGGCAGATCGAGTAGCTTTTGCTCGATCAGAAACAGTATGTTTAGAACGCGGCCCGTTCTGCCGTTGCCATCGGAAAACGGATGGATGGCTTCAAACTGATAATGCTGCATGGCCAGGCGCACGAGCGGGTCGATCTCTGTCGTTTCGTGAATAAAGCGCTCCCAGTTAGCAAGTTTTCTGCGCAAGAGGTCTTCGCCGATGGGAGGCGTGTAAATGATCTCACCGGACCTATCATTTTTTAATGTTGTGCCGGGCGTCTTGCGAATGTCGATATCTGTACCCTTGAGCGTTCTGCAAATGCGAACGGCAGTGGCCGTACAAATGGGCCGCTCGCGCAGGCTCTGGTAGCCTTCGAAAAGTGCGGTCCTGTATCGCAATGCTTCCTTGGTCGCCGGATCGCCCTGCGCATCTTCAATTTGTGCTTGCCGGAAAAGTTCGTCCGCAGTCGTTACGATGTTCTCAATTTCGGAACTGTCTTTAGCTTCAAGGAGGGAAATCGAATTGATGAGGATCGATGGGTTGGGCAAAAGCCGTGCTTCGGTATTCAAACGCCCAAGTTCTGCCCGCGCTTCTATGCAAGCTTTCAGTACTGCTTTCGTCTCCACTTCGAAGGGAGGTGGCAGGTCCGGCAGGTCGTTGTACGGTTTGGCAGGATCGAAGGGCATTATTCAATATGTCGATAAAAGAGACTTTTGTCGACATACATATTGTCGTATGTCGATGTTGTCGACAGATAACCTGCCAACGTTAACTATAGCCAGCCTCTTGGATCGCCCCATTGGCGTGAACGCCAAAAGCACCCAAAGAAAAGAAACCGGTGCAAGAATCGATCAAAAGTTCGCGCCTAAAGTGCCTCACTTACCTTGGAGGGAAGCGATGTGGCGGATTTGGGCTAAGGCACTCGGAGAAAAAAGCGGAGCCGATGATGGCGAGGCCGACAAGGTGGCGGTTATCCGCTCACTCATCGTGCTGTGCTACATCGTCACGAACGCGTTCATCATCGCGGGTATCATTCGTCACTGGTAGGCGCCCCACTGGTAAGCGCGTTTCCCGTCTTCGTGCTAACTCCGCTTACTTCGTCCGGCGCTCGCCGCTGCGCTCCAGAGCTTGAACGCAACGCGGCGACAGCTGATCTGCGACGCTGCGCATGCACTGGCGAATCTGGGTGCTCTCGATGTCGTAACGCGGGCAAAAGGTCTTGAAGTCCTTCTTGCACGCGGCCAGAACGTAGTCGGGATAGTTCCGGCGGGCGTTGGCAGGTGTTGACGAGATAAATCCTGAGATCAACGCTGCAAGCATCACGCAGCGTTGCGTAATTTTTCTGGGTTCAAACATAGCACCCTCGCGGGTTAAGTTTCATGACCATGAATACTTGACGCCTCAGTTGAAATTATGTTCCCGCGCGCCACGCTGAACGACACTGCCAGGCCCCACGGCAACCAGGCCCCACGGCAATGAGATCAAGATGCCTGAGCGTTAAAACGGCTCTGGTAACAAATTCTTCGCACTTCCTAATGATTTGGAAATGTTCGCCGGGTAGCCTCATTCGATTGGGACCCGTGGGCCGATTGCGGACAAGACATCATGGTAGAAGCAACTCGAATTGACGGCGCTGCTTTCGCGCAGAAGGTAGGCCTGCGCAATCTGGTTTTGATTGCGCTGATGGCGGCCGTCTACACCGCTTTCCCGGCAACCTGTGCGCCCGATGCGTGTGCCGCCGGCAAATCCTTGTTTCCGTTTGCCCCCCCGTTTGCCCCGATGGCGATCATCTTCTTGGCTTATCTTGGAGCGATTGCTCTTGCCATTCTGCCGCGCTTGCAAGAAACGCGTTTGACCAGGGCCGCCGTTGTTCCGGTCACAGTCGCGCTTTTGCCGGGCGTGCTGTTTATAGCGGCGATCGGCAATGTAATGCCGGCCAAAACCGGTCTTGGCGTTGGCGCGAATATACCACCGGCCCTCATGGCTGGTCTTGCGAGCCTCGTCACCCTCAGTCTCTTCACGCCCAGTTCCATCACGGACGAACGCAATGGCAAAATGCACCCGGCAGCCATGGCGCTGGTGATCATGCTGGCACTGGCGGCCATTGCCGCGCTCTTTCTTGGCCTTGGCGCTGTCGTGTCGCCGCCGCTCGTTGCTTGGATGAACGGGCATACCTGGTTGGTCACGGCGCACAAGGTCATCCTCTACGCGTCGCCTCTCGTCATGGCCGCGCTGGTATCGGGCGACCTGCGTAAACTCTATCGCCATGGAGACTCAAGCATCTGGCTTTGGCTCGGCGGCGTCGTCGGTTTGCTGGCGATGTTGATCGCGCTCTATTTCACAGTCCTGTATTCCATTTGGCTTGGGGCAAGCATTTATGGATTGAACTTGCCGCCGCTGAAATTGGGTCCCAATCGCAGTGCGTTGCAGCTTGTGGAACTTTTGTCGCTGCTGGTGTTGCCGGTAATCTTGGCCCGGGTGACTTATGGGGCAAACGCCAAATCGGAGTTTCATCCCCGCGGCGGTATGACGGGCTCTATCGCGGCGCCTTGGCGGGCACGCCTAGAAGCAGGATCCAAAGCCTTCGGGCGCCGGACGGCTTAGGCGTTAACTCGTCAATCGATCAGCCACGAACCGCCGGACGCAGACCTTGGACACGCATACCTGAAACTGGGTCTGCAACCGGTTTGCACAATCGTTTACCTTGACGGAGCACGCGCGTCCTGCTTGCTTGAGGCCCAGAGCGGGGGCTCAAATTGCAGGGAACGAAAAACGATGAAGATGTCCCAGCTCCGTTCGCAACACACCGTCGCGGGCGACACGCCGTCTCAAGTTGCCATAGATGCCGCTAGTCATCATGGCGGCGGCCACGTCACGGCGGTTGTCTCCGCGCTCGCCCTTTTGTTTTCCGGCTACAGCCTCTGGGACAGCACGCTCAAAGGCCCGGACATCAACGTATTTGTGCCGCCCGTCATCCAATATGCCTCGCCCTACAACAACACCAACTTTGAGATGATCGCCGTCCCGGTCACGTTCGTCAACGAGGGCGGGCGCACGGGCACGGTGCTGTCCATTGAACTCGAAGTCACCAGCGCGAAGACCAAGACACCCAAGCGCTTCTACGCTGCCGACTTCGGGCGCTGGACGATGGAGAAGACCCGCGCCAACAGCTACGAGCCGTTCGCGCCCATCTCACTTGCGGGCAAAGCCAGCCGCACCGAAACCGTTCTCTTTTACACCAAGAGCCCGGACGAGAAGCCCGATCAGTTGATCACCGAACCCGGCGTCTATCAGTTCAAGATGATCTTGGACGAAGCAGGTGCTGGTGGAGTTGGTTCCTTGAAGGGACAGCATCCAACCCAGCTTTCCTTTGAGATGGAGCTGCGCAATTACGATGCCCGCGCCTTCCAAAATGGAACTCTACCGATGTACGCGACGACGGGCCGGTCAGCCAAAAGCAGCGACGTGCCAGTGCCATAAATTTAAGGTGCCCCGCACTTGACAGTCACAAAATCGAAAGGCCGCATCCCTGTTGAGATGCGGCCTTTTTTATTTCGGATTTCGTGACGACTCAGCCCTTATCGCCGCCGAGTGCCGGAAGCTTGCTGACTTCGTCTGCGGTCAGCGACAATTTCACGTTCTGACCGCCGCTGGCGATCTTGTTGCCGGGAATGGAAATCACACCAGCCTTCGTGGTCTGGACGTGGATTTCCGTGACGTTACCGGATGCTTCCGTGCGCACGCGATTGACGGTGCCGACCTCCTTGCCGTCTGCGCCGACGACAACCGAGCCGAGCGATACCTTGTGCGCGGCTGATCCTGTTGCTGCATCAGATTTGGCTGGAGCGGCAGCAGCGGCTGCGGGCTTTGCAGGCGCTGGTGCTTCGACGGCTTTAGCCGGCGGGGCAGGCGCTGCTTCAGGGGCAACTTCTGCGGCGGGATTCGGCGCATCTTCAACCGGAGCGGCGGCGGCTTCCGGCGCGGCAGCGGGTTCAGCTGCAACGACAGGCGCCTCGGGCGCTGGTTTAGCGGGAGCGGCCGTCTGGGCGGCAGGTTGTGCAGCTGGCTGCTTCGCTGCCGGTTGAGCTGCCGGTGCTGCAGGTTTCGCTGCGGGCTGGGTTTCAGCCATCGCTGAGAATGCAGTGAGACCGAGCGCTGATGCCAAGGCTATCGCGGCGGCCAAGTTCTTCGTGGCCAAGTTCTTCGTGGCTATGTTCTTCGTGGTCATGTTCTTGGTGGTTACAAATTTCATCCAAACAGTCTCCTAGGTTGCCTCAATCATTCCCGGAAATGTGGGAGGGCTTGCTTTCAGACAAAAAACGGGCCGCAAGATGTTCAAACCTGCGGCCCGCCGTCGCGTGTGGAGAAGTCAAATCGTTGGCTAATGCTCTAGCCTTGCTTCTCTGCCAACAGCGGCATCTTGCTGACCTCTTCAGTGGTCATCGCGAGCTGAACGGCTTCGCCGCCCTTGGAGATCTTACTCCCAGGAATAACGACGATCTTGCCGCCAAGCCCTAAGAACCCGCCGGTCTTGACGTGGATTTCTTGAATGCCGCCGGAAGGCTCAGACTTCACGCCCTTGATCTCACCGACCTTTTTTCCGTCGGATCCGAACACCGCGGCACCGACTGCAACGTCTTTTGTGGACGGTGCTGCGGCTTGACCACCGGTTGCACCCTTGCTTGGAGCGGCGGCGTCCGGCTTAGCGGCCGGGGCGCCGTTAGGTGGGGCACCAGCAGGCGGGGTTCCTGCTGACGGGGCACCCGCGCCCTTTATATCTGCACCCATCGGGTCTTCTGCATCCGTCATCGTGGGCGCCTGTTTTGACTGCCCGGCGGCCGTTGCGGGCTGTTCCGCGTAGGCCATCGTTGCAAGAAGTGCAGGGGCCGCAGCAATTGAGAAGGCTAAGGCCATCAGTCGGAGGTTGCTAATCGTGTTCATGATTGAACTCCTTTTCCTTTAGGCGGGACCACCCTGCCGTCCGCTTCCTTAAGTGCGCGGCGGACGGCGCTCGGACCCGACACAAAGTTGGCCATAGAAAACTAATCTGAATAGGAAATTCGGTTCACGATGGCGCGAGCGGACGGGCTCACAATCGGGTGAACGCCGCAATCGTGCCCTTTTCGGACGTGGGCTGAAGTGCCGCGAACGTTGCACGTCGGCAACGCGCCATGTGTCCCCCATGTGACCCAATATGTGGCGCAATACCCGTTGCCCACAATCAGATGACAATGCGGGCATATGTCAGAGCGCCAGCGGCGATATTCACCACGCCGGCAAGTCAGCGGCTGTGCCCGGCCCATTAGGCATAACTCGCCCATCCGATGGCACGCGCGTTGCTGAGCATTCCCAGGCGGCCGTTCACCCGGCGCCGTAGATTAGCCCTGCACCGCAGGGCCATTGAGGATGATCGGATGCTGACAGATTTGCACCAGCTGGCGCTGTACGCTTATGCCGCAACCATCGTTACGGCTCTGATCGCCGAGTTTTGTCCACTACGCCGCGCCGCTGTCTCCGCGGCCGTGGTGTCCATTGCCCTCTCGATCATCGCCGGGGGGAGCTGGTGCTACACCGTTTACAAGCAAAGTTACGTGTTTGCGGCCTCGGAATTTGCGCCACGCGCCGCAAAACGTGCGCCGCGCGAGAGTGCCGATCAGGAGGCGAACGGGCAGGGAGGCGGCGGACGGCAAGCCGCCGCTGCTGGTGATGGCGGCAACGGCGAACCCGTACCGGAAGAAGACGACGTGACGAGCGGCGCAGGCGGCGGTGTGCGTGGGGCCGTAGCAAAAGCCAATCGTGGCATTCAAGCTGGCGCCGACGCACTCATCGATCAGCTCATGCCCGGCCGAAAAGCGCACAACGCAGCAAACGCGGCGCGCGACGTCGAGGGCGATATCGTGCGCGATTGCCCGTCATGTCCCGAAATGGTGATCGTCGCGGGCGGCACGCAAGTCATCGGGGCCAGCGAAACCGACGCCGCCGCAACAGCCGCCGAACGGCCGCAACGGCCGGTGCGCTTCTGGCCTGGATTTGCCATCAGCCGCAACCCGATTTCGGCCGCCGATTTGGCGGCATTTCGCGCTGAAACGGCTATGGCCACGCCAACGTGCGCAAGTCCCCCAGGTACCCCAGGTCATCAAGTCACAGAATCCGCAACCTGCCTTTATCCCGCAGAGGCGGAGCGTTATGCCGCCTGGCTTACGCAGCGCACCGGCCGGCGCTTTCGCATACCGACAGCAGTTGAGTGGGAGTATGCCGCCCGCACAGCCGGCGTGACGGTGTTGGCGCAAACCGGTGAAGATATGATTGCTGCGCCCCTCGATGGTATCGGCCGCGATCTGGCCGAAATCACGACGGACTGCTGGATGCCCTATATCCCCTCAGCCGGAAACGAGTTTGGCATCTGGAACGCCACCGCGCTGTTCTGCCGCGAACTGGTGCTCAAGGGTGCGAGGCCGGGCGAAGGCGATGGGCACAAGCGTTTTTCCGCGCGCCGCCCATTGGCAATCGATAAGCCGGACTGGGGCGTAGGCTTCCGCGTGGTGCGGGACGTGAAGTAACGCGCCGAACGCACGTGACGCACTCTACCTGTTCAGCGCCATCACCAGTGCGCGCGGATTGTTGCCGTTCTCCGTGATGTAGTTCTGGAACAGGTTGTCCAGGAACGATGTCATCCAGAATCCGACGACCTGCGCGTCGCGCACTTTGAACGATTGCCCCGAACGAACGAGCTTCCAGCGAATGTCATAGGTCTCGCCCGTCTTCAATGTGATGGTGGTATCGACGCTTGCCCCACCGGCTGTTTCCTCGCCTTGGCCGGTGACAATGGCTTTGGCGACGGGGTATTTAGGAGCTTCCTTCGCGGCATAGTTCGAGATGAACTTGATCATGCCGTTATAATAGGCGGGGCGCTCGGTCTTGGGCAGGGTGCGTGCGTGTTCGCCAAGTGCCGTCAAGCCGATCGAGGGCACATCCATGTGCTTGCGCAGCACGTTCTGAAATGCCGCCGACGAGCCCGACCGCTGCGCGGCCATCAACTCGTTCGAGACGCGCTGCATGTAGGTCGCCGGCGCTTCGGCGTACGCGCTGGCTGAAGACAAAAAGAGTGCAAATATGATTGCGGGCAGGCCCCTAATCCAGCGGATCGCGGCGGCCTGCGTCATTTTTAATCCAAACAACATGGTGACGTTTCACTCCAAACTCGGCCAACGCGTTTGGCCATCATGTCTGCGCGTATTGTCCTAGCGTGCCCTGGCCGTGCCTTTGCCGTGTCCTGGCTAAGACAAGTCTCTGCAACTTTAAGCCTTCTGCACTCTAGGGCGCCCATCCGCAAGAGGCACCCCAATCTCGTCAAAAAAATGCCAACCTTAAGCCGCCTGCGCGATGGTCTTGGGGTTGGGCATTGGGAAGGGCATTGAGGTGGGCGCTGGGCGATGCTGATCGTGCAATTTCGCCGGACGGCGGCCCCCATAGACCTGCTGTGCCGGAATTTGAGGCAGCCCAAGGTGGTTCGCAAAGCGCTGAATTTCTGCTTCTGAGATATACTCGGACACCATCAAAAGCACGGACCGCGATGCATCGGGGTGAACCAAGACGAGTTCATGACGCGACCCTGAAAGTGAGGCCCGGACGCGATGCGTGATACCCTGATAAGCAGAGAGCGGCGCCATCCACGTCTTGGTGCCGAGAAGTTTTTCGTCGCGTACCGCCACGATTGACCGCGAAATCTCAACCCTGCGGCGTCCGTTGACGCGCGCGAGCAGACGGCGCAGCGGCCAAGCAAAAAGGCCCATCCAGAAGCCCATGGCGACGGCGAGTTCCGCCGTCATCAGGGGGCGGGCAAGGATCATCGCGCGGGTCTCAGGGTTCAAGAGTGCGTAAACGGCCAACGCGATTTGAGGCAGCACGATCACGCCCGCGAGGCCCGCGAGGAGCACCAGCCGGATGATCTCTGACCACCGCTCGGAAGATTGTAAGGATTGGATCGGGAATTCGCCGTCCGCAGACAGCAACTCAACGCTTTCGAACGCTTCGGGACGCATGGGAATTCCTGACAAAACTTGTGAACACGGGGGCAGCCTACGCGAGGTATGGTTAAAACAGGGTTGCCAGTCGTGCCGGGTTTTGCGCCGTGCGTCTTCGGCCCCGCTTGTTGTGTGACCGGCTACAGGAGGCTTC
>JANOKZ010000085.1:0-1998 GCA_031419515.1 Hyphomicrobium sp.
GCCGTCAAGCCTCGTCGTCTATGGCCTGACACTTCTCGCCACGCTCTTCGGCTGGTGGCAGGCGACGCAAGACGCCACCCGCTTCAATCACCTGTTTGGCAAACTTCTGGTGGCGGCGCTGGGTCTGTTGCTGACGAGCGCTATCGCGGCTGGCGCCTTTTTTATGTTCAACCTAAATGCACCGCTCGGTGTCGAAGCCGATCCGATGAAGCAGTCGATCTGGGTCGCTGTCATCTGCGCATTCGGGCTCGGGCTCTTGCTCCTGGCCGCAGCGTTTGGCTTCGGCCTCAGCGGCACGCTCGCCCGCGCCCTTGGGGAAACGCCGCGCCTTGGCCGCCCCGGTGTGGTCATCGCTATCGACGGCCCGGCCGCCTCCGGCAAGGGCACGCTTGCGCGGCGCATCGCCGATCACTTCCGCATTCCCTGCCTCGATACAGGTCTCCTGTATCGCGCAGTTGCACGCGACGTGATTGCGCGCGGCGGAAAGCTCGAGCACGCTGTCACAGCGGTCGCCTGCGCCAAAGCCCTCGATCCAGCGACCTTCAACGATCCAGCGCTTCGCGGACCAGAAGCCGGAGACGCCGCCTCCGTTGTCGCCAAGATCCCCGAGGTCCGTGCCGCCCTTCTCGACTATCAGCGCAATTACGCCAAAGCCAAATTCGGCGCCGTTCTCGACGGCCGCGATATCGGTACGGTCGTCTGCCCCGGCGCAGACGTCAAGATCTACGTTTCGGCGACCCCCGAAGTGCGCGCGCGCCGCCGCCACAAGGAACTGGAAGTGCGCGGCGACAAAGTCGAATTCGAAACGGTGCTAGCCGACATCCACCGGCGCGACGGCCGCGATATGGGCCGCGATATTGCGCCTCTCTGGCCGGCCAAGGACGCAATCGAACTCGACACAACCGAACTCAATGCCGATCAGGCATTTGCCGAGGCCTTGCGTATCATCGATTTCCGGTTGAATGGCCGCATGTAGGTTGGGTTAGGGCGCCCTGCCGGATTTTCTTTTTATGACTTTCGGCCTCGGGCGCCTGTAACCCAACGCCTTTTGCCGTTAGTTTTGTTGGGTTACGCACCGGATTAAATGTGTCATCCCAACGTAAAAATCCTGGCCGGTGCTAACCCAACCTACGACTCCCGAGAGGCTCTACTAATGACGCCAAAGAAAATTCTCGTGACCGGCGGCACCGGCTTCATCGGCAAGGAGATCATCGCCGCCTACGCCAAGCGCGGTGTAGAGGTCATCGGCGTCGCGCGGAATCCAAACGGAGAGCCCGGCGTTATCGCGGGCGACGTGAGTGATCCCAGCTCCTGGGCGCATCACATGGATGGATGCGACCTCGTCTACCACACTGCGGCGGTGGTCTCGCTTGTCGGAGAGCGGTACGTTGCCTGGACGATCAACGTCAAAGGCACGCAGCGGCTTTTGAACGAGGCGGCGTCGCGCGGCGTCAAGCGCTTCGTGTATGTCTCGTCCGTTGCCGCAATGGGCTTCGAGAGCGACGACGGCGCGGACGAAACCTGGCCGCTCATGCCAAACGGCAATACCTACACCGATAGCAAGATTGCAGCCGAGCACGCCTCGCTCGCCGCGCACGCGTCTGGGAAGATTGAGGTCACGATCGTTCGCCCGAGCGACGTTTACGGCGCCGACTCAGCCTGGGTCCGCGAACCGCTCAAGTTGATCAAGGCACGCCAGTTTATGCTGCCGAACGACGGGCAAGGTCATTTCAGTCCGATCCACGTTGACGATCTGGTGGCCGGAACCATTCTCGCGGGCGAGCACCCACAGGCCGCTGGCGAGATCTTTATTCTTGCGAACGGCGGATGCACGACGCGCGAGTTTTTCACCTATCACTGGCGCTGGCTGGGGCGTGAAGGTTCGCCGCCGGCCCTTCCTGCGCGATTTTTGAAAGCAGTTGCCGGTGCTGGTGGCGGTCTCGCGCGCGCGATTGGCGCCAAATCCGAGATGAGTGCGGGCGCTATCGCCATTCTTTG
>JANOKZ010000086.1:0-7096 GCA_031419515.1 Hyphomicrobium sp.
ACACCTACTTTGTCAATCAGGACCAGTGCGGGCCGATGGTGCTCGACGCCCTCATCAAAATCAAAAGCGAGATCGATCCGACGCTGACCTTCCGCCGCTCGTGCCGCGAAGGCATCTGCGGCTCGTGCGCCATGAACATCGACGGCACCAACACGCTCGCATGTCTCAAGGGCTGCGACGAAGTGAAGGATGCCGTGAAGATCTATCCCCTGCCGCACATGGAGGTCATCAAAGACCTTGTGCCCGATATGACTAATTTCTACGCGCAACATCGCTCCATCGAGCCGTGGCTCAAGACCGATACCGCCGCCCCGCCCAAGGAATGGAAGCAAAGCAGAGAAGATCGCGAAAAGCTCGACGGGCTTTACGAATGCATTATGTGCGCGTGCTGCTCGACGTCGTGCCCGAGCTACTGGTGGAATTCCGATCGTTATCTCGGCCCCGCCACGCTGCTGCAGGCCTATCGCTGGGTGATCGATAGCCGCGACGAGGCAACAGGCGACAGGCTCGATAATCTCGAAGACCCGTTCCGGCTCTATCGCTGCCACACCATCATGAACTGCGCGAAAGCCTGCCCCAAGGGATTGTCGCCCGCGAAGGCGATTGCGGAGCTGAAAAAGCTGATGGTCGAGAGAAGGGTTTAGCTCGTTACTCGTTATGAGATGCGTGATTGCTCAAGAAATTTCTCAAGACTTTCGACGATTGGTGAGCGTTCCGCTTTGCTCAGCGCCCTTGTTACCCGCACCTTGTCGATTACCAGCTTAAGCACCTCGATATCCATGTCGCCTAACTTCCGTGCACCAAATTTTTTTAGCTGAGTCTCAGAATACCGAACTATCATCGAGCAGCGAATTACACTTTGGCCTGTAGGGCTCTCAGGGAGGCATGGGATCTGTTTTTCATCGACCACGACGTCGGCTTCATAGCCGGTACCGGAATTTATGAACAGAAACCTCTCAACGCCATGCTCGTTAGCGCAACAGACGCAGACATGAAATTTTTTCTTGCTCGCAATTGGCGAAAAAATTTGAACAATCTCGCCCACCGAAAACATTCAGGAGCACTTCGAAGCCAATGCTATGCTTTCAGCTTGATCGTAGTCAGGCGTGTCGAAAATTAGGGCGTAGCTCATAGGGAAGCTTTTCTTGTCAGACTCGTCGTTCCACGCATCAATATAGGCAGCATCGCCGTGTGTCAGCTTCCTTAGCTGCGCAAAGCTCAAGCTAGTCACAACCGTGAGACTTTGTGAAAGAGCTTCTATGTCAGATTCAGACAAGACGTCCAAATTGGCATATCTTTTCACATTGGTGAAGCGGTGTGCGCTTTCACTGATTTCTGGCGCGGGCCTTTTTTCCCAAAGAGGCCCATTTTCCCCATACACATCTTTGAGATCAACTTCGTTCTTCAGCAGATTGTAAGCAAAGCTAGGCACCGGGCCGTGATTCATCGCCACGTAATTGTCAAAAGTGATGGGGCGGCCAAACTTGTTGAGATGTGCTTTGTCTGCGAGAAAAAGAGACTTAACAAGCGAATATTGAGTGACGCCAATCTTGCGATTATCCGCCTCTGCAATCAGGTATAGCAAGGCCTCCATGATCCGCTGCTTATGCGGATCATGGTTGAACGTCGGTGCTTTGTGCCGTTCAGCCATCTGAAATATCCAGACATAGATAATCGCGAATCAGTTTGAGTTGAGACTTACGGGTTGTGACCTCAGCTTCAATGTGGAGGCAGCAACTTTGAACTCAAGTCACCTAATGGACTCCTCACATACAGTAGTGTTCCTGATTCGTTCTGTCAATAGCATCTAGCTCCACCGATAGGGAGTTGGAATTGTTGGCAAGATTGCGCCTTTTGAGGAAAAAATCAGCGAGCCCAGTTGCCAATGCCCCCTTCCCCATCCCTCCACAGCCTCACCTCCGGCGATATTCTTTCGCCGTTCACGCAGCTCAGGCGCCTGCTCGACGGTATCGAGCCAGGCCACCCAAAACCGATTGAACTCACCATCGGCGAACCGCGCGAAGCCATGCCAGATTTCATTGTGGCGAAGCTCAACGAGGCATCAGCACTTTACGGAAAATATCCGCCGATACGCGGCAGCGATGAACTGAAGTTAGCGATCTCGAACTGGCTCTCGCGCCGTTACGCGATACCCGGTGGTGTCGATCCGGCACGTGAAATCCTCGCTCTGAATGGTTCGCGCGAAGGCTTGTTCTACGCCTGCCTCCCAGCCGTAGGCCGCAAGCACGTGAAGGGCCGTCCCGCCATCCTGATGTGCAATCCCTATTACTCGGCCTATCTCGGTGGCGCCCTCGGTGTCGGCGCGGAGCCAATTTTCCTCAACGCGACGAAAGAGACAGGCTTTCTCCCCGACCTCGATGACATCGCGCGCGATGCAGATCTCATGGCGCGGACAACAGCGCTTTTCATCTGTTCGCCCGCCAACCCGCAAGGCGCCGTTGCCAGCCGAGGCTATTTCCTGAAAGCACTCAGCCTTGCCCGCGCGCACGGCTTCATGCTCTTCCTCGACGAGTGCTACTCCGAAATCTACACGGGCGCCGCGCCAACGGGCGGTCTCGAAGTGGCCGCCGCAACGCCCGAGCGCTTCAAAAATCTCGTCGTCTTCAATTCGCTCTCCAAGCGCTCGAACCTGCCGGGCCTGCGTTCCGGGTTTTGCGCGGGCGACGCGGAGTTCATCGAAAGCTACGCCGAGATCCGCAACATGTGTGCGCCGCAGGTGCCGGGGCCCGTGCAACACGCATCTGCCGCAGCCTGGGCCGACGACGCGCACGTCGAGACGGCACGCGCCGCTTACAACCTAAAATTCGCTGTTGCGGACGAAATACTAGGCACACGCTACGGCTATGAGCGCCCGGCCGGCGGCTTCTATCTTTGGCTCGATATGAGCCAATTTGGCGGCGATCGTCATGCCTCGGTAACCTTATGGAAACGTATGGGCGTCAAGGTCATACCAGGTAGCTTTCTGGCCCAGACCGGCCGTGACGGAACCAATCCTGGCGCGAATTTCGTCCGCGTTGCTTTGGTCCACGATCCCGCGACGATCCGGGAAGCGCTCGAACGCATGACTAGGGTTTTCGCGTAGCGGATCGTTTGCGCTGATGTCGCTAAACACACGTGGCATTGATCCTCAGAGGCTGCTGCCGCAGTCGTTGGAGGACCGGCTCTTGGGCTGGTTGAGCCGCATGGGAGGCGTTACGCTTCTCGTGGGACTGACGCTTTTGTGGGCGAGCCTCGCGTCCTGGTCCGTTCTCGATCCGAGCCTGACCCACGCCACAGCCAACGTGCCGCGCAATATTCTCGGCCCCCTCGGCGCTATCGTCTCGGATCTCCTGTTGCAGACGTTCGGGCTTGCCGCTGTCCTCGCGCTCCTCGCGCCAATGTTCTGGAGTGCTGAGCTTGTTTCCGAACGGCGCCTCGCGCTTGGCCGTACCAAGCTTGGCTTCTATCCATTATCCGTTCTGGCCATTGCCGGAGCTATGTCGTCGCTGCCCATTTTCGGCGCGTGGCCGCTGCACCACGGATTCGGTGGTGCCATCGGTGATGGCCTATTCAAGCTCGTCGCCAATCTCCTTTCCTTCATCAACGCCGACCGGGCCGATATGGCGGCGGGGCTGGTTCTCATTCTTGGCGCCATTGCTTCAACAGCCAAGAGCGTTGGGTTGGATATTGAGGCCTGGATCAACGAAACTCTTAAAGCGCGCAAGGCAGCAGCTCACAGCCGGGCTCCGGACGATATCGACGCACAAGAGGAAGCCCCTCAGCCGTCATTGCTGGAACGCTGGCGCAAATCACGTCAGGCACCTGCTCAGTCCAAAGCGGCGAATACGGCGAGCAAAAGTCCATTCGGTGCCGCGGCCGATCTCGCGGTTCCATCTGCAGGCGGAGCCGCCTGGCCCTCTCAGCCTTGGGTCTGGACGCAAGCGACGCCGATCGGCAGTCATTTGACCCAGCGGGCCGCGGACATGCCGTCACCCGCGCCACGCGCTCTTTCGCCAGCCTGGGATTTCGGGACGCCGCACCTCGACGCGGCTGCGCCGGATTTTGTACACGAGTCTTCGCTTTCGATTCCGGAGACGGCGTCGAGTTCACACGTGCAACCGCCCATCTTCCGCGGCGGCGCTTTCGATGCCAGCACGGACGCCGCCAGTCAGGCGATTGCCCGCCGGTTCGCGCCGGCGTCAATCGAAACCGGCACCGATCACGTTTTGGATTCCGAACCAGCAGCAGAGCCGAATGGCTATCTCGCCAGCATTTCGCGCCGGAAGGGCGAAGGGCAGCGTCAGTGGAAACGCCCGTCGCTCAATCTTCTGAAACGCGCGTCTGCTGCCAAGCCCGGACCCGAACTGTCGCAAACCGTGATGCGCGGCAACGCGCGGCTGCTTGAAGACGTGCTCAACGATTTCGGCGTCAAAGGCGAAGTCAAAGACATTAAACCCGGTCCGGTGGTCACACTCTACGAATTGGAACCCGCGCGCGGTACAAAATCATCGCGCGTGATCGGCCTCGCCGACGACATCGCCCGCTCGATGAGCGTCGTCAGCGTGCGCGCGGCCGTGGTTCCGGGCCGCAACGCGATCGGCCTCGAACTTCCGAACATGCGGCGCGAGTCTGTTTTGCTGCGTGAAATGCTTGAATCGGACGCTTACAAATCCAGTGATGCCATTTTGCCGATCACACTTGGCAAGTCGATTGGCGGCGAGCCGGTGGTTGCCGATCTTGCGCGCATGCCCCATCTCCTCGTCGCCGGTACGACAGGGTCGGGCAAGTCGGTTGGCGTCAACGCCTTCATCTTGTCATTGCTCTACAGGCACTCGCCCAACGAGTGCCGCTTCCTGATGATCGACCCGAAGATGCTGGAATTGTCGGTTTATAACGGTATTCCGCATCTTCTGACGCCCGTTGTCACCGATCCGCACAAGGCGGTCGTGGCCTTGAACTGGGCCGTCGCCGAAATGGAAGAGCGCTATAAGCGTATGTCGACGCTTTCGGTGCGCAACATCGACGTGTTCAACAATCGCGTGCGCAATGCGCAAAAGCGCGGCGAATTGCTGTCGCGCACGGTGCAAACGGGATTTGATAAATCGGGCCAGGCGATGTTCGAAAAGCAGAAAATGGATCTTGAGCCGATGGCGCGCATCGTCATTGTGGTCGATGAATTCGCTGACTTGATGTGTGTCGCCGGAAAAGAAGTCGAAGCGGCCGTGCAGCGCTTGGCCCAGATGGCGCGCGCTGCCGGCATTCATCTCATCATGGCAACGCAGCGCCCGTCTGTCGATGTCATCACTGGAACGATCAAGGCGAACTTTCCAACCCGCATTTCATTCAAGGTCACCTCGAAGATCGACAGCCGCACAATTTTGAACGAGCAAGGTGCAGAGCAGCTCTTAGGGCTTGGCGACATGCTGTATTCAAGCGGGGCCGGCCAAATCGTGCGCGTGCATGGCGCGTTTGTTGCCGACGATGAAGTCGAGGCGATTGCGGATGCTTTGCGTCAGCAGGGCGGCCCCCAATACATCGAAGGTATTCTCGACGGACCCAACCCTTCAGAAATTCCGGCCGGGGAACGCGAATCCAGCAGCGACGATCTCTACGACCGGGCTGTGGCAATCGTTTTGCGCGACCGCAAGGCGTCAACCAGCTACATCCAGCGCCGCTTGCAGATCGGGTACAACCGGGCTGCAGACTTAGTCGAGCGCATGGAACGAGAGGGCCTCATTTCTCCTGCCAATAGCGTGGGCAAGCGGGAAATCCTGGCGAGTGGCAGCAACGCCGACGCCGCTTAGGTCCTGCGCGTAAACCGCAACAAGCGAGCCTTACCGCCGGTCAGCGACGCCGTGCTGCTTGCTCTTGCGCTATCCTTCCCCTATTTGCTGCACATGCGGGGTGCCCATCGCCAACTTCTTGTCGCAATGTTCGCCGACACCATAAGTGCATGCGGGCGGGGCAGAATTGCGCGCAGGCCGAAAAAATCGATCCTTGGGGGATGAATGAGACGGAACGTGACAGGATTCGGCCGAATTGTCGTTTACGCGGCTGGTTTGACAGTTGCCATGCTGTCGGCAGGCGTCGACGCCGCCGAGGACAAAGCTGCCGCTCCAGCAGCTCCTGCTGCTGCCCCTGCAGCACCCGCTCCAGCTCCTGCTACGACCCCCGCGCCCGCCGACGCCCCTGCTCCAGCCGCGAAGCCGGACGCTGCAGCCCCCGAAAAACCAGATGTTGGCGCCGATGGATGGACCGGTGAAGTGGCGCCGGACAAGTCAACGAGTGGTATCGCGCTTGACCAGAAGCAGACCGAAGTGGTCAAAATCGTCAGCGGATATTTCAGTGATCTCAAGAGCTTGAAGGGCGTTTTCGTGCAAACCGGTTCAGACAAGAAGAAGATGAAGGGCAAATTCTTTATCAAACGTCCCGGCCGGTTTCGCTTCGACTACGCGCTCCCTTCTAAGCAAATTATCATTTCGGACGGCGAGAATCTGGCCATCCAAGACCTTGACCTCAACAACGAAGATCGCGTCGCGCTTGATCAGACGCCATTCCGGCTGCTGTTACGCAAAGATGTCGATCTTCTGCGCGACGCCCGCATTGTCGAAGTTCAGTCCGCCGAAGACCTGATCGTGCTCGCAATTCAGGACAAGAGCCCAGACACGCCTGGCAAGATTAAACTGTTCTTGGCAACCAAGCCGAGTCTTGAACTGAAAGAATGGGTTACCACCGACGCCCAGGGGCTCGACACCCGTATCGAGGTTTCTGAACTCGCTCGCAGCGACGATTTCGATGCTAATATGTTTAAAATTCAAATGCTTGGCAAGAAACCAGGACTGCAATAGCGCAAAATCAAGGACGAATCAGGCTGTTGCTGCCGCGTCCTCACGCAATACGTAATCGGGGGATATTAAGGGATAAGTGTTCACAATTTCGTGAACGACGCATAGACCCCCTATTGAAAAGTCGCTAGTTGCGCTTAACTGTACGGCATGCAGGTGGCGTCACCCTGTATTCGGTAGTGCCCCCCGTCTAACCGAAGACGCCACCTCTGGTACCGGCTTCCCTCCCGGTACCGGCGCGTCAAGCGCAA
>JANOKZ010000087.1:0-27911 GCA_031419515.1 Hyphomicrobium sp.
CTTCGAGTGTCGAGTGCGCTGGGGTTGAGCCTTTTTCAGCGAGGCGCGTTTCGATGTGCGTGAAGCGGCGGATGAATTTCTGGTTGGCGCCCCGCAGGCACGCCTCGGGATCGATCTTCAAATGCCGCGCGACGTTGGCGAGAACGAACAGCAGGTCACCGAATTCTTCTTTGATTGCAGTTTCGTCTTTCTGGGCGGTCTCGAATCCCCCTCCCCACCTCGCCGAAGGCGAGCCTCCGGCTCGACGCGGGGAGGGGTTAGGGGCGGGGGGCTGAACGGTGCGTGAGGCCTCAGATTGTTCGCCAAGTTCGTCACCCCACCCCCGACTACTCCCCGTAGAGGGGAGGGGATTCGCCGCGGCCATGCTCGCCGGAGCGCGCGGCATCGCGACTTCTTCGAATTCCGCCAGTTCTTCTTTCACCTTGTCGAACACAGGGATTAGCCCCGGCCAATCGAAGCCAACTTTGGCGGCTTTGTCCTGGAGCTTGATCGCGCGCGTGAGTGCTGGGAGTGCGACGGCGATGCCGGCGAGGATGGACGCCCTCTCATCGGCTGCCTTCTCCGCTTTCTCTTCAGCCTTGATTTTTTCCCAAAGCCCTTTGACGTCGCCAGCGTTACGCTCGGACTCGCCGCCGAATACGTGCGGATGACGGCGGATCATTTTTTGCGTGATGCCTTCAACGACATCGCCGAAAGAGAACGCGTCTTGCTCCTCGGCCAACCGCGCGTGATAGACAACTTGAAGGAGCAGATCTCCCAGTTCGTCTTTCAAATCGGCTGTGTCGCCGCGCTCGATTGCGTCGGCTACTTCATAAGCTTCCTCGATCGTGTAAGGCGCAATCGTTTTAAAGGATTGCTCGAGATCCCAAGGACATCCTGTCTTCGGCGTGCGCAATGCGGCCATGATCTCGATGAGGCGCGCGATGTCGCGCGAGGGTATTAGTGTGTTCGGCATTATCCATCCCCATTTTTCCATCCCCATGTTCGGCGCGGACATTAGACGAACACGCCCGCTAGGGCGAGGGGAGGAGTGCAATTGCCCGTTCCGGCCGACTTGAAGAACGAGAGTCGGAACGGGCCAAGTAAAACGAGCGCGCCAGCGCGGGGAAATACAACACGATCAATAGGGGCAAGATCCATCCAGCCCAGGCCGCAGAAGCATAAATCGGTTCAAAAGGCAGCCCGAAGTAAATGGCCGAGCCCGTCATGAGGCGGAACCAAACGGCGCCCGTCGTCACCGCCGCCATCGCCAACATCAGCTGCACATGACGCGCGCGATTGCCCTGCCGGATGGCCATGACGCCCGCCGCGAGGAGCGCCATCCACACTATCCCTTGCACAAAAAAACCGGCGCGCGCGGCAAGCGACGACTCGCTGAATATGGCAACAGGCAGCGCCGTCAGCCCTCCTATCACCACGAAAGCGCCCAAGACGCGGCCCAGCATGCGATGCACGTCCGGCCGCCGCCGCATTGCAATGACGGCCGGGACGAGAAGCAACGCACCAGCCGACGACACCATATGCGCTTTGAAGATCACCGGCATGCGCGCTGCGAGCACGAACATTTCATAAGGGAGAGGGATCAGCCCCGTGCCCGACCCGATTGCAACGAGACTAACCGCGATACTCAGGAGAACGATAATGCTAATAGTTGCCCGCCACAAAAATTGCGATGCGCGAATTCCAGCGGCTGCCTCTCGAACGCGGCGCGTGCGTCTCGGGTTGTCGATGTCGGCAATACTCATGGGACTAGGTTTGGCATCGTCCTATGGCGTCATCGCGGCGGAACCTGCAGCCACGAACAATCAGGCCGAGTTTGTGCCGATTAACCTCGCTGGACGCTGGAGCGGCAAACACTACGCCAACACCATGCGTGCGCCCATCCGGATAGGCGACTCCAGCCCTGCGGCAGTGGCCCCAAAGCTCAACACGCTTACCTATGACATCGTCGCATGCGGCGAGGAGTGGTGCGGCATTGCCGTGACGGATGAGAAGACGTGCGGTGCTATTGCGCTCAAGATGAAGCGCGACACGGCGAAGAACCGCCGCAACGCTTTCACAGGCAAACTGGAAATCGCCAAAGGGTCAGCACCCTATGTGATTGAAGCTTGGTATAGTGCGCCAGATACGAAGACTGGCACAAAGGCCAGAGAGGGTAGCGATAAAGCCCACCTGAACTTCGTCGGCGACACGGGGGGCGAACTCTTGATGATGCGCCGCTCGTTCCCATTCCAGGCTGAGATGGCCCGCGTGGGTGAGCCCACATGTACGATGGAGAAAGCGACATCATAGGCGTCTCATAACCTGCCATTGGCGTGCGCCAAGGTCCCGGTTAGTATGCACTTAGCGTATCACCGGGGCGGCGGGCGTTCGAGGCAGGGGCCAAATGTACATTCTGACGAACGCTCTCATCATGCTTGGCGAGCTCGCGGCAATCGCCGCCGTCGCTTGGCTCGGCTTGAGTTTCCCGCTTGTTTTCGCGGCCGTTACAACTCTTGTCGCGCTCGCGCTGGGCTTCCGGCTCGAGTATGCGCGGCTGCAGAATGAGTTGCCGTTTTATTTTGACCGCCTGCCCGGACGCTCGACGCTCTTTGCCTGGATCGTCGGCGGCACCGAAGCCTTTGTCAAAGCGCTGCTCGCGGGCGTCGTCGGCTTGCTCACCTTTCTCGGCACCGATCATACGCGCATCACGACCGTCGCGATCATCTTCGGATTTGTACTGTTTCTCGGCGTGCAAATCGTCTCGTGGCTGACGCGGCGTTTCCGGGCGCGCCCTTTGCGCTGGGGATACTTCCGGCTTGCCGCGCCGCTGGGCCTTCTCTTTTCGGCCGGCCTCTCGATGCTTGACGCACCAGGTTTCAGCGAACTCGCCAAGCGCGCGACGTTCGACATGCCGGCTAAACCATCGATGGAACAGGCAAGTGAGTTTCTGTTTCTACTCAAGCAATCATTCGATGATATTGTCGAGCGCATGTTGACGTGGATTTTCGATCCCGGAATTGCCCAAGGCATCAGCGCCATCGTGAGTGTGAACATGTTGTCGGGTTTCGTATTGTCGCTCTACGCTGTGCTCATCGCTGAGGCTGTGCGGCGGATGGAGGGAAGCAATGCCTGACAAGGACAAGACGGCACCAGCAAAACTCAAACGCGGATTTCGTCAGCTTGTCGCGGAAGCAACGGCGGAAATTGAAACCGTATCGGTTGAAGACGCCAAGGCGCTGCTCGGCCAGGACGACGTCGTGTTCGTCGATCTCCGCGATCCGCGCGAACTTGAACGCGAAGGCAAGATCCCGCGTGCTTTTCACTGTCCGCGCGGCATGCTGGAATTCTGGGTCGATCCTGAAAGCCCGTACCACAAACCTGTTCTCTCAAGCGGGAAACGCCTGTTGTTTTACTGCGGTAGCGGCTGGCGCTCTGCACTCTCGACGAAGACAGTGCAGGATATGGGGCTCTTAAACGTCTGCCATTTGGGCGGCGGATATACAGCGTGGAAGACCGCCGGCGCGCCAATCGAGGCTGTGAAGCCCAAGGCAGAGTAGGCGAGAGACCTCGCTGCAGCGCACGTCTAATATCTACGCAGAGACTAGAATCAAAGCGCATAGTGACATCGTGCTGCGTTCCCAACAGAGAAGGGAAGAGGCCCATGTTGCCTCACATGCCGCCTCGCGCAATCCAACCTGAAGCGCCGGACTCGCGGGCCAATCTTAAAATCGGTGTTGCCGTCGCTGCCATTATCACCGGCTTGCTCTCGCTCTGGATCAACCCCGCGCGCGCTGAAGGCAAAGGCACACGCGTCAAACCCGGCGAGGCAACCCGTGTCTTCGTCATGGCAGGCTTTACACCCGAATGTGCGTTCAAGGGCTTTCCCGCCGTCCAACTCGACAAGCCACCCGTCAAAGGCACGGTCGAGACGGCGGAAGGCGCCGACACGACGATACAATATTCGCTTTCTGGAAAGTGCATCGGCACGCCGATCAAGGGCACCGCGATTATGTACAAGCCGGCGCCAGGGCAGACGGGCGACGACACGTTCACCATTTCGGGGCGCTTAGGGACTGGCGAACCCGCGACGCGGACTTTCTCCGTCATTATCGACGAGAACGGCAACGCGGAGTAAGGCAGGGACGGCGCATATTTTAAGCGTTCGAAAGTTTGTGCAATCCGTCCTGCGGGCCGTGCATCCATGTCGCCTGTTGTTATGGGCAAAAACAAGCTAGGGCTCATGCAACACTCCTCCTCGGCGGTGCCGCCACTTCGAAAGCTTGGATTCTATGACGTTTCCCGCGACCCATCCGGCGTTGGCTCTTGCCCTTGCTGCGCGCAACTATTCGGTACCGACCGCCGTGCAACTGGCGGTGCTGCAAGATGATAGAGCGGGGCGCGATCTTCTGGTCTCGGCCCAAACTGGGTCCGGCAAGACTGTCGCGTTTGGATTGGCCATGGCCAAGACCCTGCTTGGCGAGGCGGAGCGTTTTGAGCGCGCGGTTGAGCCTGCGGCCTTGATCATCGCACCGACGCGTGAACTGGCCCTCCAGGTACAGAAAGAACTCGTGTGGCTCTACGCTGAGACGGGCGCGCGCATTATCACGTGTGTAGGCGGCATGGATGTCCGCGCCGAAGCCCGCCAACTCAACAGTGGCGCGCATATCGTTGTCGGCACGCCCGGCCGGTTGCGCGACCACTTGGAACGCAAGCGTCTCGATCTCACCAAGCTCAAGACAATCGTTCTCGACGAAGCTGACGAAATGCTCGACCTCGGCTTTCGCGAGGATCTGGAATTCATTCTTGATGCGACACCAGACGGACGGCAGACGCTGTTGTTCTCGGCCACCATGCCGCGCGAGATCGAAACTCTGGCGCGCCGCTTCCAGAGCGAAGCGGTTCGCATTGAGACTATCCGGCGCGATGAGCAGCACGCCGACATCGAGTACCAGGCGGTTCGCGTTGTCCCTGGTGACGCAGAGCACGCCATTGTCAACGTGCTGCGCTTTCATGAGATGCGCGCGGCGCTGGTTTTCTGCGCAACCCGTGAAGCCGTGAAACGCACGCACATGCGACTTGTGGAACGCGGTTTTTCGGCAGTGGCCTTATCGGGCGAGCTGACGCAGGTTGAACGCACGCACGCCTTGCAGGCTATCCGCGATGGGCGCGCACGCGTGCTGGTCGCCACGGACGTAGCGGCGCGTGGGCTTGATCTGCCCGATCTCACGCTCGTCATTCACGCTGATTTGCCCAACGATGGCGAAACCTTGTTGCACCGTTCAGGGCGGACGGGCCGGGCCGGCAAGAAGGGTTTGTGCGTCCTGATCGTGCCGTTCAACAAGCGTCGCAAGGCGGACGCGCTACTCTCCGCAGCAAAGGTCCGCGTGACGTGGAGCGTACCGCCGACAGCCGACGAGATACGTGCGCGCGACAACGAGCGCTTTATGGCGAGTGCCATTTTCACGGACGAACCAGCCGAGGACGATGTCGGGCTCGCACGCGGACTTCAGGCAGCGCGGACCCCAGAGGAAATTGCGCTGGCCTTGGTTCGGATGCATCGCGCCCAGCTTCCGGCGCCCGAAGATTTGGCGGCAGATGCAGGACCTCCCCGGCGCGACGATCATTCCCGGGCAGGCCGCGAACCATTCGCGGGCAGGGGTGATGGCGCACGTCCAAGTCGCGATCACGGCCGCGACAAAGGCCGCGCTAAGAGACACGAAGATAAAACATACGACTCTGGGCCCCGTCCGCCGCGCGCCCCCCGTGAGCCCGACACGCGCGAGATGGTCTGGTTCCGTCTCAACATAGGGCGGGAGAAGAATGCCGATCCGCGCTGGTTGTTGCCGCTCATCTGTAAGGCTGGAAATATATCCAAAGCCGAGATCGGCTCGATCAAGATTTTCGACCGCGACACGCGCTTTCAGGTCGTCGCTGACCACGCCGAGCAATTTGCCGATACGGTGCGCACGAGTAAAAACAAAGAAGGGCACATCTCGCGCGTTGGCCCGAAAACGCCCGCTGACGATGAGGCGGTCGCCGAGGCGATCAACGCAATTGCACCGCCGCCTGCTGGGGCGATGAAATTTAGCCCGGCGAAGTCCCGGGCGGGCGGGCCAGCACGGGATGCACCAGCACGAGACACCCCAACGCGAGATTGGCCGAAGGCCCCATCGAAAGCCCCGGGACAAGACAAGAAGTGGAAAGACCACAAGAAGCAGAAGTCCGGCGAGCACACGGCGCACAAGGGCGCCGCCCACAAATCTCACGCTGCACCAAAGGTACATAAAGGTCCGGCGCCGCTGACGGTGACGCCTGAGGGCTTGTCGAAAGATGGCGCACGAACCCATGCCGGCGGACGGCCAAAATTCCGGGACAAGCCGACGGCATCAGAGACTTAAGCGCCGCATCTGGTTTTGTCGCGTCTCAAATACGCCGCCCCTTGGTTTCGCATAATACATATTATGGAAAAAATCTTATGAAGATACCGTTGTTTCAATATGAAACGTCAGAACATGTTTTCTCAACCTTTGAGTTTTGGGCAAATCTCCAAAACTCAGCCGAGCCTCATTGAGGCTCGGCGTTTGAACGGCGCATCTCGCGATAGCCCGCGAGCGTGAGCCTCGAGCTTACTTCTCGTTCTTCTCGTAGTTGTCAGCGACGAACCGGTCGAGCAACCTGACGCCCCAGCCCGAACCCCAGCTCTGATTGATGTCGGACTTAGCGCCATCCATCGCTGTGCCAGCAACGTCGAGATGCACCCACGGCGTATCCTTGATGAAGCGCTGCAGAAACGCCGCAGCCGTTGCCGAGCCCGCCCAACGCCCGCCCGTGTTCTTCATGTCGGCGTTCTTGCTGTCCATGGCCTTGTCGAAGGCTTTGTCGAGCGGCATGCGCCAGATCTTCTCGCCCGTCGCCTTCGAGGCGGCCGTGAGTTCCTCGGCCAGCTTGTCGTCGTTGGCGAACATGCCCGCGAACTCCTTGCCGAGCGCGATCATGATGGCGCCCGTGAGAGTCGCCAGGTCGATGATGAGGCGCGGCTTGAACGTCTCCTGCGCGTACCAAAGCACGTCAGCAAGAACGAGGCGCCCTTCAGCGTCGGTGTTGATGACTTCGATCGTCTGCCCAGACATGCTCGTCACGATATCGCCTGGACGCACCGCATTCCCGGACGGCATGTTTTCGACGCAGCCGATGAGCCCGACAGCGTTGACGTTGGCCTTGCGCTCGGCGAGCGCGTGCATCAAGCCAACGACGGCCGCAGCTCCGCCCATGTCGCCCTTCATGTCTTCCATGCCAGCGGCGGGCTTAATCGAAATACCGCCAGTATCGAAAATGACGCCCTTGCCGACGAAACAGACAGGCTTTTGTTTTTTGTTTCCCTTGGCACCGTTCCACACCATGACAGCCATGCGCGAGGGGCGATGACTGCCGTAACCGACGCACAGAAGGGAGCCCATTTTCAGCTTTTCCATGGCTTTTACGTCGAGAATCTCGACTTCAACGCCGAGCTTCTCAAGCGCCAGTGTTTTCTCAGCGAGTTCGACGGGGCCAAGAATATTTGCTGGCTCGTTGACGAGATCGCGGGCAACGTTGACGCCATTGGCGACGGCCTTCAACGGAGCGAAAGCGGCCTTGGCTTTGTCGGGCTGGGCAACGTGAACGATCAACTTTTTCAGGCCGTCCTTTTCTGGTCCGGCATCATCGTTATTCTTCTTCGTCAGATATTTTTTGAAGTTGTAGTGACGCAATTGCGCGCCATAAGCCAGGAGTGCGGCCACCTCCTCCGCCTTTTGGTCACCGATTCCCTCGATGTCGACAATCAAGCTGGCGCTGACACATTTGCGTGCTTCGATTGCGCTGGCGATCGTACCACCTGCTTCGATGATTTGCAGCTCGGTCAAAGTCGCGATCTTGCCCAAGCCAACGACGATCAGCCGGTCAATGCCGATTTTCGACGGTGCTAAAATTTCCAGCGTCGATTTGTGTTTGGCCTTGTAGGCGGCGGCACTTGCCGCTTTCATCACGCCACCCGCGCTCTTGGTGTCGAGGTCCTTGGCTTTAGGCCCGAGTGCCACGCCGTCGGCAGCTAGAATGACAGTCACCGTCTCCGGATCGGTCGTGAACGAAGCAAACGAAATGTCGAGGCGGTCGGACATGTGTCATTCTCTCCACTGGATGGATTGGCGCCCGCACACATTCGATACGCTGGGCTTGGCCCACGGATTTTATTCCGCGGACAAAACAAGCCTCGCGCATCCCAGTCCCGAGCCAGAGGCCGGTGATCCTGGTTTCGTGCTTTTGACAACACAAGATGCGGGCACCCGTGATAACTGCACCCTAGTTATCTGCGCTGCCAAGACAAGTCACGGGTCTTCAACAACCCGGCGGCTGGACTGTTAAACGGCTCAGTGCTTCGATTCGGCTCCAATGTCCCGTTTGTCCGCTTAAACCGCTGGAGAAGGACGAAATTCCGCCACCGTGCTATGGGACGCGATGATATTGGGGAACGGGGACCGTCCAGAACGGCTGAGACACGTAATAAGCGCTCGAACTCCGAGGGAACACGGGCCGGCACATGGGGATTATTTCCAGATACGTCTTCCGCCAGTCGGCGGGCGCGTTTTTGCTGATCTTGCTGTCGCTCTCCAGCATCGTTTGGATCGCGCTTGCTCTGCGTCAGCTTAACGTTGTCACTAGCCAAGGCCAGGATACCTGGACGCTCATCAAGATGACGACGCTGGCACTCCCAAACCTGATGTCGATCATAGCGCCGTTCTCGTTCCTGATCGCGGCGCTCCACACGCTTAATCGCCTGAACGGCGATAGCGAACTCATCGTTCTCACCGCCGCCGGCTCGACTGTTTGGACGGCGGCGCGCCCCCTCCTCATTCTTGGTTGCCTTGTTGCGGCGGCTCTCGCCTTTGTAAGTCACCTCGCGCAGCCGTGGAGCATGCGGCTGCTCAAGGATTTCATCGTCCAAGTGCGCACCGATTTGTTGACACAAGTGATCCAGCCCGGACGCTTCTCGAGCCCCGAACCCAATCTTACATTTCACATCCGCGAGCGCGCCTTGAATGGCGAACTGCTTGGCCTCATCATGCATGATACGCGCGATAAGAGTCAGTCCCAGAGCTACCTCGCCGAACGCGGCGTCATCGTCAAACAATAACCGACCGCCTACCTCGTCATGACAGCCGGCCACATCGAGCGCAGGTCGGACGCCGCCGAGCCGCCGCAGATCATCGCCTTTGACAAATACGCCGTGGATCTCGACCGTTTTGAACCTCAGGGCGGCGGCGACGGCGAATTGAAACCGCGTGAGCGCTATTTCAGCGAACTCGTCGATCCAGGTCCGAATAGCGCCTACTTCAAGAGCAACCCCGGCCAGTTCCGCGCCGAGTTGCATGAGCGGTTCGTTGGCCCGCTCTACCCGATCGCATTTGCGTTTCTTGTCGTCGCCTTCGTCGGTCAGGCGAGATCCACCCGCACCAGCCGCATGGAGCGCCTCGTCATCGCCTTCCTGATTGCTGCAGGTTTCCGCTTGACGGGTCTCGCCGTCAACAATCTCGTGGCCCTGAAGAGTGCGTACCTCCCCGTTCTTTATGCACTACCCCTCGTCGCGTTCGCGCTCTCTTTGCTGCTCATTCGCGCAGGTTATGTCCAGCGCGGGGGGGCAACATTTGCCGACCGGGTGCACAACACTCTGGATCCGCTGGGAACGGCGATAAAAGAAGGCGTGAACCGCCTCTTAAGGCGGCGTCAGCCTAAGGATGGCTGGCAGTGATCAAGAACTGGACCCTGACGCTCTACATCGCCAAGCGCTTTCTCATAGCGATTTTGGCCACACTCGCCGTTTGCTCGGTGCTAATCTTCATGATCGACTTTGTCGAATTGCTGCGTCAGTCCGGAAAGTTTGGCGAGGTGCCCGCGCGCAAGCTCGCCGTTATCGCCGCCATGCGCCTGCCTGCCTATACCGAGTTTCTGTTCGGGTTTGCCGTTCTCACCGGCAGCATCGGTGCCCTCCTCGTCCTCAATCGCAAGAGTGAACTGGCTGTCATGCGGGCCGGCGGCATGTCGGTTTGGCAGTTCCTCTGGCCCGGCGTTCTCGTGGCCTTCCTAATCGGGTTTCTGGGTATGGTTGCCTACAATCCAATGGCCGCTTCCGGCCGCGCCGCTTCCGAAGTGAGATTTGCGGAAGCCTTTGGCCGGGAGGCGAATTTGCTTCGGGCTCAGGGCGGCGGCTCATGGCTGCGCCAAGACGGAACAGACGGCGAATCCGTCATTGGCGCGGTGGCCGCTTCAAATCGCGGCCTGACCCTCACGGGCGTCATGGTTTTCGTTTATGATCGCGCTGGTCACTTCGTCGAACGGGTCGATGCCGCCCGAGCCGACTTGAAAGAGGGGTTTTGGACCCTCACGAATGCGTGGGTGACGAGGCTCGGCAAAGAGCCAGAAAAGTTCGAAACGTATCTACTCTCGACCTACCTAACTCCCGACCGTGTCCAAGATGCTCTGGGTACCGTTTTTTCCGTGTCGTTCTGGGAACTTCCAGGGCTGATAGAAGTGGCTGAAAAGGCTAAGCTTTCAGCTGAAAAACTCAGGATACAGTACCAGACCTTGTGGGCTCGCCCGCTGCTGTGCATTGCCATGGTCCTTTTGGCGGCAACTGTGTCCCTCCGGTCATTCCGCTCTGGCCGCATCCAGACTATGGTTGGCGCTGGAATGGTTGGGGGCTTCGGGTTCTTCTTGGCATCGGAAATATCAAGACAAATCGGTGTCGCCGGACTTGCGCCTGCATGGGCTGCGGTTTGGCTACCTGTTGCCATGCTGTTGATCATTTCATCGTCGGTGCTGCTGCACCAGGAGGACGGCTGAGTGATGCGTAGAACGCGGACACCGCTCAACGCATGCGGAACGTCACGCGAAGGAGGCTGGTGGCAGAGCGCCGCCGGCCACGCATTTGTTTTGACTCGCGCCATGAGCTTTGTGGTGGCCTTGCTGCTCGTATTTTTCCCGGCCATTGTCCCGGCCAATGCGCAAGATCCAAGCATTGCCAACACCGGTGGCAAAATCAGTTCGTTCGCCAAAGAACCCGGCGGCATGATCGGCAAGATCAACAAAACCGTCGATAAGGCCAGTCCGCTCAATCTGCAGGGCGATCAGCTTATTTACGACACGGCTGGCAATCGCGTCATCGCGCGCGGTAACGTCGAGATTTTCTACAACGATTACATCCTGACCGCCGACGAAGTGATCTACGATCAGAACGCTTCGACGCTGACGGCAAAGGGTAACGTGACGCTGAAGGAGCCTGAAGGCAATGTCGTCCGGGCCGACAGCTACACACTGACCGACGATTTCCGCGACGGCTTTGTGCAGTCCCTCAGCATCGTCACCAAGGACGAAACAAGCATTTCTGCCGAACAAGCAACCCGGCGCGATGGCAACGTCACAGAATTCCGCAAAGGGAAATTTACGCCGTGCAAGAGCGATGGCACCACGCCGCCTTTGTGGTGTATCAGCGCTGCACGCATCATCCATGACAAGGCTGCCGCGACCATCACCTATCAGGACGCGGCTTTTGAAGTCTTCGGGCAGCCGATCATCTATCTACCGTACTTCCAGCATGCTGACCCAACGGTGAAGCGCAAATCTGGTTTTCTGGCACCCGGCTTCGGGCAATCGAGCAATCTCGGGTTCATGACCGAGATCCCCTACTATTTCGCACTCGCTCCTAATTATGATTTCACCTTCAAACCGACGTACCTAACCGAGCAAGGCATTTTGTGGGCAGGTGAGTGGCGCCATCGCCTGGCCAACGGACAGTACACCGTTAAACTCGCCGGCATCGACCAGGACGCGAACGATCTGAGTGCGCAGTTCGCAGGCCGCGACGATCTTGATGGCTGGCGCGGCACAGTGGAAACCCGCGGGCTCTTTTCGCTCTCGAGCTGGTGGAAATTCGGCTGGGACGTGACTCTTGAGAGCGACGACAGTTTCCGGCGCTTTTACAAATTCGATAACGTGCTGCTGACGGATCGCGTCAATCAGATTTTCTTGACGGGCCAATCGGATCGCAACTATTTCAGCGCGCGCGCCTATCATTTTGGCGGGTTGCTCTTGGACGACACACCGGTTGCGGAAAGCCGCACGCATCCGATCATCGACTATAACTACGTGTTTGCCGACCCTGTTCTTGGCGGCGAATTGAAATGGGATACCAACGTTCTGAGCTTCTCGCGCGACGATGGCGTCAAGCAGCGTTTTGACCAGAACATCAATCGCGTTGTGAGCGAACTCAAATGGCGCCGCCGTTTTACCGACAAGGTGGGCATCACTTATACGCCCTTCGCAAACTTACGAGGCGACATCTACCAATTCGATAATTTCGCGGACGCTGAATCATTCCAAATCGATGGGAACGGTAATGTGGTGCGCGACGCCAACGGCAATCCGATCTCCTCCTTTGTCGATAATGACACCACTGTGCGCGGCATCGCTGCAGGCGGCGCGACGGTTACTTATCCGTGGATTGCGACGACGCCCTCAACGAGCCACATCATCGAGCCCATCGGCCAGATCGTGGCCCGCCAAGAAAGCGTAACCCAACGCCGGCTCCCCGATGAGGATGCGCGCAGCTTGATCTTCGACGACACCAACCTGTTCGAAGTCTCGAAGTTCTCCGGCTACGACCGCACCGAAATGGGCACCCGCGCCAACGTCGGCGTTCAATATACCTTCCAAGCTTTTGAAGGCGGCTACGCGCGCATCTTGGCTGGCCAGAGTTTCCATCTCGCGGGCGACAACGTTTACCGTGGACCAGGCCGCGATGACGACGGCAACTTTGTGCACTCGCCGGAAAGCGGGTTGGAAACCGACAAATCGGATTATGTGGTGGGTGCCTATCTCGCGCCAACGCAGACCTTCCGCTTTTTGTCTCAGAGCCGGTTTGACGAAGATGACTTGAGCCTGCGGCGCTCAAATACCGGCGTCCAGTTTGACTATGGTCCTTTGTCCGCCCAGGCGGTCTACGCTTATGCGGCGGGCAATACAACGGCTGGCCTTGAGACGGAGCAGCAGGACATCTTAGGCTCCGGTATGCTGCGACTGACCAATACTTGGAGCATGGGTGGCGGCGTTCGCTACGACATCGACGAGGCGAAACTTTTGTCGGATTACATTTCGGTCAAGTACTCGGACGAGTGTTTTGTGCTGACCGCGACCTACTCCGAAAGCTATTTCAATAGTACCACCATCGAGGACGACCGGACGCTGATGCTGCGCTTTGAACTCAAGCACCTTGGCGACTTCCAGTACGCCTCAGACACACTTGATTTTGCTTTTGGCGGCGAACAGCGGACCAACAATTGAGCGGGATTTAACCATCCCGCCTCCGCCCCCCCCCCCGCCCGGGAGGTTTGACGGCCATCTCGGCGCCACGGTTCATGTGGATAACGGCCAGAATCGCCAGACTTTCGAGCTATGCTCGCACCCTCGAGAATCGTTGTTTTCAGGTCCATAGAAAAATGTCTGTGCTTCGTCAAACCCGGATGACAACCGCTACACGAACAGCGGCCACACTTTTAGTCTTGGCGTGCTTTGCGCCAGTGGCTGCCGCAGAGAAGGCACCCGCTGCAGATCCGGCTGCGAAAGCCGCGGCACCGGTAAAGCCGGCAGGTTCCGCCAAATCGGCAGCCCGGACCTCATCCACGGGCGGGGAACAATCTATTATCGCTCTCGTCAACGATGAGCCCGTCACAGGGTTTGAGGTGCGCCAGCGCACTCAAATGTTGAGTGGCGGAGATGTTGCCGCAAAGGCGCAGGAGCGCTTCAAGGCCTTGATTAAGGCACCCTCGACCAGCGAACGCCTCAAAGCCATCCTCCAAGAGGTCGTCAAGGCAAACCCAGGCAAGAGCAAGGAGCAGATTCTTGCCGTGTTCGAGCAGCGCAAAAAGCAGTTCGCCATGGATCTCCAGAAGCAAGCTTTTGAAGGCGCCCGCACAAGCGTCATGCCGTCTGTCCGCAAGGCGGCGCTGGAAGAACTGATCGACGAAAAACTAAAACTGCAGGAAGCCAAACGGCTTGGCGCCGTCGTTCCCGACGATGAAATCGACAAAGTGGTGCGCGGCATTGCCGAACGCAACAAGATGACCGAAGCACAGCTTGCGCAACAGTTAGGCGGCTCGCTCGATCCTATGAAATTTCGCGTGCGCTCGACCTTGTCGTGGAACGAAGTCATTCGCCGCAAATTCGGCCATCAGATTTCAATCGGCGCCAAAGATGTCGATAAATTCGTCGCAACAACGGCAACGGGCGGCGAGGATCAAGTCGAATTGGTAGTGCAGCGCATTCTCATCTCCATGCCCGCAAAATTGGATCAAGCTGGCGTTGCCCAGCGCGTATCTCAAGCAGAAGCCATCCGCGCCAAATTCACGGATTGTAAATCGGCCGGTCAGATCGCAACCGGTGTAGCTGGCGCGAAGTTCGACGAACTTGGCAAACGCAAACCATCCGCCTTCCCTGAGCCGACACGCACGCTCTTGCTCAACGCCAAGGACGGCGAAATGCTGCCGCCAGCGGTCGGCGAAAATGGTATCGAGCTTTTCGCCGTTTGCGGCCGCGACGTCATCAAGGTCGAAGAGCAAAAACGCAATCAGGCCGAAGGCGAACTCAAACAAAAAGAATTTGAGCTCCTCGGCAAGCGTCACTTGAAAGATCTGCGGCAAGACGCGGCGATCGAGTACCGCTGACCATGAGAGCTGAGCATGGAAGCTGACCGGGGGGGACAGGCACACGCCCCTTATGATCAGCCGCTCGCGCTAACACCCCTCGCACTAACGATGGGCGACCCTGCCGGGATCGGCCCGGAGATTACCCTGCGCGCTTGGAGCAGCCGCTCCGCCCATCAATTGGCGCCGTTTGTCGTGTATGGCGACCCGCACATGCTTGAACAACGCGCGCGCTCTCTTGGCCTCAAGGTGCCAATCTCCTGTGTCGCTCCGTTCGATGGAATTTCCGCACTCTTTCAAAATGCCCTCCCCGTCTATCCCGTTGCGCTCGCGGCTCCGGTCATCGCTGGGAAACCAGACAGCGCAAATGCTCCAGCGGTCATCATGGCCATCGAACAGGCTGTCACCGATACGGCTTCAGGCAAGGTACGCGCCGTCGTCACCAATCCCATCGCAAAAAGTGTCCTCTACGGTGCTGGGTTTGCTCACCCCGGACACACGGAATTCCTCTCTGCACTTGCAATTAAACACTGGCCGGGCCAAAGGCATCGACCCGTAATGATGCTCGCGTCGGAAAGTTTGCGCGTTGTACCACTTACGATTCACGTTCCCCTCAAGGACGTGCCGCCACTCATTACGCGTGCTTTGATCACCGAGACGGTGCGCATAACGTCGGCCGCGTTGACGCGCGATTTCGGCATTGAAACTCCGCGCATTTCGATCTGTGGCCTCAATCCGCATGCAGGCGAAGGTGGCGCGTTGGGCCGTGAAGAAACGGAAACGATTGCCCCCGCTATCTGCGACCTTCAACGCGCAGGCTTTGCAGTATCCGGGCCCCATTCCGCAGATACGCTGTTTCACGAGGCTGCGCGCCGCACTTACGATTGCGTTATTGCCATGTATCACGATCAAGCTCTCATTCCCTTGAAGACCCTCGCCTTCGATCAGGGTGTCAACATCACGCTCGGTCTGCCGTTCGTGCGCACGTCGCCCGACCACGGCACCGCATTTGATATTGCGGCTGAGGGCCGGGCGTCCGCGCGGAGCCTCATCAATGCGCTTAAGGTTGCAGATAAAATTTCAGTGCGGCGTGCGGCGGCACCGCGATGAGCGGCGATCCTCAAAACGAGTTCGTCGACAACCGCTCTAACGCCAGTCCCGACGGCTTGCCGCCATTGCGCGATGTCATTCACACGCACGAACTCCGTGCCAAAAAGGCGATGGGTCAAAACTTCATTCTAGACCTCAACATCACGCGCAAGATTGCGCGGGCCGCGGGCCGCTTGCCAGGACGGACCGTAGTCGAAATTGGCCCAGGCCCTGGCGGCCTCACGCGCGCGCTGCTTATGGAAGGCGCAGATCATGTTATCGCCGTCGAGCGCGACGAACGCTGCCGCCCGATACTCGAAGAGATATCCGCACACTACCCCGGCCGCTTGACCGTGCACTTCGGCGATGCTCTGGAGACTGACTGGACCGCACTTCTCGCCGCCTCAACGGGGCCCGTTTCGATCGCCGCCAACCTTCCTTACGGATTGGCGTCGCTCTTGCTTGCCGGTTGGCTTGAAATAGAACCCTGGCCGCCGTGGTATGATCGCATGGTTTTGATGTTTCAGCGCGAGGTCGCGGAACGCATCGTCGCGGAGCCCGGATCGAAAGCTTACGGCCGTCTCTCGGTGCTCGCGCAATACCGCTGCGAAGCACGCATCGTTATGAACCTGCCGCCAGAAGCCTTCACACCGCCACCGAAAGTGTCCTCTGCGGTTGTTGAATTCATACCCCGCCCTTCGCCCTACCCCGTTTGCTCTGTGGCGGTCTTAGGGCGGGTGACGCAGGCGGCGTTTGGGCAACGCCGCAAGATGCTGCGCGTGAGCCTCAAGCAGTTGATGCCCATGCCGGAACTGTTGCTAAGAGAAGCCGACATCGATCCGCAAAAGCGCGCCGAACAATTGACGGTTCAGGATTTCGCGCGCCTGGCCGCCATTTATGAGCGCGGTAAGGCCGGTTAGGCAGTGCTGCTCGTATCCACGGACGCTCTCAACCGCATGGGATCGTAGAACGGCAGTTGCACGACCTGAGCCTTGTAGACCTCAGCACCATCCTCAATCTCGAGCGCCGTTCCAAGCCGGATCGCTGGCGGGGTAAGCTGCGCCAGTGCCAAAGACTTCATGAGATGCCGACTGAAGACCGCGCTTGTGATGACGCCAACGTGTTCGCCGCCGTGCCGAACTTTGGCCAGAGGTGTCATGGCTATGCCCGCCGAGACTTCAAGCCCCGCAATAAATGTGCGTTCCTTTCCCTGGCTCGCTGCAAGCGCTGTCCGCCCGCGGAAATCCGGCTTCGTGAGATCGACTGTCCAACCGGCATTGACTTCCCACGGTGTTGTATCGGCGTGGCGCATTTCGAATGGGAAAAATAGGAGTCCCGCTTCTATGCGCGCTATTTCAAGGCACGTCCACGAAACGGGCATAACACCGTGCTCTCGTCCAACCGCCAAGATGTCATCCCAGAAAGCACCGGCATCGCGCGCCGCACAGAAAATCTCAAACCCGCTTTCGCCAAAGAACCCGGCGCGCGCAATCCCGGCAGGCCGTTCGAACAATGTTGTTCTATGATGTGTGAAGTAAGTCAGCTCGTGCAAATGAAGCGGCGTATGGGGCTGCAGCACACTCGCAGCCAAAGGCCCCTGAAACGACAGCAAGTGGGTGTCTTCATCGGGCACGAATGTTGCGTCATAGTTTTTGACGTGATCGCACATCACATCTTCCAATGTGCCGCTGCCGTGCGACAAGCGGAACTGATTGGCCCCGTCGCAATAGACGATCACGTCGTCGATCAAAGCCCCCGCGTCATCGACAACATTGGATACCTGAGATTGACCGGCGGCGATTTTGGATATGTCAGAGGTCAAGAGATAGTTGAGAAATTCCGTTGCCTCAGGGCCAGTCACGTTGACGAGCTTGTGCGCAGAGATGTCAATCAATCCGGCACGATAACGCACGGCAGCGATCTCGTCATACGCACTGGTCATATAGCTTTGCGGCACCGCCATGCCATTCCATGACCAGCTGAGATCCGAGCCCAGCGCCCGGTGACGGTCATTCAGCACAGAGTTGCGAGACATCAGGTAGGGCTCCACTCAAGCGCATTCCAGTTGTATGACCCGATCCAGGGCTGCCGTTGTTCCTACAAAAACGCCCGCGGGAAAAGTCCCGCGGACGAATGATCCTAAGCATCGATTGAGTGACCGAACTATCCAGTTACGCGATTTTGTCACCCATCGGCATCTTGCGGATGCGCTTCTTGGAAGCCGCGAAGATGGCGTTTGCCAACGCCGCGTGGAATGGAGGCATACCCGGTTCGCCGATGCCTGAAGGGCGTGACGGCTTGCCATTGATGATATGCACGTTCACTTTCTGCGGATAGTTCGACATGCGCGCGATATTGTAGTCGGTGTAGTTCGACTGCTCGACAGCGCCGTTCTTGTAGGTGATGCCGCTGTAAAGTGTCGTCGACATGCCCTGAACCGCGCCGCCCTCGATCTGAGCGCGGATGCGTTCGGGGTTCACGGCGAAGCCGCAGTCGATCGCGGTATGCACTTGCGGAACGCGGATCGTGCCGTCCTTGTCCATTTTCACATGCACAATCGTCGCGACATAAGACTGCCAGGCGATGTGCGCGGCAATGCCGAGACCTTCGCCGTCGGGCAGTTTCTTGCCCCAGCCCGCCTTTTCCGCCACGTGATTGATGGCGTTCTTCAGCCGTGCGGTTTCCATCGGGAACTCTTCAATCGGATCGCCGTAGTGCCAGAAGTCCTCGGGGAAGCCGAGTTCCTTCGGGTTGAGCGTGCGATCCGATCCGACGAGTTCAAGCAAGAAATCCTTCGGATCTTTACCCAGCATGTGCGCCGCTTCGCAAACAGCAGAGCCGGTCGCGAACACGCGCGGAATGTTCGAGACCGAGCGGAACCAGCCGATGCGCGTCTTGGCCATCGCCTTACCGTCTTCGCAACTGACGTTCGGGATCTCGTATGGCATGTTCACGTGTCCCATGCCCTGCTCGATAAAGAACTTGTAGCCCGAGTCTTCGACAAAGGTCGAAATGATCGACGGGGCAACCGAGCGGTGACGCCATCCAGTGCACTTGCCCTTGTCGTCGAACGCCATTTCCACGCGCTCAACCGATACCGTGTGGTAGAAGCCGTTACGCATGTCGTCTTCGCGTGTCCACTGCAGCAGGATCGGTGTGCCGCCCATCTTCTGTGATACGAGCGCTGCTTCTTGAATGTAGTCCGACTTTGACTTGCGTCCGAACCCGCCGCCAAGAAGTGTCATATGAAGTGTGACATCTTCTGGTTTGATCTTCAGAGCGCCGGCCACATCATTCTTGGCGCCAAAGGGGCTCTGAGCCGGTGCCCAGACTTCCGCCTTGCCGTCCTTGACTTGGGCAACGGCGACAAGCGGCTCCATCGAGGCTTGGCTAAGATGCGCGGCGTGATAATCGGCCGAGAACACCTGCTTGGCATTCTTGAAAGCCGCGTCAGCATCACCCTGTTTGCGGATAACCTTGCCAGGCTGTGCGGCCGTCGCGGTCATCTCTTTGTCGTAGGCGACTGAGTCGTAGTCGGCATTGGGGCCGTGATCCCACTCGATAACGAGGGCGTCGCGCCCCTTGAGTGCCGCATACGTGCTCTTGGCGACAACGGCAATGCCGCCGAGAATCCCGAATTTGCGCGGGTTATCGTAGACGCCTGCAATTTCATGCACGGCTTCGACGCCCGGAACCTTGAGAGCCGCGGCGCCATCCCATTTCTTGATCTTGCCACCGAGCACGGGCGGGCGAACCATGACGGCATACTTCATGCCGGGGAGGCGTACGTCTGCGCCATAGATGGCTTTGCCGGTCGTGATATTGTGATGGTCATGGGCTTTGATCTCGCCCTTGCCCATGTAGTTGAACTCGTTCGGGCTCTTGAGCCTGAGCGTTTCAACGGCCGGCACGGCCAAGGCCATGGCGGCTTCGGCTAGTTCTCCGAAACCGAGCGACTTGCCTTGTTCCTTGCCGTCCTTGTCGAGCAGCACGACCTTGTGGTCCTTGGCACTGCAAAGCGCAGCATCGACACCCCACTTCGCAGCAGCGGCCGACTCTAGCATCTGCCGCATGGCGGCACCGCATTGGCGCATCGCTTGGATGAAGTGGCGCATACTGCGCGAGCCGTCTGTGTCCTGGTTGCCGTACTTCGGCTCGTCGCCGTCGGTGGTCACGATTTTAACTTTCGACCAATCGGCTTCCATTTCGTCGGCGACGACCATGGGCAAGCTCGTCGAGATGCCCGTGCCCATTTCCGCGCGATGCGACATGATCGTGACCGTGCCATCCTTATCGATGGCAATGAACACCTTGGGGTTGTTGACGGTCTTATTCGGCATGCCGTCGCCGCCGGTCGGATAAGGCTTGACGACTTCACGCGCCGACGCTGGCGAAAATTCAATTGCGAGGACCAGGCCTGTGGTGGTCAGCAGGCCGCCAAGTACACCGCGACGGCTGACGTTTTCGATTGTGGCGCGGAACGCATTGCCGCGCTGGTTGCGGAGTTCCTGTTCGAGATAATGCAACATGATTAGACTCCTCCCGCGGCAAGACGAACGGCTTCATGGATGCGCTGGTAGCAGCCGCAGCGGCACAAATTGCCCTGCATTTCTTCCACGATCTGCGCGTCGGTTGGTGCGCGGTTCTTTGTGAGGAGGGCAGCTGCCTGCATGATCTGCCCGGCCTGGCAGAAACCGCATTGAGGCACGCTGACTTGACGCCATGCCTTTTGAACGGCGTGTTCACCGTCCGGGCTCAAGCCCTCGATTGTGGTGACTTTCTTTCCAGCCACCTCTGCAGCCGTCGTAATGCAGGAGCGGACAGCTACTCCATCGACATGAACTGTGCAGGAGCCGCAGACTCCCGCGCCGCAGCCGTATTTCGTGCCCGTCAGATTGAGCTCGTCTCGAAGGTACCAGAGGAGCGGCGTTGATGGATCGCTGAAGTCCTTGTCTTCGCCGTTCACGTTAATGGTCGGCATCTCTGAACTCTCCTTTTCATTGTGGCGGTCGTTGCACCATTCCTTGTAAATTTCAGATCGCAGTCCGGCCGTCATGCCCGTCCGCTAACGCTCACGGAGAGATGATGTTGGCCCGATTAAGTCCAGAAGGACTGTGAAGCGTGGAGCTGGCTGCCGTGGTCAAGTGCAAAACAGCAGGGCAAGAGCCCCGTAGAAGCCTGGCAATAAACAGGCCGGAATATCGCGACCACATGCGCATGTGAACCTCTCGTGACCAAATCATCAAAGCGGCCACGTCCACTCTTGCACTATGATTATCCCAAGCGGACCAATTGGTCAAACAAGGTTAGCATAAAGTCTTAGGTACCTTGGATTACCGCCGGGCTCACAAGTCTTTCTGCATCTCGCGCACAAACGCAGAAAGCCCCAATTGCCGGGCCCTTTTCTGCCGTTCGGCGATTAGGATCGACGTCACGCAGCGCACACTTTCCTCGATGTCCGAATTCACAATCACGTAATCGTATTCTGGCCAATGCGATATCTCGGCAGAGGCCGCCGCCATACGCCGGGCGACCACGTCGGGCGTATCTTGCGCACGCGATGTCAGGCGATCTTCAAGCACACGCCCAGAAGGCGGGAGAACGAACACGCGCACAACATCGCCCGGCATCTTTTCCGAGAGCTGCTGCGCGCCTTGCCAATCGATATCGAACAGCACATCCTTGCCTTTCTCAATCGCATTTGCGACCGCCGCTTTTGGTGTTCCGTAATAGTTGTCGAAGACCCTTGCCCACTCCAGGAGTTCGCTGCGGTCGCGCATGCCTTCGAAGCGCTTGTGATCGACAAAAAAGTAGTCCTTGCCATCGGTCTCTCCGGGGCGGACTTTGCGCGTCGTGACGGACACCGACATCTGAATGCCGGGATCGGCCGCAATCAAACGGCGCGCGAGCGTGGTCTTGCCGGCACCCGACGGCGACGACAAGATGTAAAGCAGGCCACGGCGGGCGATTGGCCCACTAGAGACGGCGTCACTTTGTGATGATGTGTCACTCAATGTTCTGCACCTGCTCGCGGAGTTGATCGATCACGCTCTTCAGTCCGAGCCCGATACGCGTCACATCGACAGCATTGGCCTTGGAGCAGAGCGTATTGGCTTCCCGGTTAAATTCCTGGGCTAGAAAATCAAGCTTGCGCCCTACGGCACTATTTTCGTCAAGAATTTCGCGCGCGGCTGCGACATGCGCGGTCAAGCGCGCGAGTTCCTCTTCGACGTCGGCGCGCGTTGCGGCAAGAACCGCTTCCTGATGCAGCCGGTCCTTGTCAAACGTGCCACTGGCTTCAAGCAGCCGCGCAACGAGGTCCTGCAGCCGCAATCGAATGGTTTCTGGCGTGCGCGATGGGGACGCCCTGACCTCACCCGTCATGCGCTCTATCTCGACGAGCTGTGCGGAAATGATCTGCCCCAGCCGCGCGCCTTCTGAGCGGCGCGAAGCAACGAGTTTGTCCGAAGCCTCTTCAAAACTCTTGATCAGCATGCGCTCACGTGCGGCACGCTGTTCTGGATCGTCCAATCCGTTGTCGCCAATCTCGAGCACGCCCTTCATGGAAATAAGGACCGCCGTATCGGGACGTACGCCGCCTGTAATCTCAGCCACGCGATCGGCGGCCTTCAGGATGTCCTTCAGCACGCCTTCGTTCAGGCGCACAGTACCGGCGCCACTCTGGCGTTCGGTCGTGAGATTGATTGTGACGTTGCCGCGAGAAATTCGTTTGGCGACCGCTTCGCGCACGGCCGCATCCATCGCATCGAACCCCGGCGGTAAGCGAAGGCGAATATCCAATCCGCGCCCGTTGACACTGCGCGCTTCCCAGACCCAGGCAAGTCCCTCGCCGGAACCGTCCTGGCGGGCGAACCCCGTCATACTTGAAATGCTCATGAACCTGCGCGCCAAGCCCCGGCGCCCTTTGTGATCGCTGGCCTAAGAGTGATTCCCAGACCTTAGCGGCGGGCAACTTAGCGGCTCAATGCGCGCGCGCCAACCGGAGAGGCCGGTTGATTGCGGCTATGCGGCGTCTTATTCAATCAATCTATTGCTTTTTCGGCTTGCGGACTGGGAGCGGGATGGCACTGGCATCCGCTGGTGCGGCCGCCGGAGTCTTGGCAACAGTCTTGGCAACCGCTGACTGCCCGGTCGCGACACCGGCTGCCACATCATCGGCGCGCGCTGGAATGGGAGCGACATCGGGATCGGGTTCGATCGCCTTCGCCGCCGCCGTCTTGTTTGCGTCCGGCACGGCATCCGCTTTGGCTTTAGCCTGACGTTCGACATCGCGCCACTTCTGAACGGCGGCGTTATGTTCTTTCAGCGTTTCAGAGAACGCGTGCCCGCCGCTACCGTCCGCAACGAAATAGATATCGTTGGTCGCAGCCGGATTGAGTGCGGCCTCGATCGACGCCCGGCCAGGGTTGCAGATAGCGCCGGGCGGCAGGCCGTTGATCTGGTAAGTGTTAAAGGGTGTCTTGCTCTCGATGTCCGATTTGGCGATTGCTCGTCCGAGCGCGCCCTGTCCGCCCACAAGTCCATAAACGATTGTCGGGTCAGATTGCAGGCGCATGCCCTTTTTCAGGCGATTATGAAAAACCGCCGAAACGCGGTCGCGTTCATCAGGTTTACCCGTCTCTTTCTCAACGATAGAAGCAAAAACGATGGCTTCTTCCGGTGTGCGCAGAGGCAGTTCGGCGCGGCGCTTTTCCCAAATCGGCGCCAAGAAATCCTTCATTTGCGACTGCATACGATCGATCAATTCCTGACGGCCTATACCTTTTGAGATAAGGTACGTATCGGGAAGCAATGTGCCTTCAGCCGGAATACTTGTGATCTCGCCGCTTAAGTTTGAGTCGGCTTTCAAACGTTCCACGATTTGCTGGCTGGTCAAACCTTCAGGCACTGCCACCTTGTATTGGATCGACTTGCCGTCGGTCAGAGTCTCCAGCACTTGACGCATCGAGGCGTGCTCTTTGACCTCGTATTCGCCGGCCTTCAGATCGAGGTTCTTTTTCGGTCCGAATGTCGATTGAAACAGATGCCCGGCAACGAAGGTCCAACGGTTGCCGATGATGCCTTCGGTTTCCAGATATTCGGCAATTTGAATCCGTCCCTTGCCTTTGGGGACGACGACCGTGCGCGCAGCCTCCAAGGGGCCCGGGCGCTCGTACTGGCTGTAGAGAATAACACCACTGCCGCCAATCGCCAGCATGGCGACGAGCGCTACCGTGAATAGGCCGCTGACGACACGAACCAAGCCAGTGAGGACCCGCGACGGTTCCCGCTCTTGCAGTCCACGCGGCCTGGACGGAGCGCGACCGGGCTCAAGTCGCTCATTGGGGCTGCGCGCGCCAGACGTTCTCGTGCGCGTTGTGCCATCCGATCGCTTTTTGCGGCTGCTCATAACGCCTCGAAAGATATGATCCCTAGGGAGCAACGCTCAACGGAAATTGTGGCAAAAGCACGATTTTTGGAGCGCTTACGTGACGCGGCGGAGCACAATCGACGCGTTGGTTCCGCCGAAGCCGAATGAATTCGAGAGAGCGACGTTGATTTCGCGCTTTTTGGCGGTGTGCGGCACAAGGTCAATCGCAGTTTCGACCGACGGGTTGTCCAGATTGAGGGTCGGGGGCGCGATGTTGTCCCTTATCGCAAGGACCGAGAAAACGGCTTCGACAGCGCCGGCCGCACCCAAGAGATGGCCGATCGCCGACTTGGTCGAACTCATCGCCAGTTTGCCAGCGCTATTGCCGAACAGGCGCTCGACTGCGCTGAGCTCGATCTCATCGCCCATGGGCGTAGAGGTGCCGTGAGCGTTGACGTAGTCGATTTCGCTCGGTGCGATGCCAGCACGCTTGAGCGCGGCCTTCATGCAGCGGAACGCGCCGTCGCCCGATTCCGACGGTGCCGTGATGTGGTAAGCATCGCCCGACATGCCGTAGCCGATCACCTCGGCGTAAATTTTGGCGCCGCGGGCCTTCGCTCGCTCCAACGTTTCGAGCACAACAATGCCGGCCCCTTCGCCCATGACGAAACCGTCGCGATCTTTGTCGTAAGGTCGCGAGGCTTTGGCCGGATTATCGTTGAAGCCAGTGGAGAGTGCTCGGCACGCCGCGAAGCCTGCGAGCGCGATGCGGCAGATCGGGCTTTCGCTACCGCCTGCGACCATCACTTCGGCATCACCCAGCGCAACAAGACGGGCCGCATCGCCGATGGCGTGCGTGCCTGTCGAGCAGGCTGTGACTACGGCGTGGTTCGGGCCCTTGAGCTGATGTTTGATTGAAACGTAGCCGCTGGCGAGATTGATAAGGCGGCCAGGAATGAAGAATGGTGAAACGCGGCGCGGACCCTTTTCTTTCAGCAACAGCGCTGTATCGGCAATGCCCGAAAGTCCCCCGATTCCGGAGCCGATTAGAACGCCAGTTTCTTCCTGTTTCTCAACCGTATCGAATTTCAGGCCTGAATCGGCGATGGCTTGATCGGCCGCCGCCACAGCGTAGATGATGAAATCATCGACCTTGCGCTGTTCTTTAGGCTCCATCCAGTCATCAGGACTGAACTTACCCTCGGCCTTTGGGCCGCGCGGAATGAAATTGGCGATTTGGCAAGTGATATCGGAAACTTCGAATTCTTCGACGCGGCGCGCGCCGTTTTGGCCAGCGAGCAGCGCCGCCCATGCTGGTTCGACGCCACAGCCGACAGGCGTCACAAGTCCCAGTCCTGTGATGACGACGCGGCGCATCTGATCTTCTCGCCGAAGGCTTATCGGAAACACGAACTCGTATGACACGAACCGGGGGCCGGTGAACCCAGCCCCCTGGCAATGCAGCGCTCTCGATCCGCACGGGCAAACGAACGCCGCGCCCGAGATCCGGCAGCTTCATTAAGCGGCGCTGGCATTCTTTTCCAAAAACTTGACGGCATCGCCGACAGTCAGGATGTGCTCAGCGGCATCATCGGGAATTTCGCAGCCGAATTCTTCTTCGAACGCCATGACGAGTTCGACCGTATCCAAGCTATCGGCGCCCAAGTCGTCGATAAAGCTGGCGTTCTCGGTCACCTTGTCGACTTCGACGCCCAGATGCTCAACGACAATCTTCTTCACGCGGTCAGCGACATCGCTCATCTTGGTTCTCTCGTGTCCTAAATTATGTACGGTTGGCCGGTCGTCACGGCGCATGATTGCTCAAGGCTCCCAGCAATCGGTCGCGCCAGCTCGCGTCACCCTTCGATCCGGCACCATGCCGGACACGATGGCACCATGTAGACAATCGTGGCAGCAAATCAAGCCCGGAAGCCGACTTGCCCACGAAGCAGTGGCCCTTGAAGTACTGGAGCAGTATTTCGCGCCAATCCTCGGGGCCGCATCAAAGGGCTGCCCTTCCCCTGCCCCCTCAAAACAGCCTGCGATCAGGCCTAAAGCCCCGTCAGACCCCATAAATTCGATGCGAGGCAGTATATCCTCCCTACGCGTTGGCCACAGCGTAACGGGACCTTTGCCATTAGGGCAGAATAGCTCGGCAAGCGGCCCTGCGACAACCAGACCGGACTGGCCCCCGTGGTGCACGGCCGTCCAAACCGCCGCCTCACACCATCGCCATGCCGCCGTTGATATGCAGCGTTTGCCCCGTGATGTAGCCGCCTTCTTGTGAAGCCAGGTACAGGCATCCGGCGGCGATATCCATGGGCGTGCCGAAGCGCTGAGACGGGATCATGGCCGAGATGTCCGTCTTCTGCTTGTCGTTCAAGACATCCGTCATGGCCGTCTGGATAAAGCCCGGCGCGATGCAGTTCGCGGTGATGCCGCGCGAGGCCACTTCGCGGGCTAGCGACTTGGTCATGCCGATCATGCCGGCTTTTGAAGCAGCGTAATTGCCCTGCCCCGGATTGCCGAACACGCCCGAGACGGAGGCAATGTTGATAATCCGGCCATATCCCGTTTTCGAGCGCATCATGTGGCGTGAGCCTGCACGGCACAGCATGAACGTCGAAGTTAAATTGACGGCGATGACGTCGTCCCATTGCTCGTCCTTCATGACCATGAAGAGATTATCTTTTGTGAGACCTGCGTTGTTGACGACAATGTCGAGGCGTCCGCCGACAGCTTTGACGGTTTCATCAATTAGCTTCGCCACGGCGGCACGATCGGCGAGATCGCAGGGCACGATATGCACACGGTCGCCGAGCTCTTTGGCCAAGGCCTCAAGCGCATCGACCTTGCGGCCTGAAATCGCGACCGTCGCGCCAGCTTTATGAAACACGCGTGCAATCTCTGCGCCGAGCCCGCCTGTTGCGCCGGTTACGAGCGCGGTCTTACCTGTAAGGTCGAACATAGTTGCTCCTTATGCGAGAAGATGTGCAAGAGCCGCATCTAGATCGGCAGGCGCGCCGATACTTGTTGCGTTGGCCGTTGCAGCCGTGCGCTTGACGAGGCCGGCGAGCACCTTACCCGAACCGATCTCGTAGAAATCCGTGATGCCGTGGGCGGCCATGTAAGCGACGCACTCGCGCCAGCGCACCGTGCCGGTAACTTGCTCGACCAATCGCTTTTTGATTTCTGCAGGATCGGAAATCGCCGTTGCAACAACGTTGGCGACGACCGGCACGATGGGCTTATTGACCGTTACCGTGCTCAGCGCTTCGGCCATAGCATCGGCGGCTGGTTGCATCAGCGCACAATGGAAGGGTGCGGAAACGGGCAAGTTGACAGCGCGGCGCACACCGTGGGCTTTGCCGATTTCCGCCACACGATCAATCGCCGACTTATGACCCGACAGCACGACCTGTGTTGGCTCGTTGTCGTTGGCGACTTGGCATACGTCGCCTTGGGCCGCTTCAGCCGCGACTTTGACCGCTACGTCCATGCCGACACCCAGCAGAGCGGCCATGGCACCCTGCCCGACCGCGACGTCTTTTTGCATTGCTTGTCCGCGCAACTTCAAGAGACGCGCCGTATCGGTAAGTGAAAATGCGCCAACAGCAGCAAGCGCCGAATATTCACCAAGTGAATGCCCGGCGACGAACTTGACCTTGTCTTGGAGCTTGAAACCCTTCTCCGCTTCCAGCACGCGCATCACGGCCATCGACACCGCCATCAGCGCCGGC
>JANOKZ010000088.1:0-17321 GCA_031419515.1 Hyphomicrobium sp.
AAGGGCTCTTATGATGCGCGCGTGAAGAGAATTGGCGCCGCGGTCGATGCGGTGAGCCAGATGATCAAAGTTATCGCTGAATTTGAAACGCCATCCGGCGACATCCTTCCAGGCATGAGCGGCGTTGCGCGCATCAACGAGCCGAACGGGTGAAAACGGCGTGAGCAAAATTCCGGCAACTGTTGTGACACATGTCCCCAAGGGGAGCTTAGCGGCACCCAAGCCGGTTGACGGGCAATCGGCGCTGCTCGCTTTGCTCAAAGTCGAAGCCGATGCGCGTGACGCAAAGAGTGAACGCGATCTCGTTTTGCTGATGTCCAATGAGACGCGCAAACTCACGCGTGCGCGGCAGGTCTTCGTATTGCAGAGCGGGCTCAGGGGCCGGTTGGAAGTGCGTGGCATATCGAGCGTGCCAAGCGTCGATCGCAGCACGCCGCTTGTTGCACTTATCGAAGACGCCGTCAGGGCTGAGGCCGCACAGGCCGCTGTTGCCGGTGGCGGGTCAATCGCGTTTACCGATGCGGGGACTGGATCGGCTACTGGCGGCGGTTCGGAAAGCTATCCGTTCCGGTCGCTGTACTTTGTGCCGCTTAAACATGGCAGCGGACCGGGCCACGGCGGCATTCTACTCGCGCGCGAAGATCCCTGGGGCGAGCAGGATCTGGTGATCGCTAAGCGCTTGGCGGCCGCCTATGCGCATGCGCTGGGCGCTCTGCGAGGCCCCGCGAGGAAACGGCTCTGGTCGCCCTCGCGGTTGCAGACACTGTTCTTTATCGCGTCTGCGCTCGCAGTGCTGCTTCTGTTCAAGGTGCCGCTGCGCGCCCTGGCGCCTGTTGAAATAATCGCGCGCGACCCATTCATCGTCGCAGCGCCCATTGACGGCGTCATTGACGCCATTCCGGTTGAGCCCAACCAGAAAGTCAAAAGCGGGGATATCCTCGTCAGGCTCGCGGATACGACGCTCAAAAATAGATTTGAGGTGGCGGACCGCGAGGTTCAAGTTGCCGAAGCGCGATTGAAGCAGTCCAATCAAATTGCCTTTAGCGATCCACGCGGCATGCATGAGATCGGTATAGCGCGCGCCGAGCTGTCGCTGAAACTGGCGGAGCGCGATTTTGCCCGCGATCTTCTGGCCAAGACGCAAATTGCGGCGCCACACGACGGACTGGCGATCTATTCGGACAAGCGCGAACTGATTGGCCGGCCGGTTGCTGTTGGCGAACGGATTTTGGAGATCTCGGAACCGGCCAAAGTTGAAGCACGCATAGATTTGCCGGTCGCCGACGCCATTGCATTGACGCCGGGCGCGAGCGTGAAACTCTTCCTCGATAGCGACCCCTTGCACCCTTGGCCGGCAACTGTGCAGCGCGCGGACTATAAGGCCAAGGTTGGTGAGAACGAAATCGTGTCGTTTCGCGTGGTTGCCACTTTGGCGGTGCAACCGGACAGGCCGCTGCCACGACTTGGCGTGCGCGGTACGGCGCAAGTTTCCGGAGACGATGTAAGCCTCGGCCTCTTTCTTTTTCGCCGCCCGATTACATATCTCAGACAATGGATAGGGCTGTGACATGCAGCCGGATGCTAAGCCGCGCCTTCTTCCCGAACTGCGCCAGGAACTCAGACTCGAACAAGGTGCGCCTGGACCATCGGGCCAGCCGACTTGGTTGATCGTCGATCCCATTCAACATCGCTACATCCAGGTCGACGACGCTTCCTATGAGTTGCTGTCCTATTGGCAGCCAGGCGCGACGTTTGAAGCGTTGTGCCAAGCGATGGCCGGTGAGTTTGGGCGCAGCGTTCGGGATGACGATCTGGCGGCGTTCGTCAAATTCCTCGAAGACAACCATTTGACGGCGGAACCCTCGAGCGACGGCTGGAGATCCTACGCCGCCGCCGCGCAGCGCGCCGAGCATTCCTGGTTCATGTGGCTGATCCACAATTACCTGTTCGTCAAAATTCCATTGTTCAAACCGGAAGCGGCGTTACGGCGCTATTTGCCATGTGTTCTGCCATTATATACGCGGACTTTTTTCGTGATTGTCGGGTCGATCGGCGCCGCAGGTCTCTATCTGGTCTCGCGCCAGTGGGACGTTTTCAGCTCCACGTTCCAGCATTTCTTTTCTCTTGAAGGCGCCTTGACCTACGCCGTCGCACTCGTCGTCGTCAAAAGTGCCCACGAACTTGGTCATGCTTTCACGGCGGTGCGTTATGGCTGCCGCGTGCCCAGCATGGGCATCTGCTTTCTTGTGATGTTCCCGGTTCTCTATACGGATGTCACGGACGCTTGGCGTCTCAAGAGCCGCAAAGAGCGGCTACTGATTGGTGGCGCCGGCGTTACCGTTGAATTGACGCTGGCCTGTCTTGCGACATTCGCTTGGCCATTTTTGGCCGAAGGACCGCTCAAGAGCCTCGCATTTTCCATCGCGACAGTTGGATGGGTGTTGAGCCTTGTCATCAACCTCAATCCACTCATGCGCTTTGATGGCTACTATCTGTTCGCGGACGCGCTCGGCATCGACAACCTGCAACCGCGCGCCTTTGCGCTGGGCCGTTGGCGAATGCGCGAGCTGCTATTTGGTTTAGGGGATAGGCCGCCGGAACACTTCGACGCCAAGTCTACCAGAATTATGGTCGGATTTGCCTGGGCGGTTTGGATTTACCGGCTTATCTTGTTCACCGGCATAGCGCTCCTTGTTTATCATATGACTTTCAAAATTCTTGGGCTCATACTGTTCGCCGTCGAGATCATTTATTTCATAGCCAAGCCAATTGCAGGCGAACTGGCGTATTGGTGGCGCGAGAGAGGCTCGCTCGCCGCCACGCCGCGCACGAAAATTACCGCCGCTCTTTTTGTCATTTTGCTTCTGGCTGCCGCCGTGCCGTGGTCGACGCGGGTCTATGTTCCAGCCATCCTTGAGGCGGCGGATTTGGCGCACATCTATCCGCAACGTGCTGGGTTAGTGAAAGAAGTTCGCGTGAAGCCGGGCGACACAGTCCAGGCAGGCGATATCATCGCAGTTCTGGCGTCACCGGAGATTGATCTGCAGATCATGGTCACGCGGCGCAGAATAGCACTCGTCACCATGCGCCTCGCGCGCCGGTCGTCCGACGATGAGGACCGGTCGCGAAGTCTGGTCATGGAGCGCGAGATTATTTCTCTCAAGAGTACGCTTGCCGGACTTATTCGCGAAGCTGACGAGCTTGTCATTCGCAGCCCGAGCGACGGCGTTGTCGCTGAATTAAATTTCGAATTGCACGCAGGCCGCGCCATTGGCCGTTCCGAGTTTGTGGCACTTGTGAAGGGGCGTGGCAGCCTGGTTGCGCGAGGATATCTTGCGGAGCGCGATATCATGCGCGTGCAAGCGGGCACGCGAGGGCGGTTTATAGCCGATCTTCCCGGCATGGCGGCTTTGTCCGTTACGCTTAAAGACATCGCGCAGTCGGGGGCGAGGGCGATCGAATTGCCGGAGTTGGCCTCGGCGCATGGGGGAGCCATTGCCGTCAGGCCGCACCAAGGCGAAAAGGGATATACACGTCTGGTGCCTGTTGAGGCGCAATATCTTGCAGTTATGAGTACGGACGCAAAAGTGCCGGCACCTATGTATGCCATACGAGGCGTGGTGCAATTAGACGGCGAGACGCAAAGTTTTATTTCACGAGCCTGGCGCCAGGCGGCTTCCGTTCTCGTCCGGGAAAGCGGGATTTAATTCTTTTTTAATTCTTGCGCCACCCTCCGCGCATGCAGTTCAGTATCTGATATTGCCCGTATTGTATCGCGAAATAGCACGCTTTTTGTGAATTCAGGCCTTGAATATGTATTTCGCAGTCATGAAATACGAGCTCAAATCGGGCGATTGTACCAATTCCCGCATAAGCACCTAATTCCAAATGCGTCCAATAATGCGGCGTATCTCAATCATTCGATAACGTATCAAGGGCGATAGATAGGGCTGGAAAATGCCCGGAATAGATTCGGGCCAAGTCTTAATCAGCCAAAGACTTAATCAGCGAAAGCCCGGTCCATGAACAAAATCGTCCGCCCGTCGATGTTTTCGAACGCCGGGACCAAGAAAAGCACTACTGATTTTTCCGGCGAGTTGAATTCGACGATTTCATACCGGGCACTAGAGCCTCGCATCGCCTTTGATGGCGCGGCGGCGGCGACCGCGGCGGTCACGGTTGAGCAACAGGGCGATGCTCCCGCCAGCGGCGGCGATGCGGCAGGCGAGCCAGTGTCAGAGACTTCGAGCGATCAACCGCATACAGCTGCGCCGGACGGCAGCGGCGCGGATCTTCCGGAGTCACTCGCGGCGGCCATGGGGGATTCGCCGTCCCCTCAAGTTAGTCCCGGCCAGACGGTCGTCTTTATCGATCGCGCCATCGAGAATATCGATCAAGTGATTTCGGCTATTAGTCCGGAATACGAAATCGTCCTCATCGATGCCTCCTCAAGCGGTCTCGATCAAATTGCGGCGCACCTGTTGGGCCGCTCGGATATCGACTCGATCCATATCGTGTCGCACGGCGAAGCAGGCACTTTGTATCTCGGTCTTGATGCGTTGACGTCCGCCAATCTCGCCGATCACGCCTCCGCGCTTGCTACCATCGGTTCGGCGCTGTCGGATACGGGCGACATCCTTCTCTATGGTTGCGAAATCGGCAACGGCACGGGCGGCATGGACTTCGTGCGCGCTTTTGCGGACGCAACAAATGCCGACGTCGCAGCATCTATCGACAACACGGGCGGCGACGAAGCGGGCGGCGACTGGGTGTTGGAGGCCACAGCGGGCGCCATTGAAGGCCAGGCGCTGTCCAATCCGCTCTACGCAGGACTACTGCTCAAGACCAACACCGGCGTATGGACGGCCAACGGCGCGACGGCCGCCAACGACTGGGTGAATACGACCGACGGCGTCACGACGACTGTAACGTTCAGTGCGGAATTCAGCGCCGCAAGTGGAGTGCAGACCCTCAATACTATCGCGGCCTTTGACAACGCGGCTCAAGGCGGCGCGTCGTTGGGTGCACAATGGAACTCGGGCACCGGCACAGTCACAATTACCTTCTCAACGGCGATCATAAACCCTGTCATCCATCTTGATCGATTGGGTGGGATCAACGGAACCTCGAACAGTTCGCTTTGGACTCTGGCGACAGCTGGAGCATCGCTGACCAAGCTTTCGGGTCCAGCCCACTTCCAAGTGGATTCCGCCGCCGGCACCATCCAACGCACAACAGGTCTAACCACAGCCGGGTCAGAATCAAGCCTCACCGGCACGACCGGAACGGCTGCAGGCAGCGTGCGCATCAATGGCACGTTCACAACGATAACGTTCAACGTTGGCCAAGCTGGCGGACCGATCGGTGCGGACGGATTCGAAATGGCCTTGGCAATCGATGCGCCGCCGGTTGCCGTCAACGACACGTTCACGACACCTCACGATGTGCCCGTCATCATCAATGTGCGCGCGAACGACAGCGATATTCGCGGTGACGCGTTGAGCGTCACGCAGGTCAACGGCACCGCTATCACCGCTGGCGGCTCGGGCATCACTGTCACCGGTGGCGTCGTCACGTTGAATACGAGCGGAAACCTCGTCTTCACGCCGAGTGCCAACTATATAGGTTCGCCAAGCTTTACCTACACCATAGCCGACGCTAATGGCGGCACATCAACGGCGACGGTCAGCGGCACTGTAACGAACATCACGCCGACGCTGGATCTCGACGCGTCGGGAGCCGGAACGGGCTGGTCCGCGACCTTCAATGAAAACGGCTCGGCCGTTGCCATCGCCGATGCCGACGCCATTCTGGCTGACGCCGACGATTCAAACATGGAATCGGCGTCCGTCACGTTCACGAACCAGCAAGCGGGCGACCGCCTTCTTGTCAATGGATCGAGCGCGGCCTCCGGAACGCTCGCAAGCGGTATCGCGTGGACGCGAAGTGACACGACCGTCACGCTGGCCGGTTCGTTTACAAAAGCGCAGTATGCCGCCGCTCTGCAGCTCATCCAATTCGAGAATACAACCGAAACGCCATCCACGACGCCGCGCATCATCAATACAATTGTCAACGACGGCAACGTCGCGTCCAACACCGCTGTCACCACGATCAACATCGACCGGGCGCCTGATCCCGTCAATGACGCTTACTCTGGCAATGAAGACACGGCGATCGCGGGAACCGTTTTGACGAACGACGATCTGGGCGACACGCCGATCACGTCGGTCACAGTTGCAACGGGCCCAGCCAACGGCACGCTGACCTCGTTCAACACGGCGACCGGTGCCTTCGTTTACACGCCAGGCGTCAATTTCAACGGCTCTGACACATTCACCTACACGGTGACGGACGCAGACGGCGACACCAAGACCGCAACCGTCACCATCACCGTCAATCCGGTGAACGACCTTCCAATCGCGGGCAACGATACATTTACGACGGTTCACGATCAGCCCGTAATCATATCGGTTCTGGCCAACGATTCCGACGTTGAAACACCTGTTCTTAACATCACTCAGATCAACGGAACGGCTATCGCTGTTGGCGGTTCTGGCGTTGCCGTTACAGGTGGCGTTGTCACGCTCAATGACGGCGGCACGCTGACGTTTACGCCGAACGCCGTTTACGCCGGATCGCCAAGCTTCACCTATACGGTTGCCGATTCGAACGGCGCGGCCGCGACGGCAACCGTCTCGGGCACGGTGACAAACGTTGGCCCGTCTCTTGATCTCGACGCGTCGGGAGCGGGCACCGGCTGGACGACCACATATACCGAAAATGGTGCGGCTGTTGCCATAGCGGACCTCGATGCGGGAATCATCGACAGCGACGACACGAACATGTCCTCGGCGACGGTCACGCTAACAAATCCGCAAACCAGCGATCGTCTTTTGGTCAATGGTTCCTCGGCTGCGTCTGGCACTCTGGCCAGCGGCATCACGTGGACCCGCACGAACTCCGTCGTCACGCTTTCTGGATCGTTCACGAAGGCCCAGTATGCCGCAGCATTGGCTCTTATTCAGTTCGAAAACACGTCCGACACTCCATCGGCAACGCCACGCATCATCAATGTCACTGTCAACGATGGCACGGTCAACTCAAACACGTCTCAAGCGACCATCAACATCAACTTGGCACCGGACCCGGTGAATGACGCGTTCACTGGTAACGAAGACACAGCCATCACAGGCAGCGTGCTCGCCAACGACACCGACATCGGCACCACGCCCAGCAGCGCTAATCCGCTCTCTGTTGTCACGGGGCCAGGCAACGGAACTCTGACCTCGTTCAACACGGCAACGGGCGTTTTCATCTACACACCGAACGCAACTTTTGCTGGCACAGATATCTTCGTCTACCGCTACACGGATGGCAACGGCGATAGCAAAACGGCGACTGTGACTTTCACGATCAACGCTGTTGACGATACACCGTTCATTGACCTCAATTCGGACGCGGCGCCCGGCGATAAGGACCGTGATTTTATCACAGAATTCCCTACGGGTAGCGGCACGCCGATAGCTATTGCCGATATTGATGCCGATATTTTTGAAGACGGCGAGGACGATATCGTCAAGGTAACAATCGTAACCGGCGGCAAAGGGCTCGATGGCACCGATATCGTTACGATTGCTGGGCAGGCGTTCAAGCTGGATTCCGACGCAGCCTTTATCGGGGTAAGCTACGGAAGCTCGAGCTTGGATATTGTTTTCAATGCCTCGACGCGCACGATCACCGTGAACTTTTCGGGTGATCCGTCGAAGCCAATACCCCAAGACGAACTCGACAAGCTTGTTCGCGAGATAACTTATCTCAGCACTTCTATCACTCAACCGCCCAGCAATCGTACGTTTGAGTTTACAGTCACGGATGCGGGTAAAAACACTTCGCCCGCAGCCGTCGCTACGGTGACTTTCCTGCCGCCGCCGGACGCGGCCGATGATACGTTTACGACAGCTCACGATGTGCCCGTTGAAATCGACGTCCGTGCCAACGATTCCGATCCTCAGAGCGACCCGATTTCCGTAACGCATGTCAACGGTACGGCTATCGTTGCAGGGGGCGCCGGCGTTGCCGTCGCGGGCGGCGTTGTAACGCTCAATGCTGGCGGAAATCTCGTATTCACGCCGGCGGCAGGTTATTCGGGTTCGCCGTCATTCACATACACGATAAGCGATGGTACGGGTGGACAGGACACGGCAACGGTATCGGGTACGGTGACGAACGTCGCGCCGGCATTGGATCTAGACGCGTCCGGAGCCGGCACGGGTTGGTCGGCGACCTACGTCGAAAACGGCGGACCCGTTTCCATCGCTGATATCGATTCAAGTGTTGTTGACAGTGACGACACCAATATGGAATCGGCCACCGTCACGCTGACCAATGCGCAAACGGGCGACAGACTTCTGGTCAATGGCTCGTCCGCGACGACTGGCACGATTGGCGCCATCACTTGGACACGCACGAATTCGACCGTCACGTTCTCCGGTTCGGCGAGCGCAGCTAACTACGCGGCGGCGATCCGCGCTGTTCAATTCGAAAACACAACTGATACGCCCTCTGTTACGCCGCGCATTATCAACACCATCGTCAATGACGGCTCCGTCAATTCCAACACCGCCGTCACGACGATCAATATCGATCTCGCACCCGATCCCGTCAATGATGCGGTTTCTGGAAACGAAGATCAGCTGGGTGGCATCATTGGTAACGTGCTGACCAATGACGCTGACCTGGGCAATACGCCGATTACGTCGGTGACGGTTTTGGCGCCGCCGGCGAACGGCACACTCACGTCATTTAACACGGTAACCGGCGCGTTCGTTTACACTCCAGCTTTGAATTTCAACGGTACAGATACGTTCACCTATACGGTAACGGACGCGGACGGCGACACGAAGACGGCAACCGTCACGATCACCGTGGCGCCAACGAACGACGCGCCGGTGAATATCGTTCCTGGAGCCCAGACGACGAGCGAAGACACGCCCCTTTCGATCACCGGCGTATCGGTCAATGACGTCGATGGCGCGAGCGTCGCGTTGACAACCACGCTGTCGATCCCGGCGGGCTCCGGCGCGCTCAGTATCGCTTCGCTTGCAGGCGTTACCGTCACTGGCGCTGGCACAACGAACATAACCATCTCGGGCACGGCCACTGCAATCAACGCTGCACTCGCCGCGATCACCTATACACCGGTCGCAGATTTCAATACGGGATCACCGGCAACGCCCATAAACCTAACCGTTTCGACGACGGACGGCATCGCACCGGCTGTTGCCAATACCATCGCGATCACGGTGACGCCGGTCGCCGATATCGCGGCCGACTCGGTTGCGACGAACGAGGACGCGCCGGTCGCGTTTGCGCCCCTCGCAAACGATACCTTTGAGAACGCAGGCCGCACGATTACGGCTATCAACGGCACGGCGATTACAGCCGGCGGCGCTGGCGTCGTGCTGGCAGGCGTCGGCACCGTCACGCTTGATGCGTCGGGCAATCTCACCTTTACGCCTGTTGCCAATTACAACGGGTCGCCATCTTTCAATTACACCGTGACATCGGGTGGCGTGACGGAAACGGCCACCGTCAACCTGACGGTCAATGCCGTCAACGACGCGCCAACTCAGACTGTCCCTGTGGCCCAGACCACAAACGAAGACGTTGCCAAGGTCATTTCCGGCGCGGCCGTTGCGGACGTGGACGGCGGGCCGATCACAACGACGCTGAGTATTCCGGCGGGGACGGGCACGCTGTCCGTCGTCATTGGTGGCGGCGCGACGATCACCGGAAACGCATCCGGCACGGTCACAATCTCGGGCACGGCGGCCGAGATCAACGCGGCAATAGCATCGATTACATATACCCCCGAGCCCGATTATTACGGTGCGGCGCCGATGACAATGTCGACGACCGACGGTACCGCAACGGCCGCCAGCACGGTTGCCATAACTGTCACGCCAATCGCTGACGCAACCAATGACGCGGTGACGACGAACGAAGACACAGCGCGCACGTTCAACGTGCTGACCGGCACCAATGGTGCGACGGCCGACACATTCGAAGGCGTGGAAACGGTTACCGGCGTCACTCAACCGGTCAACGGCAGCGTGACTTTCGCGGCAGACGGCACGATCACTTACACGCCATCGGCCAACTTCAACGGCACCGATACGTTCACCTATACCGTCACTTCAGGCGGCGTGACGGAAACCGCGACCGTCACTGTAACGGTTGATGCCGTTAACGACGCGCCGGTGAACCCGGTTCCAGGTGCGCAGACGACGAGCGAGGATACCGGTCTCGAATTCAGTACGGCTAATGGTAATGCCATTTCGGTTGCGGACGTTGACGGCAATGTCACGACAACGCTGACGATTGCTGACGGCGTGTTGACGCTTGGGTCCATCTCCGGTGTGACGGTTACTGGCAATGGTACCGGCACAGTGACGGTATCGGGTTCTCCGGCCGCCATTACAGCTGCTCTGGCCGGATTGACGTTCGCACCCACGGCCGATTGGAACGGTACCACTTCGCTGAATGTCTCGACCTCGGATGGTGTAGCTCCGGCAACGATCAGTGCGGTTGGCATCACCGTGTCGCCGGTCGCCGATATCGCACCAAACAACGTGACGACGTCCGAAGACACGGCAAGCACATTCAATGTTCTGACAAACGACAATTTTGAGAGTGCAGGCGCCCTTGTTTCTGCCGTCACCCAGCCCGCAAACGGCATCGTCGCCATCGGCGCCGGCGGCAACGTCACATATACACCGGCGTTGAATTACAATGGTACTGACACCTTCACCTACACCGTTACGTCAGGTGGCGTCACGGAAACGACGACGGTCACGATGACAGTCACTCCGGTCAACGATGCGCCGGTGGCCGCGTCTGCCGCAAACCAAACCGGCACAGATGGAGCGGTTGACAGCTACAGCGCTGGCGCGCTCTTCACGGACGCCGACAATGCGAGCCTGGCCTTCTCCGCATCCGGCTTGCCGGCCGGGCTTTCGATCAATCCCGCAACAGGTCTCATTTCCGGAACAATAGACAGCCACGCATCCATCGGCGGAACGGGCGGCGTTTATAACGTCACTGTGACGGCAACGGATGCGTCTGGCGCGCTCGCGACGACGACGTTCACATGGGCTGTCGCCAATCCTGCACCAGTCGCCGTCAACGACGCCTTCACAGGCACAGAAGACACCGCCATCGCCGGCAACGTGCGCACAAACGACAGCGATCCCGATGGCGATGTACTGACTGTCAACACGACGCCGGTATCCGGTCCGTCGAACGGCACGCTGGTCCTGAACAGCAACGGTACGTTCACGTACACGCCTGCAGGGAACTTCACTGGCACCGATACGTTTACCTATCAGTTGACCGACGCCGACGGTGCGATGAGCACGGCGACCGTCACGCTTTACGTGAACCCCATCAACGATGGTCCGCTCAATATGGTTCCAGGCAACCAGACCACTGCAGAAGATACGCCGCTGGTTTTCGCTGGTGCCAACGCAATCACTATCGCCGACGTCGATACTCCGATCATCGAGACCACGCTGTCTGTCGCGCACGGCACCCTGACGTTGGGCTCGCTGGCCGGCGTGACGGTCGTTGGCGATGGCACAGGCAGCGTCACACTGACCGGCAGCCCGGCAGAAATCACGGCGGCTCTCAGTGGACTCGAGTATGTCAATAACCCCGATTACTACGGCTCAGACACACTCAATATCGTCTCAAACGACGGCGTCGCCACAACAACCGCTAACCTCGCGCTGACGGTCACTCTTGTTGCCGATATTGCGGCCGACACGGTGACAGCGAACGAAGACGCCGGCATTTCGTTCAATGTGCTGACAGGAACCAACGGCGCGACAGCCGATACATTCGAAGGCGCGCCGGCCGTCACCGGATTCACGCAGCCGGCCAACGGCAGTGTTACGGTCGATGGCGCAGGTAACGTCGTCTACACGCCCAACACCAACTTCAACGGTTCTGACACGTTCAGCTACACTGTGACATCGGGAGGCGTGACCGAAACAACGACGGTGACCGTCAACGTCACACCGGTCAACGATGCTCCGGTACTCACTGTTCCCGCGGCCCAGAATGGCACGGAAGATACGCCGGTTATTTTCAGCGGTGCGAACGCCAACCAGATTATTCTTGGCGATGTCGATGCCGCAGCCGCGCTGACGACGACGATCAGCGTGCCGGCCGGCACATTGAGCGCGATTGCAACGCCAGGTGTTACCATCACTGGCAACGGCTCGGGTTCGGTGACGCTGTCGGGTAACCCGGCGGCCATCACGGCCGCACTGAACGGATTGACCTACACGCCTGTTGCCGACGCCAATGGCAGCGTCACGATGTCGATTTCGACGACCGACGGCGTTATTGCTGCGCCCGTGATAGGTGCGGTCGCAATAAACCTGGCGCCTGTTGCCGATATTCAGAACGACAACGCCTCAACGAGCGAAGATACTGCGAAGATTATCTCCGTTCTCGGCAACGATACGTTCGAGAACCCAGGTGCGGCCGTCACAGGCGTAACGAACGGTGCCAACGGGATTGTCACGATCAATGGCGACGGGACGGTAACGTACACCCCGAACGCAAACTTCAATGGTTCGGACAGCTTCACTTACACCGTAACATCGGGCGGCGTGACAGAGACCGCTACGGTCACGGTCGTTGTGTCCCCGGTGAACGACGCGCCGGTCCAGAGCGTGCCGGCTGCTCAAGTCACGGCTGAAGACACAGGTTTATCGTTCTCGCCCGCGACGGGTAACGCGATCACGGTCGCCGATCTCGATGGCGATACGCTCACAACAACCGTCTCCGTCACAAACGGCACGATCGATCTTGGCGTCTTCGCTGGCGTAACGGTCAGCGGCAACAATACCGGGATCGTCACGATCACGGGCTCAGCCGCTGCAATCAACGCGGCTCTCGACGGCCTAACCTATAACCCAACGCCCGACTATCATGGCGGCGCGGTTTTGTCGGTCACGACGTCAGACGGCGCGGCGTTCGCCTCCAACACCATTGCACTCACTGTCACCCCAGTGGCGGATATCGCCGCAGACACCATCTCAACGAATGAAGATACGCCGATCACAGTCAACGTCATGTCGAACGACACGTTCGAGAATAGCGCCGCTGCGATCAGTGCGGTCACCCAGCCAGCATTTGGCACGGTATCGATTGGCGCTGGCGGACTTTTGACATATACGCCGGCTGCAAACTACAACGGCCCGGATAGCTTCACCTACACTGTCACATCGGGCGGCGTGACTGAAACGGCGACGGTTTCTGTCAATGTCGTGTCCGTCAACGATGCGCCGGTGACAATCGTCCCTGGCGGGCAGACGACGAATGAAGATGCGCCGCTCGTGCTGTCGGGCGCCAATGGCAACGCCATTACGGTTTCCGATCTCGACGGCGACACGCTGACGATTACCCTCTCGGGCACCAATGGCCTCTTGACGCTTGGCTCCGCGCTTGGCGTTACGGTTTCAGGAGACGGGACGGGCACAGTGACCGTCTCCGGTTCCGCCGCTGCAATCAATACAGCTCTCAACGGGCTGACCTTCGCGCCAACGGCCGATTACAATGGCACTGCTGCAATCAGCGTCACCACATCCGATGGAACGGTCACAACCAGCAAAACAATCGGGATCAGCGTCAATCCTGTTGTCGATATTGTTGCCGACACGGTCTCAACCAACGAAGACGTGCCCGTCACGTTCAATGTGCTGACCAACGACAGCTTTGAGTCTCCAGGCAATGCAGTTACAAGCATCACGCAAGGCGCGAGCGGAACAACCAGTTTCCTTGCAGACGGCACCTTGGTCTACACGCCGAATACCAATTTCCACGGGACCGATACCTTCACTTATACGGCGACCTCTGGCGGCGTCACCGAAACCACAACCATCACGGTGACGGTTGGCGACGTCAACGATATTCCAACCACATCGGGCCTTGCCGACCGGTCGAGCCTCGATGGGCAAACCGTCTCGCTCGATGTCGCCGCGGTCTTCTCGGATACGGACAATGCAACTCTGACTTACTCGGCCACGGGTCTGCCGCCAGGTCTGACGCTTAATCCGACCACCGGTCACATCTCGGGTACAATCGATAAGTCCGCGTCGCAGACGGGCCCATACTCCGTCATCGTGACAGCGAGTGACGGCAACCCTGGCGGTTCGGTATCGACGAGCTTTACCTGGAACGTTTCAAACCCAGGCCCGACAGCGATCAACGACGTTGCAACAACCGACGAAGACACGCTCGTCAATATCGATGTTCTGACCAACGACACCGATCCCGACAACGATCCGCTCGCCGTCACGGCTGCAACGGCCGGCAACGGCACGGTCACGATCAGACCCGATGGCACCATCGACTATACGCCGAACCCAAATTTCAACGGCACCGACACAATCGTTTATCAAATCAGCGACGGTAACGGCGGCGTATCGACCGCGACCGTCACGGTTACAATTACACCCGTCAATGACATGCCGGACGCTATGACGCCGCTGCCCAATCTGATCGATACAGATAGCCAGTCCATCAGCCTGGACTTCTCCGGCGCGTTCAGCGACATCGATGGCGACACGTTGACGTATTCGATCACGGGCCTTCCACCCGGCCTATCGTTTGATACGGCAACAGGGCGTATTACCGGCACGATTGCCGCCAACGCTTCGAGCCCAAGCGGCGACGAGATCTACCCGATTTCGATCACCGGTGACGACGGCCACGGCGGCACGGTGACCACGACCTTCAACTGGCGCATCCTGAACCTTCCGCCGGCCTCTGGTGACGACGCCGTTACGACTCCCGAAGATACGCCGGTCGTTGCAACGGTACTCTCAAACGATTTCGATCCCGATGGCGACCCGCTTGTTATCACGCATATCAACGGCACGGCGATCAGCGCCGGAAATCCTGTCACAACACCGCATGGTGATGTCAGCCTTGGGGCCGACGCCTTCGGCAATCAGGTTTTGGTGTACACGCCAAATGCCAATTTCAATGGCGTCGAGACCATTATCTACACAACAAGCGATGGCAACACTGGTACGGACACGGCAACCTTGACCATCACGGTCACGCCCGTGAACGACGCGCCGGCCGTCAATCCACTTGCTGATCTTACAAACAACGATAGCGACGCCATCAGCGTCAATGTCGGCTCGTTCTTCTCGGACATCGATTCTGGTAAAGGCGACACGCTCGCATTTTCTGCAATCGGCTTGCCGGCCGGACTTTCCATCAATCCGGCGACGGGCGTTATCTCCGGCACCATCGATCCAAGCGCGTCTCAGAGCGGTCCAAACACCGTTATCGTCACGGGAACCGATGAGGGCGGCGCTTCGGTCAGCCAGACGTTCACATGGACCGTCAACAATCCAAAGCCAACCGCGGTCAACGACGCGCAAACAGTCGCGCAAGGCTCAAACCTCGGCGTTGACGCGGTGAGCGGCATGCTTGGCAACGACACCGATCCGGACAACGATCCTCTGACAGTCAGCGCGATCAACGGCTCGGCCGTTGCTGTTGGTACTAGCGTTGGCGGTTCCAGCGGCGGGCTGTTTACAGTTCAGCCTGATGGTTCTTACACGTTCGACCAGAACGGCGCGTTTATCGATCTCCAAGGCGGAGAAACACGCACCACTCTCATTTCCTACACGCTATCGGACGGTAACGGCGGGTTATCGACCGCGACGCTCGCGATCACCGTGACGGGCGTCAATGACGCCCCTGTTGCGACGCCGCTTGGTGCCATCACAACTCTCGATAATGCGCCACTCACTTTGAACGCGGCTTCAGCCTTTACCGATGCCGACAGCGATATGCTCATGTTCTCGGCAACAGGCCTGCCGGCTGGACTTTCAATCGACCCGAATACGGGCCTCATTACAGGCACTATCGACAAATCGGCGTCACAAGGCGGCGTTGGCGGCGTCTATACAGTCACGATCTTCGCTGACGATCAAAACGGCGGCATTACGCCTGTTACGCTGACGATCACGATCACAAACCCGGCGCCTATCGCCGCGAATGATGTTGCCGCGGTCGTTGAAGATACGCCAGTCACCGGCAACGTTCTTGGCAACGACAGCGATCCTGACGGTGACACCATCTCTGTCAGCGAGTTTACAGTGGCTGGGGTTGCAGGCACGTTCCTGCCGGGCGACGTCGCGGATATTCCGGGCGTTGGCACAATTGAAATCAGCAGCACGGGCGCTTACACGTTCACGCCCGCGCTGAATTACAATGGTCCGGTCCCTGAGATCACCTACACTGTCTCTGATGGAAATGGCGGCACGGATACCGCAACTCTCAATCTCGGACCGGTCTCGCCTGTCAATGACGATCCAACATCGGCGCCAATCTCCGCGCTCTCCAGCGCCGATAGCGCAAACGTCGCTGTCAACCTGGCATCACACTTCTCAGACGTCGACGGCGACGCACTGACATTCGCGGCAACGGACCTGCCACCAGGTTTGTCGATCGATCCCGATACCGGCATTATCACCGGCATGATCGATCATCTGGCGTCCGCCGACGGCGGAACTTATTCCGTCACCATTACGGCAACCGACCCAGATGGCAAAGTCACAACCCAGACCTTTACTTGGACGGTGACCAACCCTGCGCCTGTGGGCCCGGATATCCCCGGCTCGGGTGGTGTCGATAGCACATCTGTCAGCGTCGCCGCGGGAACAGGCTTTAGCGATCCCGACGGCGACACGATCGCGTTCAGTGCGACGGGCTTGCCCTCAGGTCTCACGATCAATCCAGCGACCGGGCTCATCGCCGGCAACCTGACAAACAATGCCTCGGTTGGCGGTCCGCTATTCAACGGTGTCTATGACATCACTGTCACCGCAACGGACAGCCAAGGCGCGACTGTTTCCAAGACCTTCAGCTACATCGTCACAAACCCGGCACCAGCGGCCGGCAACGACGCATTCTCAGGGATTGAGGATACGCCGGTCATCGGCGCTGTTGGCGGCAACGACAGCGATCCGGATGGCGACGACCTCACCTATTCGCTGGTGTCTGGACCGGCGCACGGCACGCTGACGTTCAATCCTGACGGTACCTTCACGTACGTTCCCGATCCGGATTTCAACTCCAATACCGGAACCGATACATTCACCTATGTCGTATCCGATGAGAACGGCGCCTCAGCGACGGCGACTGTCACGCTCACAATTGCCCCGGTCAACGATCTTCCCGTTGCGCCAAATGTCAACAATCGACACCGGAAGACACGCCGTTCAATG
>JANOKZ010000089.1:0-5775 GCA_031419515.1 Hyphomicrobium sp.
GGGATCTAGGATGAGGCGGCGGCGGCCGCGGATTGTTTGACGTTCGCGGTGTGCGAGCCATGCCAGAGCTGTGGTGCCAGCAGCGCCAGCAGCGAGAACCAACTCAAGCGACACGCTCAAAATCTCCCGGAAAAGAAACGGCGCGCCGCTCTTTATGAGAGGCGCGCCACGTCTGAGTTAGTCCCAATTAGTAGCCCTGCGGGCGCGGCCAGTTCATCGTGAACTGGTCGCCGCGCTTCACATATTTGTAGCGGTGGAAGGCGAACCAGAGAGACGCCGCGATGTAGAACACCATCATGGCGACGAGCTGCGTGCCGTACCCTAGGAACACCGCGAAGTAGGTGACGATACAAAGGAGCAGCAGCACGATAGCCGGCAGCGGATGCAAGGGATGCACATAGCCGCGCATGATGCTGTCGAGCGGCCACTTGTTTCGGAACATGATCATGTTGAAAGACATAAACGTGTAACCCAAGAGCCCCGACAAAATCGAGAACGTGATGATCTGATCGAGCGGAACTTGCAGCGCAAAGACGAGTGCCACAGGAATGAGGAATACGATGGCGCGGAACGGCGTGCGGTACTTCGGGTGTACGGCACCGAACCAGACGGGGACATAACGGTCGCGGCCCATTGAGAACCAGGCACGCGAGGCGTCGTTGATGCAACCGTTGGCAGAGGCGAGCGTCGAGAACAATGTGCCGACGAAGAGCAGCCACATGAGGGCGTTCGATCCCGTCAATCGCGCAGCATCGAACAGGGGCGTGACGGCCTGTCCCAGATATTCCCAGGGCATCAATCCGGCGCAGATGTACCAAGTCATCGTTGCTGCGATGAGGAGCGTTATGATCCCCGTCATGGTACCGAGCGGCAGCGCACGAGCGGGGGAGCGCACTTCTTCGGCGGCCTGCGTCGTACCCTCGATGCCGAGATAGTACCAGAGGCCGAAATGCATGGACGCAATAACGCCGAGCCAGCCGTATGGCAGCGTATTTGTCCCAATCATCGCAGCGTGATCGACCTGACCGGAGTTGACCGACAAGATGGCAAGGAACAAGACGACGATGGCGAAGAAGGCGATCGCCGTAATGACAAGGTTGAACGTCAACGTCGCGAAAACGCCGCGATAGTTAAGCCAAGCCAGGAACATGATGGTCAAAACGACGAAGGGTTTATCCCAGACGCCTTCATACCCCGCCATGCCGCCGACCGTCTGAACAAGGTACCCGAGCGTGAACGCATTTGCCGCTTCGAGCATGGTGTAGGCCATGACGAGGAAGAGGCCGACATTGAAGGCCATGAGCGGGCCAACGATGTGTTTGGCTTGCGCGTATTGTCCGCCTGCGGCCGCGACGGTTGATGTCACTTCCGAGTCGATCATTGCGACGCAAGTGTAAAGAAGCCCTGCGAACCAGCAGGCGACCAGGGCGGCGAGCATGCCGCCTTTGCCAACGGCGAAGTTCCAACCCATGAATTCGCCGACAAGCACGATGCCGACGCCGAGTGCCCAGACGTGTCCGGGACCGAGGATGCGGAGCAGCGAGACCTTCTCGCCGTGTATGGCTGTTGATTTTGAGGTCATGGCTTATCTCCGCTGTGTGGGATCAATGACGAGTTCGTCCTCGATCTCGCCTTCGCGCGAGGACATCAGCACGTCTTCGGAGTAGGCGGAGTTGGTGCGGATGAGATCAATCAGCATCCAGAGTCCGAGTATTGCTGAAATCACCCAGGCGGCGAGTTCAAGCAATTGGAACGCGTTCATTTCAGCGATGTTGGGCATGGCGGCGTTGTCCTTATTTCTTGTCGCCGAAGCGTTCGCGGATGACGTCGCGGTATTCCTGATCTGAGTAGCGCACGACGAATATGAAATAGGCAATGATGACCGCAGCGGTTATCAGCGCCCAAAGTGGATCGAAGGTGTAGTCGAACTTTGAGCCGATGATCGGCGCCGCAGTTTCAGTCGTCTGGCCGAGTTTTTCCCAGGCGGCCTGCTGGGTGGCGGATTGGCCCATATCGGCCCACGATTTGCCTGCAAGATCGACTGTCGCCTTCGCGCTGCCTGAAAGTCCCATCCACCAGGGCACGAATAGAGCGCCGAGCACGAGCCCTAGAAGAATTATTGTATCGATGATTTGCCCGATAGCCGATTGCTCGGGGGGCTGATATTTGCCGTTGGCCATGGAAGCCTCCCTCAGCCTTTGTTCTTTTTCATTCGATCGAGATAGTACAGGTCAAGACCGTAGATGTGCTTGCGGTCCTCGGAGTAGTGGTTGACCATTGCGACGATCGCGGCCGTGTTGAAAATGAGCACGAGGCCGACGCCGGTGGCGAGGACGTAAAGAACGTCCGCAGAGCCTGTGAGCGGCACGACTTTCAGGAAAACAAAGATGAGAGTGGCCCAAAGGGCAATCAGCGCAATGAGTGCTGCGAGACGGTCTCCGCCATACATGGCATCGACCCTCGGATCGTGACCCGCTGTCATTCCCAGTTCCTCCCCTAGCGTTCCAATTGCTCTTTGGGCAATCCGTCCTGACTTGCTTGTCAGGTTGCCTCTCAGGCAATTTTGTTTTTCAGAGAGAAAGTGTGCGACGTATGGACGCGAGTTGTCAAGGCGTTCTTGTGGCGGAAGCTTGGCGGGCAGTGTGCCGTTTTCTTGAAAAGCCTGGAATCGGCCTGATGGCTTTGCGATTATTCAAGCGCGGGGCGAGCCGCTGGTCAGTGCTCGCATGGAATACAGATAATTGCCATAATGTTTGCTTGCTTGTGATTCGCTGCTCATGGAGCCGAAGTCATGTCAGAAACTCAGAACGAATTGGTTTTACGCGGGACGCGCGTAGCAACTGATGACAACGGCAATATCTGCCTGAACGATCTTTGGAAGCTTGCTGGTGAGCCGGATAGTAGGCGCCCGAACGACTGGATAAGCGGTCAAAGAGCCAAAGTTCTGCGTCAGGTGTTGGCCAAAAGAATTGCCGAGGATTTCGGCAATTCCGCTGAAAAGGCAAACGATTCAATTTATTACGCATCAAAGAAGGGGCGTGGGGCAAAAACGTTTGCTCATCGAGTTTTGGCGCTAGACTATGCCGAGTATCTGAACCCAGACTTGGGTGTAGATGTCCGTGAGACGTTTCTTCGAGTTAAGGCGAATGACGTTACGTTGGCGCTCGAAATCTTTGAAGGGATGGCCGAACAAGCTGAATACGACGATCTCCGGGTCAAGCTGCGGCAGCTCGTTAAAGAACACAACAAGATGTCGGCTGGCGTCGCCAAGGACGCAGGCGTCACCAATTTTGAGGCTTACAACGGAGCCGGGCTGAGTGGGCTTTATGGCGGCATGTCCAAAGCAGGGCTTTTGAAACATAAGGGTTTGCCCGAAGATGCTGACCGGCTCGAACATGCTGGACATGAAGAGCTAGCTGCCAACTACTTTAAGGCCACTCAGGCCATCGCCAAACTCAAGCGCGAAAAGATCAAAGGGCAAGCGACAGCAAACGACGCTCACCGCGAAGTTGGTGAAGCGGTGCGCGAGACGATCAAGGGCCTCGGTGGCACTATGCCCGAAGACGAACCCGCCCTTGAGCACATCAGGGAAGCAGAGAAGAGACTGAAAAAAGCGGCTCAGCAGCATGAGCACACGATTCTGCCAAGCAAACCGTCCACCATTCAGCCAGAACGCTTAACCGCTGTTACACACGAAATTCATAAGGTCGATGCTGGATCTGCCCGCGCGCCTAAGAAAGCAGCGGGGGCAAAAGCAACAAATCCGACATCATCAACGCGAAGCTCCGGAAAGAAAAAATGAAAACATGGTTCGGTCGTCAGATAGGGCCTCGATGGTTCGATTGTTGGCTTTCAGCAACCGCCGTGACGCTTATGCTATTGTTGGTGCTCGGCATCTGGTGGCCAGAGCAACTCATAACCAACATGGCCGCGAGCTGGACCACGATAGCAGTCGCATCAACCGCCGGAGCGTTGTGGGCGATAGCCGATCACGTTTGGCTCAGCAAAAAGTAGTAACCGACTTTCCACATTCCCATCACGTTGCGCCGCAGCAAGAATCGGTGAAAAGCTGTGGTCTGCGAAGTGTATAATGGCCCTCGTTTGGCCCTATTGCACGGCAACAAGGACAGGGTACGGGAAGGTGTGCAGCGGGGCACAGCCTGAGGGTCCAAGCGTTCGACGTTAATCCGGCAAATCACGGGGTCGCAGCAATTTGGCCGTCGCGCTGCCCAGTTCGAGGTGTGAAACGTACGCGTGCCTTCTCCGCGTTAACCTGTGCGTTCTAGCAAACAATTCGATCTCGATACGGATGGCCCGATGAATCCCGTTGACGTTGCCCAAGGTGCGATCGCTCCAGTGACCGCCGGCGGCTTCTCGTTTTTCGAACTGTTTTCCCAAGCCCACATCGTCGTCAAGATGGTGATGATCGGCCTGCTGCTGGCGTCCATCTGGTCGTGGGCCATTATCGTCGAGAAGCTCTTCGCATTCCGGCGTGCGCGCATTGAGAGCGACAAGTTCGAGGCCATGTTCTGGTCGGGGCAATCGCTGGATGAACTTTATGCGGGCTTGTCGCGCGGGCGCACGATTACAATCGCGGCGCTGTTCGTGGCTGCCATGCGCGAGTGGAAACGATCTGTTGAAGGCAATATTCGGGCGCTCGGCGGAATTCAGTTGCGAGTTGAAAAGGTGATGGACGTTACGATCAGCCGCGAGATGGAACGCCTGGATCGGCGCTTGTTGTTTCTCGCAACCGTCGGGTCGACGGCGCCGTTCGTCGGCTTGTTTGGCACGGTGTGGGGCATCATGACGAGCTTCCAGTCGATCGCAGTCTCCAAGAATACCAATCTCGCCGTGGTCGCGCCGGGTATTGCGGAAGCGCTGTTTGCAACAGCGCTCGGCTTGATGGCGGCTATTCCAGCGGTTATTTTCTACAATAAGTTTTCCGCCGACTCGTCCGCCATTTCCCAGCGTCTCTATGCGTTCGCCGATGAATTCGCGGCCATTGTTTCGCGCCAGATCGACGTTCGGAACTGATTGGAGCGGGTTATGGGCGCAAGCACCAAATCAGGCGGAGGTGGCGGCGGGCGCGGAAGGGCCAGGCGCCGCCGTCATGCACCCATGAGCGAGATTAACGTCACGCCGATGGTCGACGTTATGCTTGTGCTTTTGATCATCTTCATGGTGGCGGCACCCATGCTGCAAACGGGCGTCGATATCGAGTTGCCCGAAGCCAAGGGCACGCAGCTACCGCAGCCCAAGCAGGAGCCGCTGCAAGTGATCGTCAAAGGTAATGGCGACACGTTGATCGGCGAGACGGTTGTGCCGCTCGACGAGTTGGCCGCGAAATTGAAGGCGATTGCCAAGAACGGCTTCGATGATGTGATTTACGTGAGCGCGGACAAGAATGTTCCTTATGGAGTTGTGATGCGCGTCATGGGCCGCATTCAAAGCGGCGGGTTCCGCAAGCTAGCGTTTGTTGCAAACGACGAGAAGGGAGGCTGAGGGCACGTGCCTTTCGGGCTCATATTTTCGTTTGCGTGTCACGCGGCGCTATTGATCTGGGCTTACGGGTCGATGCGCGCCGTGCCGCATCTGCCTGTCGAGGAAACGCCTATGATCTCAGCTGAGATCATTACGCCATCAGAATTCTTGCGTTTGAAGCAGGGCAGTGAAGACGCCAAAAAGCTTGAGACAAAGGCTAAGGACGAGCCCAAGCCCGACGATAGCAAGAACGATACGAAGAAGCCGGACAACGCGCTCGCGCCGCCACCTCCG
>JANOKZ010000090.1:0-57738 GCA_031419515.1 Hyphomicrobium sp.
GCGCAGCCGTCTCGCCCAACGTATGGCACTGCGAGCAGCCGGCTTTTCCGCCGTAAAGCCCAAAACCGGTTTTGGCATCAAGTGATACGGCATCGTCGTTGTGTGCGAAACGCCACCGGTCGAAGGGGCTATCGGCAGCCAGCAGCGAGCGCTCGTAGGCGGCCAGCGCTTGGCCGAGTGTTTCGATAGTGGGAGCGGAACGGAACACGGTTTCGAAGGCTTCGCGATATTCGGGAATCGCGGCAAGCCGATTCGTTAACTCGTCGAACGTTGTGTTCGCCATTTCGGCTTCATTGAATAGCGGCGCGAGTATTTGCACTTCGAGCGTCGGCTCACCGCCGTCGTGGTGCAGCGGCGACGCAAAGGCGACATTGAGCAACGAGGGAATATCGCGGCGCAGGCGATTATCTGTAACGCCGGGCCGCACCGGCGGCTTTGGATTCGTGAAGGCCTGCTTTGGATCGTGGCACGACGCGCACGAAATGGTGCCGTCTTTGGATAAGCGGGGATCGGAGAACAAATTGGCCCCAAGCGCAATCTTTTGAGCCAGTTCAGAATCTCCTCCCCCTTGCGGGGAGGGGTTGGGGGTGGGGGTAACGCAGCACGCGGGCTTTTGATGATTGATGGCCGCCGGACGCAAAGTGGGGCTAGGCAAGAGCGGTTCGAATTTGCCCGGGTCGATTCCGCTCGTCCCTTCACCCCACCCCCAACCCCTCCCCGTCGAGGGGAGGGGGGTCGCACCGCGCGCGCCTGCAAAGGCAATGCACACAAATGAAGCGAGAATGAAAAATAGGCGCATGTCTCGTCTCGCCTCACGTTTCGAGCTGTTTACCCATCCGCCCGGCGAGGTCCTGAATAAACTGCCAGGCGACGCGTCCCGAACGCGCGCCGCGCGTCATCGACCATTCGAGTGCGTCGCGCTCAAGTTCGGCGCCGTTCACCTTGAGGCCGAAGTGATTGACGTACGCGCGCACCATGGCGAGGTAATCGTCCTGGCTGGCGTTGTGAAAGCCGAGCCAAAGTCCAAAGCGGTCCGAGAGCGAAACTTTTTCTTCGACGGCTTCCGCCGGGTTGATCGCGGTGGAGCGTTCGTTCTCCATCATCTCGCGCGGCATCAGGTGGCGCCGGTTTGAAGTTGCATAGAAGAGTACGTTTTCGGGCCGCCCCTCAATGCCGCCTTCGAGTACGGCCTTTAACGATTTGTAGCTCGTGTCGTCCTTGTCGAACGAGAGATCGTCGCAGAAAACGATGAAGCGGTGCGGGCTGGCTTTGAGATGCGCGAGGCATTGGGGGAGGGAGGAAATGTCCTCGCGGTGGATCTCGACGAGGATGAGTTGGCACCCCCCTCTCCCCATGTGCCCCACTTGCATGGGGAGAGGGCTAGGGTGAGGGGCAGCTGCTTGCACCGTTGTCTGTTGCTGCCCCTCACCCCAACCCTCTCCCCGTTCGCCCTGATGTGGTCGACGGGGAGAGGGGGATGCAGCCACTTCCGCGTGTGCCGCCTTGACGAGGCTCGATTTGCCCATGCCGCGCGCGCCCCAGAGCAGCGCGTTGTTGGCGGGGAGGCCCGCAGCGAACCGGCGGGTGTTTTCAAGCAGCGTCGCGGCCGTCCGGTCGATGCCTTTGAGGAGGCCGAGGGGCACACGGTTGACCTTGAGGACGGGGACGAATCGCCCACCGTCGGCCATCCAGACGAAGGCCTGGGCGGACTCAAAATCAGGCTTGGCCACAGCGGCCGGGCTGAGGCGTTCTAGCGCCGCGGCAATGCGCTCAAGTAAAGAGGCGTCGTCTTCTATGGCGGTCATGAAGGTTTCCAAAGGGGGCTCTAAAGGCTTGTCTAATCGGGTCGCAGGCCGATGCCAACGGCCGATTGCCGCTGGATCGGCGGGCGAGGCCCTCTTATGTTGCAATCGGGGTGCCGGACACTATAGTCGCGCCGAATTCGGCTGTTGCCCCCCGGACCACTGGTTCCGGGTGAGCGCTGCTGTTTGGCATTCGCAACTTTGGCATACCCTTTCAAGGACCTGACAACCCATGTTCATCACCCCGGCTTTGGCCCAAACGGGCAACCCGGCTGCCGACATGAGCTTCCCGCTCATGATGCTCCTGCTGCTTGGCATTTTCTACTTTCTCGTGCTGCGCCCGCAATCGAAGCGCGCCGAAGAGCAACGCGCGAGGCTGAACGCAGTGCGCCGGGGAGACACGGTCGTAACGTCCGGCGGCATGGTCGGGCGCGTGACGAAAGTAACGGACACAAGCGACGAGATCGAAGTCGAACTCGCGGATAATCTCAAAGTGCGCGTCATCAAGAGCACATTGCTTGATGTGCGCGTCAAAGGCGAGCCGGTCAAAGACGCCTGAGGAACATACGGTTTCGGGCACACGAGCCCTGCTGCCGCATCTCAAGAATTCCACGAACTCCGTTAGCCGAGAAGAAAACAAGATATGCTATATTTTTCGCGCTGGAAGATCATCGCCATCGTTGCGACCGTGCTTGCAGGCCTGATTTTTTCGCTTCCCAATTTTGTGTCCAAGGAAACGCTGGCTTCATGGCCGTCGTTCCTGCCGAAACAGCAACTGCCGCTCGGTCTCGATCTCAGAGGCGGCGCGCATCTTCTGCTGGCTATGGACCCGGAGGAGATTAAGAAAGACTGGCTGTCGAATTTGCGCGACGCGGCGCGGAAATCCTTGCGTGACGCCAAAGTCGGTTACTCTGGTCTTGGCGTGCAGGGCTCCGCTCTGCAGATCAAGCTTTCGAAGCCCGAGGATAAGGACACGGCGCTCAAGGAGCTGCGCAAACTCGTCCAGCCGATCGGCAACGCCATTCTCGGGACCGGCTCTAACGACATTGACGTGACTGAAGGCACGGAAGCCGGGACGATCCTGATCAAGCCGACGGACCAGGGTATTCGCGAACGAATTTCGCAGGCGTCTGCATCTTCGATTGAGACGATCAACCGCCGCGTCAATAATCTCGGCACGTCGGAATCGACCATCGTGCGCCAGGGATCGAATCGCATTCTGATCCAGTTCCCAGGCTTGCAGGATACCAAGGAACTGAAGCGCCTAATTGGCGAAACGGCGAAACTGACGTTTCATGAAGTTCACCCATCGGCGTCCGCTGAAGATGCGAAGCTGACTTCCGCTCCCGCCGGTTTCAAAGTGTTTCCAGGTGACGCGTCTGAAGGCGGCGATTTTCTGCTGCGCGATAGTCCTGTCGTGCAGGGTGAAGATCTTGCTGACGCGCAAGCTGGCTTCGACCAGCAAAATGGCCAGCCGGTCATCAACTTCCGCTTCAACCAATCGGGCGCGCGCAAGTTCGGCGCGTTCACGAAGGAAAACGTCGGCCGCCCGTTCGCCATCGTACTCGACGGCAAGGTGCTCTCCGCTCCGGTTATCCGGGAAGCTATCCTCAGCGGCTCGGGCCAGATTTCGGGGAGTTATACGGTTGAGAGTGCCAGCACGCTGGCAGTGCAGCTGAAGTCCGGCGCGCTGCCAACGAAGCTGACGATTGTTGAAGAACGAACGGTTGGTCCTTCGCTCGGCGCCGACAGTATCGATTCAGGACGCCGCGCCGGCATGATCGGTCTCGCGGCAACCGCTATCCTGACGACACTCGCGTATGGCACGTTCGGTATCTACGCTGTGATCGGTCTGCTTGTTCACGGTCTCCTCATTCTGGCATTGATGACGGCCATCGGCACGACGCTGACGCTGCCGGGTATAGCTGGCTTCGTGTTGACCATCGGCATGGCGGTTGACGCCAACGTTTTGATCTACGAGCGCATCCGCGAAGAGCTGCGCGCCGGCAAGGGCACGATAGCGGCGATAGATGCCGGCTTCACGCGCGCGTTCGTGACGATTGCCGACAGTCAGCTCACGACACTTGCTGCAGCGGTCATCATGTTCTGGCTCGGGTCCGGTCCCATTCGCGGCTTTGCCGTGACCTTGTCGCTCGGCATTCTGACCTCGATCTTTGCGGCTGTGACAATAACCCGGCTGCTCGTGTCGCTCTGGCTCAAGAATGCCAAGGGCAATTCGAAAAACCTTGAAGTCCCCATCTAAGGCAGGCTGAAATCACCATGTTTATTGTTCCCGACTTCAAAGGCTTCGACTTTTTCCCGCACGGCACGCGCATAGACTTCATGCGCTTCAAGGGCGTTTGCTTTGCCTTGTCGCTCATCGCGATGGCGCTGTCGCTCGGTCTCTTCTTCTTCAAGGGCCTGAACTACGGAGTCGATTTCAAGGGTGGCTCTCTGATCGAAGTGCAATCGAAATCGGGCCCGGCCGATCTTGGTGCGATCCGTGAGAAACTTGGCGGACTTGGCCTCGGCGATGTGCAGATCCAAAGCTTTGGTGCGCCGGAAGACGTGCTAATCCGCGTCGAGGAACAGCCGGGCGGAGACGCGGCGCAACAAGTTGGCTTGAAGAAGGTGACGGATGCGCTTGGCGACGGTTACACGCAGCGGCGCGTCGAAGTCGTCGGCCCTGCCGTTTCGAGCGAATTGCGCCGAACCGGCATTATCGCGGTTATCGCCGCGATCATGGCCATTATCACGTACGTTTGGTTCCGGTTCGAATGGCAATTCGCCGTCGGCACCGTCGTCGCGCTGGCGCACGACGTGCTCGTGACGGTTGGAATCTTCTCGCTCTTCAATATGGAGTTCGATCTCTCGATTGTTGCGGCCTTGCTGACCATTCTTGGCTATTCGGTCAACGATACGGTTGTCGTGTCGGACCGCATCCGGGAGAACTTGCGCAAGTTCAAGAAGATGGAAATCAATGATCTTCTTAATCTGTCGATCAACGAAACGCTGTCGCGGACGATCCTGACAGGCGTGACGACAATTGCGGTTTTGATTGCACTCTACATTTTTGGCGGCGAAGTCATCCGCAACTTCACGTTCGCCATGCTGTTTGGCGTCGTCATCGGCACCTATTCGTCGATCTTCATCGCAGCGCCCATCCTCGATTATCTCGGCATAAAGCGCGAGACGGTTGTGGGCGTCGAGAAGGACGGCAAGACGGCGAAGGTCTGAGGCCCTTTTGGGATCACGAGATGACCGCGCCCGCTGCCCGCTACCCATATGAAGCGCCGGTCACCGCCTACGGCAATGGCGGGTTCCGATTCGCGGACATGAGCCACAAGGGCTCGATCCTGTGTTTGCCAACCGGCGTTTACGCGTGGGAACCTCAGTCCGCCGCGGAGCTGAAGGCCAGCCATTTTGCGCGCGTGCTGCAGGATCTGAAGCGGCCATGCGTGTTGTTGATTGGATCGGGCCCCACTCAGGTTTATCCCCCGGTCGATGTCATTGCGGCCTTCATTGAGACGCGCATAAATCTCGAAGTGATGTCGACAGGCGCGGCCGTGCGCACCTACAACATCATGCTCGGCGAAAAGCGCATCGTCGCGGCCGCGTTGATCGCGGTCGCTTAGAGGTTGCAGAATTAAGCGGCCCAATTTTTGCGGAGACTTTTTGCGGAGGGCAGCTGCGTGTGATGCCGTCAAGCGCTGAAACCGGGATACCGGACATCGTGCGCGCCGCCGCTAAGTCAGGCGAAGCGGACCGCTATTTGGCGTCGCTACTGTCCCCGCGCAGAGTGCGGGGCGATTTGATTGCGCTTGCCGCCTACGTGGCTGAAATCCGCCGCATCGGAGACGAGGTTCGCGAGGCGCCGCTTGCGGAAATAAAATTGCAGTGGTGGCGCGACGCACTCGCGCGATCTGAGGCGGGCGAGAAATCAGGCAATCCTGTCGCCGATCAATTCGCGCTTGTTGTCTCGTCGCACAATCTGCCGCGCGCGAAACTGGAAGACTGGTTCGACGCGCGGGTACACACGTTTTATGCCGATCCGCCAGCGAGCGACGCGGCCTTGGCGCTTGAACTCAAATTGTTGGACGGCATTCCGTTTGCTTTTGCGGCACGCATTCTTGGCAACGCTGATGCAGACGAAAATGACGGCGTGATTAGTGAAGCTGGCACTGCCTATGGCTTCGCGCGCCTCGGTCTCGACTATCCGCGAGCGCTGGCGCGGGGGCGCATGCCGCTGCCCCTTTCTACGGAGCCATCCAACGCGAAGGCCTATATTTTGCGCGAAGCGCGTGTGTGTTTGGCGCGTGTCAAGCCCGCATTCGCGCATGCAACGCACGCGCAAAAGCTGGCACTTCTGCCGCTTGCCCTGGTAGAGCCCTATTTGCAGGCTTTGGAGAGGGTTGATCACGATTTGACGCACGATCTTGGCGACGTGATGCCCTTGTCGCGCGTTTGGCGCATTTGGCGCGCGCGTGCGTCGGGCCGCATCTGAAGGTCAGATCAAAAGAGATGACGCGGGGCAGAAGACAATGATTGCACGGGTGCTCTCGGTTCGGTTCACAGCGGTCTTCATCGCGTTCTGCGCGATCGCCGCCGGTACAGGCGCGCTGTCGCCGGCGCATGCGGGGCCGGTGATCAAGTGGCGCGTCGAAAATCCCTTCAGGCTTTTCACCGATTCCGCCGATAGCGAAGTGCACCGGGCAACCTACCGCGCGCTGACACCAGAACAGAAGTATACGCCGATCCTCTCGTCCGAACAGGCTTTGCAGCTCCGCCATAACGAAGGCTGGGCCGCAACGATGGTTGGCAAGATGTGCTGGAACGGTAACGAAAACCGCTACCGCTGCGCCGAATACACCGATTACATAAACCCAGACGGCCACGGCGTCGTCGCCGAAATCGCCGGACTCGATGAAGCAGCCGAGCTCACATGCCGGTGGCTGACGGCGCCGAAGGGCGGCAAGGAAACGCGCGGCAAGGTTATCGAACAGCCGTGCAGTGAACCGATTGCATTTGAAGTTGCCTACTCCGCAGGAATGGGCGTCAAAGTCGAAATCGGCGGGCGGGAAGTTCTGCAAGCCGATATCAAAGTGCGCGACGTGTTGATCGTGGCGCTTGGCGACAGTTTTGGGTCGGGCGAAGGCAACCCGGATGTTCCGGTGCGCTTCTCGCGCGATCGCACGGCCGACTATGGCAAGGTGGGCGGAAAAGACGATCTGACCGGGTATCCCGCGCGCGTTGGCGATTGGCGCCAGATTGGCGATCCGGTCTTCATCAAGGAAAATGCGCGCTGGCACGATCAGGCGTGCCACAGGTCGCTCTATTCGCATCAGATGCGGGCAGCACTGCAACTGGCCATCGAAGATCCGCATCGCTCGGTGACCTTTGTGGGGCTCGCGTGCTCGGGCGCGGAAGTGACGTTTGGACTTTTTCTCAGATACAAAGGCAACGAGTGGGTGCCCAATCCGCCGCTGCTCTCGCAAGTTTCTGCAGCAGCCGAAGCGCAATGCGGGAACAAGCAGACGGAGGCACACGATCTTCCCGAAGCCTACCACATCAACGGCAAGATCCCTGAGCTTAAGGGCGGGCTTGTGCTGCGCAAGTGCCCGAAGGACTTCGCGCGTAAAATCGATCTCGTGTTCGTTTCGATTGGCGGCAACGACGTCGGCTTTTCGCGCCTCGTTGCCAATGCCGTGCTCGCCGATCAATCCAATTTGAAAAAGCTCGGCGGCTGGATCGGCGAAGTACACGGCCAGGCGCAAGCGTCGAGCCAGCTTGCACGGCTGGATTCTCGCTATAAATCCTTGAACCGGGCCTTGCACAGTTTGCTCTATATTCCGTGGGAGGAGAGCGATCGCATTTTGCTCACCGGCTATCCGGGCATGGCGCTGACGGGCGACGGCAGCGAAACCTGCAAGGATGGCCGGGCTGGACTTGAGGTCGTGCCGGATTTTAGGCTCAGCGAACAGAAGCTGCGGGAGGGCGCGTGGATTGCCGACAAGCTGCACCGCTTGATGCGCGAGAGCGCTTACACGTATGGCTGGACGTTTGTTGAAACGCACCGCCGCGCGTTTATAGATCGCGGCATTTGTTCCGGCATCGTGGGCGATGGTAAGAATCTCGCCGAAGAGCTGCGCATGCCGCGCAAGTTGGACGGCAATTGGTATCCCTATAATCCGGCAGACTTTAATGCCTACGTGCCGCGCAAGCGCTGGTTCCGCACGCCGAACGACGCGTTCATGACCGGGAATTTTCACGTCGCGGCGTCGGTCCTGCAAAAAGTGATGAAGCTCGAAACGTTTCAGTGGTTTCAGCTGTTGCTGGCGTCCACGTATTCAGGCGCGTTCCATCCGACGGCCGAAGGGCACGCGGCCATCGCGGATTCGGTTGCCGAGAAGGCGCGCGTGGTTTTGCAGAAGTATGGGCAGGGGCCAGATCCCGAACCGCAGACGGAGGATTACACGCCGCCCGCACCGCCGGCTGATGAGCCGGGCGTTGCCGTTCCGGAGTTGCAGTCTCCAGGTTTGCAGGCTGTGCCGCCGGGTGGCAGCGTGCCGGGCGGCGATGGTGCGCCGGGTACAGAGGCGCCTGATACTGTGCGCTCGTTGATCGACGCGGCGCCGGCGGCAAATGGTTCAAACGTGGCGGCCGAGCCGATCCCTGACGTGCCTGCCACGTCTCAGGGTACGGCGGCCGAGAGGCCTGGCCCGTCGATTGGGGAACCCGATCCGGGTGCGGCGGCGGCCGGCAATGCGCAATAGGCAGCCCGCGTAGCCCGTACGAGAAAAACGAAGAAATGTAGCTCGCGTAGCCCGCAATAGAAACGCGGACTGTAAGGTGCATAAGCAGCGCGCATTTTTCCGGCGCTTCGGTTGCCCAATCTTGCCGAAGTCGAGCCTCCGGCTCGAGGCAACCGCGCGCTCGGCGTCATGCACCGCGCTGGCACCAAGATCTTGTGCCGGCGCTTCGTATCGACGACGGCGCATGACGCTTCGCACGCAGCCGGAGGCGGCTCACACTAACAGAGCGCAACACGCGAAGCTTATGCGCCCTACGGCATCTCACTCCGCAGCTAACGACTTCGCCTCTCCAAGCCACGTTGCGAGATCGGCGAGTGCGCGGCGCGACATGACCTGCTTTTTGGCGCGTCCCTTTTCTGGGCCTTTGAGTTTTTTGCCGTCGGCGTCGTGGGTCGGAGCGGCAGGAAGATCCGGCAGCAAGCCGTAGTTGATGTTCATGGGTTGGAAGGAGCGGGGCACATTCACCGCGCCTTCCGGCCGGCTCCCATCCAGGGAGTCGGAAGGCGCAACTAAGATGTGCCCGCCGGTGATGTGATTGATGAGCGCGCCGAGTGCGGTGGTCGGCGGGGGCAGTGTGAGCGGGTGCCCAAGCGCTTCGGCGGCGGCGAATCGTCCGGCGAGAAGCCCGATGGCCGCGCTTTCGACGTAGCCTTCGACGCCGGTGATTTGGCCTGCGAAACGCAGGCGCGGCAACGTTTTAAGGCGTAGCGTCGTGTCGAGAAGCTTGGGCGAATTGAGATAGGTGTTGCGATGCAAGCCGCCGAGGCGCGCGAACTCGGCGTTCTCGAGACCCGGGATCAAGCGGAAGATGCGCACCTGTTCGGCGTGTTTTAATTTGGTCTGGAAGCCGACCATGTTCCAGAGCGTGCCGAGCGCGTTGTCCTGGCGCAGCTGCACGACGGCATAAGGCCAGCGGCCGGTGCGGGGATCATCCAGGCCGACGGGTTTCATGGGACCAAAGCGCAAGGTTTCCCGGCCGCGTTCGGCCATGACTTCAACGGGCAAGCAGCCGTCGAAATAGGGCGTATTAGATTCCCATTCCTTGAAGACGGTTTTGTCGCCGGCCAGCAGCGCATCGACGAAGGCTTCGTACTCGGGTTTGTTCATCGGGCAGTTGAGATAATCGGTACCTGTCCCGGCGGGGCCCATCTTGCCGTAGCGCGACATGAACCAAGCGATGTCGGTGTTGATAGAGTCGCGGTGGATGACGGGCGCGATGGCGTCGAAGAAGGCGAGCGAGCCTTCGCCGGTGAGCGTGGCGACGGCTTCCGACAGTGCGGGCGACGTCAGCGGGCCGGTGGCGATGATGGTGCTTGACCAATCGGGAGGCGGGAGACCGGCGACTTCGCTGCGCACTATTGTAATGAGAGGATTGGCTTCGAGACGTTGCGTGACTTCAGTGGCGAAGGCGTCGCGATCAACTGCGAGGGCGCCGCCGGCCGGCAGTTTGTGTTTGTCGCCAGCGCTCATGATGAGCGAGCCGCAACGGCGCATTTCTTCGTGCAGCAGGCCGACGGCGTTATTCTCCCAATCGTCCGAGCGGAAGGAATTCGAACAGACGAGCTCGGCGCAGCTCGATGTCTTGTGCGCATCCGTCATGCGGGTGGGGCGCATTTCGTGGAGCACGACGGGAACGCCGCGAGCTGCGATCTGATGCGCGGCTTCGGAACCAGCAAGGCCAGCGCCGATGACGTGGATGGGATTGATTTTGGTCATGCGGGCGTTGTATCGCGTTGCGCGCGTCAAGAGCAACCCGCATTGATTTAATGCCCGCCGCCTGCGAGGCCGCCGGTTGCAAAATCGAAGATCAGCTTGAGATTGAGGGCAATGATCAAGCCTGCGATCAGAACCGCGAAGGCTGTCAGCCAGCGCGGCGCGACGAGATCGCCGAGCTTCGAGCGCTGGGCTGTAAAGAGCACAAGCGGAACGACCGCGAACGGCAATTGCAGGCTCAGGATCACCTGGCTGAAGATGAGCAGTTTTCCGGTTTCTTGTTCGCCGGCCCAGATGGTGACGGCGGCGGCCGGAATAATCGCAATCATGCGCGTGACCAGCCGGCGCAGCCATGGGGGGAGGCGGATGTTGATGAAGCCTTCCATGACGGCTTGGCCTGCGAGCGTCGCCGTCACTGTCGAATTCAATCCGCAGGCGAGAAGCGCGATGCCGAACAAGGTCGGCGCGATGGCGGAGCCAAGGAGCGGCGCCAGGAGATCGTTGGCGCGCGTTAAATCTGCGACATCGGAGTAGCCGGTGCGGTGAAAGGCGGCGGCGGCAAGAATGAGGATCGAGGCGTTGATCAGGAGCGCCAGCATAAGGGCGACGGTCGAGTCGATGGTCGCGAACTTCAGGGCCTCGCGTTTGGCCGTCTTCGTCACGCCGAAGTCGCGCGTGCCAACGATGGCCGAATGCAAATAGAGATTATGCGGCATGACCGTTGCGCCGATGATGCCAAGCGCAAGGTAGAGCATTTGCGGGTTGGTGACGATGTCGGTCGTTGGCACGAAGCCGGCAAAGACCGCGTTCCATTCGGGATCGGCGAGTGCTATCTGGATCGCAAAGCAGACGGCGATGACGGCAAGGCCTGCAATGATGAAAGCTTCAAGGTAGCGGAAGCCCAAGCGCTGCATGTAGAGGATGATGAACACGTCAAGCGCGGTGATAATAACGCCAAGTGCCATGGGAATGCCGAACAGCAGCTTCAAGCCGATGGCGGTGCCGATGACCTCCGCAACATCGGTTGCGACAATGGCAAGTTCGGCAAGCACCCAGAGCGGATAGGCGGCCCATTTTGGAAATCCATCGCGGCAGGCTTGGGCGAGGTCGCGCCCCGAGCCGATTGCCAAGCGCGCGGCCAGCGATTGAAGGACGATCGCCATGATGTTCGAAAGCAGTGCGACGGCGAGCAGCGTGTAGCCGAACTGCGCGCCGCCCGCGAGCGACGTTGCCCAGTTTCCCGGATCCATGTAGCCAACAGCGACGAGGTAACCCGGCCCCAAGAAACCCATAAGGCGGCGCCACGGCGGTCCCGTACGTTCAACGTGAACTGTCCGGTACATGTCGGTCAGGGGGGCGTCTCCGCGCTCGCGCAGCCAAGACGTTTTCGGAGCGGTTGCGGTTTCGGGCGCGGTGTCGAGCGGCGACATTCAATCTCCAGCTTGCGGCAAAGGGGCGGCGTGGCGTCGTTTGGGCTTATTTGCAAATGACAATCATTCTTAACTGTAAAGCAATCGACGATTCTGCGCCAGAGAAAGTTGTTGTAGCTCGCGACGGCGCGGAAGTGTCTGTAAAACATCGGGGAAAACCGGTGGGCAATGCGGGGATGGCTGTTGTCGTTCTGCCTTAGTCAAGGCTTAGGCCGTGTCTATCGTCGGGACTATTGGCGGGCGTTTGCTCATCCTCTTTGCGTGTGGACGGCCGGTTCGAAGACGGGATGCAAGATCGATGTGGAATTACCGGCGGCACGTTGAACGCGATCTCGAACGATGGACAAATGCCGGCTGGGTCACGCCTAGCGGTGCCGCGAAAATCCGTGAAGACCTGGCGAAGGCGCCGGGGATTGGGCTCTCTGGTGTGCTCGGCATTCTGGCAAGCGTGCTGCTGGCGTTTGGTGTCTTTTCGTTTGTTGCCGCACATTGGGATGAGATGCCGCGTCTCTTGCGGCTTGCGCTGCTGATTGGATTGTTGTGGGCAGGATATGCCGCCGCTGGCGTCATGTACGCGCGGAACATGCGCGCTCTTGGCGATGCGGCGGTTCTGTTTGCGGTTTCGGTTTTCGGGGCCAGCATCATGCTCATCAGCCAAATGTTTCATATCGACGGCAATCCGCCGGATGGTGTTTATGTGTGGTGGATCGGTGCGCTCGTCGCGGGCGCGCTGCTGAGGTCCAATCCTGCTTTGGCGCTCGCCATGGTGTTGGTTTGCGTCTGGACGGCGATGGAAATGGGACAACGCCAAAGCGTTTATTGGCCGTTCCTCATCGGCTGGGCGGCGGTTTCGGCGGCATATCTGTGGCAGCGCTGGCGCCCGGGGGCACACCTTTCTGGGCTTGCGCTTTCGCTGTTTGTCATCAGTCTCGGCTACGCGCTGAATAAGGGGCATGAGCACCAGCTGGTTGTGGGATTTGGTCTCGCGGCGGCCGTTGCTGCGATTGCGGCAGAGCGGAGCGGCAAAGACTGGACCGGCTTGGCACCGGTCGCGCTCGGTTATGCGATTGCGACGGCGTTCGCCGGGCTCTTGGCCCTGCAATTCTACGAAAGTCCAAGCCGCGACACGCTCATGATGCTGGCGGCGGCGACGCTTGCGCTGCTGCTGGCTGCAATCTGGTACGGTCTCCGAACGGGCAATCGCGGATTGTTGTGGCTTGGCTATATAGGTTTTTCGATCGAGACGCTCGCGATCTATCTCAATCTCGTGGGCACGATGCTCAGCACGTCGATGTTTTTCGTGACTGCAGGTTTGATCGTCGCAGTGCTGGCTATGATGGCGTTACGGTTGCACCGAAGCGGGCTGAATGCAGAGGTGACGCCATGAGCGTTGGAATGACCATTCCTAGGCGGACGATGTGGGCCCTGCTTGCGCTGGTCGCGCTTATGCAGTCGGCGGTGCTCGCCCACGTTGTCTATTCGCGCGACCAATTGTTGAAACATGGCCGGGAGATTGTCATGCAGGTCACACCAGTCGATCCGCGCGATATCTTCCGGGGCGACTACGTGATTTTGGGATTTCCCATGTCGAGGATCGAATACACCGGTGAAAAGTTCGGGGCGCTTTCAGAAGGTCTGGAACCCGGGGGTGAAATTTACGTGACGATGACGCCCGGCAGCGATAACGGATGGTCTGTTGCGAAGGTGTCGGCGAGCTATCTGCGGGGAAACGGGCCGAAGGAAAACGGCACGGGAGATGCCGTACTCAAGGGACGTGTCGAAAGGATCGATCGAAATGCGGGACCCGACAAGACTTGGGTCAGCGCGCGGTTCGGCATTGAGAGCTATTTCGTGCCGGAGGGCACTGGCAAAGTCCTTGAGCAGCAGGTCAGAGATCAAAAGATCCAGGCGATCTTGGCCATTGGACCGGATGGCACGGCTGCGACCAAGGGATTGATCGTTGGCGGCGAGCGCTACGTTGCCCCACCGTTGTTTTAGGCTTCTTGCCAGCCCTAAGCTTTGCTATGAGGGCGCCGCTAAGTCTTTCATCGCGTCACTCAGGAGCCCGTCGTCATGTCCATCACGCGTCACGAATCGACAGCCGTTTACTCCAAGGTCACAGAGGCCGGCGGCCTCGTCTTTACAGCAGGCGTGATACCTACCGACCTGTCCAAGGATTGCGAGGCGCAGACGGCCGAAGTGCTGGCCGAGATCGACAGATTGCTGAAACTCTGCGGTACCGACAAGTCGAAGGTGGTGCAGGCGACGGTTTGGCTCAACGACATTCGTCATCGTGATGCGATGAATAAATCATGGACGGCATGGCTCGGCGGCAAGGACGCCCCGGCGCGGGCATGTGTTGAAGCCAAATTGATCGACCCGCGCATGCTGGTTGAAATCTCGGTCGTGGCGGCGAAGTAGGCCAATATTGCGCAACATTGGACTCGGCGGCTCGCCGCGCAGGCACTGGCGCAGCGGGCCGGCTCGGCAACGGAGCTTCGCCTTGCGCAAGGCAATGTGTGACGCCTTTGCCGCGCCCCAAAAAATTTCGATTTCCGGCGCGCGAAATCCGGTCGAGTCGCCTTCCTGAAACCGTAAGACTCTGATCTGCAAATTGCCCGGTCATCATTTTCAGCCATTTTAGGATTGAGCCCATGACTATATCTAAAATACCGATTTCGAAGACGATGATTGCCGTCGGCGCTCTTTGCGCGATATCCGTCGCGGCAAGCCCGGTGGACGCAGCCAAAAGAAAGCGCGCCGTGCGTGCAGCGCCAGCGTCATCAGTAGCGGCGATTATTGCCAATGCGCCTCATGCCTCGCGCCTCGAAGGCGGCCGGGTCTGTTACATCGATCACGCACACTATGGCTCGGGAAGCGGAAACAGCCGGCAGGCGGCAGAGCGTTCCGCAATCGGCTCTTGGGCGGGGTTCACGGACTTCGAATATGGCTCGGCCTGGGCGAACTACTCGAAAGCCGCAGGCAAGAGAATGTCGTGCTCGCAATCAGGCAGCGGCTGGGATTGCTCGCTCGAAGCGCGCCCCTGCCGCTAAGTGGTCGAGCGTAAGGCCGAGATTGTAAGAGCCGGTCAATGTGGCCGGCTCTTTTGATTGAGCGGCGTAACTTAGCGTCCCGTAAGCATGCGCCGGACAATGCGCATGACAAATCCCAAGAACCATTTCGACAAGAGCAAATTGACAATCCAGCTCAGAACGCCGCCGTTCTTGAAACCTAAGAGGTTGCCGAGGATCGAGCGGATGATGTCCTCAAGCGAGCCGCCGCTCGGACCCGGCACTTGCGTTCCGCCACGCCGAATAACGTCCGGCAACTGCGGAAATCGGCTCGGTGTTTCGTTGTTGATGCCCGGAATATCGTCACCCGGGATTGGAAGGGGGCTGCCGCTGCCGACCGTTGCACCTCCCATGCCGCCACCGGAGCCGCCCGATGCTTTGGGAAGATCAAGATCAAAATCGCCCGTCGCATTATCCGGGATGTTGAGCGGTGGTTCGCCAGGGAGGGGCAGCGGACGTCTGCCCGATACCGCAGCAAGTCCGCCAAAGCGCTCTGAGATCTGACCTTGCGCTTTGCTTTGTAAAACGCCGATCAACAGACTCGCCACCACGGGCAGCATTCTTTTTGCAACGTCCTCATTGAGCCCTGTCCGCGCTGCGGCGTGCGCGGCGATGCCACGGCTCGCATGCTTGCTGCCATAGAGAACGTCAAGCACGGTATTGCCGGCGTTGGCAACTTGGGGCGACGCCAGCCCTTGCGGATCGCTAAGGGCGCGGCCAATGTTGGGCTTGCCAAGCAGATCGACGACGTCGGCGACGCCGCCGCGCGAAAGTGTATTGCGCTCAATCCGGTCAGTGAGCGCTTGAAACATCAATTCAATCGCGGGCGTTGCACGGTCCGGGTCAACGCCGAAAGCTGTTGCGAGGTTCTTGATGACTGCAGAGCTTGCGGGGTCGTTAAGAATGCGGTCGATCTGCAAGACTATCTCCGGCGGCTCAAGTTATGACTCGTGTCTGTATAAGGTAATTTGTTGCTAAACTCTGCATCGTATTCAGCTCTCGTTCAGAAACACGAGCGACATTATCACTTTAGGTGGTCCCGGGGCATTTGCCCCTGAATCGATGCACCTGTTGGAGAGCGGCATACCATAGCCATTCGCCGCTCGTCACGCCGCCCCCTTCATGAGTGGAGAGGGGTGGATCTGAGAGGAGACGGCAATGCGTAAAATTCTTCTTTCCATGTTGGTCCTGGCCGGTCTGGCGTTCGCTTCTGCGGTTCCAGCCTCGGCAAACGCAGCGGGTGCTCTTGTACAAAAACCCGCAGTGTACAACGAATCGGGCGTTGTCAAAGTCGGCTGGCGGCATCACCGTCGCCACGGTGGATTTTCCATCGGCTATGGCTGGGGCTATCCGCGTTATTACGGATACCCGCGCTATAGCTACTACGATGATTACTCCTATTACCGGCCACGCCACTACTATCGGCCTAGCTACTCCTACTACGCGCCCAGGCATCACCGCCGGCACTGGCGCCACCGTCATCATCGCTACGATTGGTGATGGCGCGGTTTGCGCTTTAAACGACTAGGACGTGGATGAACGGTCAGCTTGTCGCACCTCAGCGGCAGGTTTGACATGGCCCGGTGTGCTCTGAGCGCACCGGGTGTTTTCGTTCTGCACTAAAAGACATCTGTGCCCATGTTGCAACGCGGGGTCAGTTTTGGCATGGTCCCCCGCGACTCTCGCCTTTTTGAACACAAAACGGCGGGCGGGACGGGGCGGTAGGGGAAGTTAGTCTGCCTGTCTGTATCCGGAAAACAATCGGGCCAAAAGGGACCTCGTAATGACCAATATTCTTTGGGGGATTATCGCCTGCGGGGCGCTGTCCATCCTCTACGCATATGTAACGTCGAACGCTGTAATGAAGGCTGATGCGGGCAATGCCCGAATGCAGGAAATCGCTGGAGCAATCCGCGAAGGCGCGCAGGCTTACCTCAATCGCCAGTACCGCACGATCGCCATGGTCGGCGCGGTCATCTTTCTGCTCGCCTGGGCACTTCTCGGACCGCTTCAAGCCGTTGGCTTTGCGATCGGCGCGGTTTTGTCTGGTCTCGCCGGGTACATCGGCATGAACGTGTCGGTGCGTGCGAACGTGCGGACTGCTCAGGCTGCAACTGTCTCGCTGGCTAAGGGACTCGACATCGCATTCAAGGCAGGCGCCATCACCGGCATGCTGGTCGCGGGTCTCGCGCTTCTCGGCGTCGCCGTTTATTACTTTGTTCTAACGGCGGGTCTTGGCCATGAATCGGGCAGCCGCACAGTTGTCGACGCGCTCGTATCGCTCGGCTTTGGCGCGTCTCTCATCTCGATCTTCGCCCGTCTCGGCGGTGGTATATTCACGAAAGGTGCGGACGTCGGCGCCGATCTCGTTGGTAAGGTCGAAGCTGGTATTCCGGAAGACGACCCGCGCAACCCGGCAACGATTGCTGACAACGTTGGCGACAACGTCGGCGATTGCGCCGGTATGGCGGCCGACTTGTTCGAAACCTACGCGGTGACGGTTGTTGCGACCATGGTTTTGGCGGCGATCTTCTTCGCAGGCGCTGCGAACCTCCCAGCTCTCATGGTTTATCCGCTGGCGATCTGCGCGGCGTGTATCGTGACGTCGATCATCGGCACGTACTTCGTGAAGCTGGGCTCCAATGGCTCGATCATGGGCGCGCTTTATCGCGGCGTGATCGCGTCGGCCTTGCTTTCGATTGCCGGCCTCTATGCGGCGACCCAATACGTCATCGGCTTCGGTGAAGTCGGCAAAGTTGGCGACCTCGCGATCACCGGTTGGAACCTGTTCCTGTCGGGTCTTGTTGGTCTAGCTCTGACGGGCTTGATCGTTTGGATCACCGAGTATTACACGGGTATCGGCTATCGCCCCGTGCGTTCGATCAGCCAGGCGTCGGTCACGGGGCATGGCACGAACGTTATTCAGGGTCTCGCTGTTTCGCTCGAAGCCTGTGCTCTGCCGACGCTCGCCATCGTTGTGGGCATCTTGATGACCTACAATCTCGCCGGCCTCTTTGGCACTGCGATCGCAACGACCACCATGCTCGGTCTCGCCGGCATGATCGTTGCGCTCGACGCTTTCGGTCCCGTGACCGACAACGCCGGCGGCATCGCCGAAATGGCGGGCCTGCCCAAGGAAGTGCGCCGTTCGACCGACGCACTCGACGCGGTTGGCAACACCACGAAAGCTGTGACCAAGGGCTACGCTATCGGCTCGGCTGGTCTCGGCGCTCTCGTGCTGTTTGCAGCCTACAGCTCGGATCTCAATCACTTCATCACGGAAGCCAACAAGGCAGGTTCGACCACCTTCCAGTACTTCAAGGGCGTGACGGTCGATTTCTCGCTGGCTAACCCCTACGTCGTGGTTGGACTTCTGCTTGGCGGCTTGATCCCGTTCCTGTTCGGCGGCATGGCGATGACGGCTGTTGGCCGTGCAGCCGGTTCTGTCGTTGAAGAAGTTCGCCGTCAGTTCAAGACGAAGCCGGGCATCATGAAGGGCACGGAAAAGCCCGACTATGCGCGTGCCGTCGACTTGCTGACGCAGGCCGCCATCAAGGAAATGGTTGTGCCCTCGTTGCTCCCTGTATTATCGCCTATCGTGCTGTTCTTCGCTATCAGCGCGGTTGCAGGTAAAGGCGCTGCGTTCTCGGCGGTCGGCGCGATGCTGTTGGGTGTCATCGTCACCGGCATCTTCGTTGCCATCTCGATGACCTCGGGCGGCGGCGCCTGGGACAATGCCAAGAAGAGCTTCGAAGACGGCTTCGTTGATAAAGACGGCGTCAAGCACATGAAGGGTTCGGAAGCCCATAAGGCGTCCGTCACCGGCGACACCGTCGGCGACCCCTACAAGGATACAGCTGGCCCCGCCGTCAACCCGGCGATCAAGATCACCAACATCGTCGCGTTGTTGATGCTGGCCGTTCTCGCGCGCTACTAAGCGCTGCGAACAATCTGAAACTGCGAAGGCCCCGGGGAGAAATCTCCGGGGCCTTTATGTTTTGGGGGAACGGCGGCAGGAAATTATGGCCGCTCCGGAGTTGAAACCGGTACTGCCCGCCCGATTGATCCATCCGGCATTAAAGTCTGGGCAATACGTTTGAATTTCGAATTGACCAGTGCGCCGACGGTCGAATTTGGCCGCTCCGCCACTGCGTTCCACTCGATAAGCTGCAGTATGGCGTATTCAATATCCGCTAATTCCAGGAAATATATAAAACATAGTGCAATTAATTCACAAATTTTATCTACCGTGATGCAATAGATATTTGGAGTGCATCGCATGTCCATGTTGACGGATTTCTTAGATTTTAAGTCGCAACGCCATAACGTTGACGGAAATGTGCTCGGCGCCAATGGCTCGCGATTAACAATCCGGAAAGAAGTACAACGCAGCTCGTTACTAGACGAGTTTTATGTCTCCGCCACGTTGACAGTGGCATTCTCCAGTATTGTCAGCGCAAAGGCGCGCGGCGTAGTGCTGAAAAATATCAGCCGGCCATTGGCTTATATCCCAGCTAAGCCTTTTATATTCCCTGCGGTTGCTGCTGGCTTAGCACCGGCGTTAGTCCGTTCAGGCCTAATCAGCGTCTTGCTAGACTATTATGCCCGCTTGGCATTCGCTAGTGCTTTATCGGACTCGCCAGCCTTGGGCTGGTCCAACGGGCAGACCCCGGAACATGGCGAACTCGTCCAACTCATGGATCTATGGCAGCGCGCCTGCGTGCTCGCTAATGTTGTTACTCATCAGCTGTACGACATTGAGAATATCGACGACCCTGTCCGGAATCATAAGCTGATATCAACTCATCAACTGATCAAGGACGCGATAAGCGGTAAGTGTCCGTGCGTGCGCCGCGATGGCACGGTTTACGTGCCAGGGTTGCTCGATCAGCGCCGTGACGAACGGCACGCACTTGGCTGGACAGTTTGGCTCGACGCTGGCGGCACGCGCGAAAGAGCAACGTTGCAGGATATTTCGTCCGGCGGCATGGGTCTCACTGTCTGCCACGGGCACCCCATCGGAGCCGTTATCGCGGTGCAATTGTCGAATGCCCGCTGCCTCACCGGCATTGTGGTCTGGTCTCAAAAAGACCGGATCGGAGTTCGCTTGCTGCAGCCACTTTCTCCAACAGATCCACTGCTTTCGGGCGCCACCGAAGACAGGCAGCCTGCACTAAACTGATATTCGGAAGGCGGGAAGGTCACCATGTCCAACAAAATCGAAGCACTCGCCACCCTAGAGCGCGCCGTGCAGTGGCTCTTCTCGTTGGAACGCCGCGCAGCAGTCCTGAATAGAATGCGCTCGGCGCTGAGCCGCGCAGCCCGAAAGATAAGCCAGCCCAGTGATGTCCGCTTTGTAGTTGTCACAGTCTTAGCTTACGGGGCAGCTATCGCCATTGGTACAGAAGTGACGCGGGAAGCCGGAAATGCGGCTGCGATCTGGCCAGCCAACGGCATCTTGTGCGCGGCGCTCCTGTCGATGCCCCGGCGTGGCACGAGGGGCGCGATGCTCGCACTTGGCGCCGTTATGAATTTTGCAGTCATGTACTTGATGGGTGATGTGCTCGCTGCTTGTGCGGCATTTGCAATTATAAATGCCTCTGAAGCCCTCTTGACGTGTCTTCTTATTCAACGGTTTTGTCCCGATGCGTTGAATTTCACTTATGGCCGCAGCTTGCTGCGATTTTGCCTTATCGCCGGATTTTTCGGACCTATATTGCCTTCGCTCGCTGGAGCAGCGGTGATTTATACGGCGTACGGAGCCGACTTTTTAACCGTCCTCAAAACCTGGTTTTTTGCCGACTCGCTCGGCCTTCTCATCGTGATCCCAGTATTGCTTCTGCTCGTTGACAAAGACGAGTGGGCACGGCAGATGAGATCGCAAACTGAAATCGCAACTCTTTTCCTTACTCTTTCTGTCACAACCACGCTGGTTTTCTACCAGAATAGCCATCCGATCTTATTCCTCATCCCGGCGATCATTGTGAGGATCGCATTCCGTCTCGGTCCATCGTATGCGGCCGCGGCCGTTCTCGCGACCGGGTTCGTCGCGATCACATGCACCGTCGCGGGTTTTGGGCCTGCAACTCTCGGCCACGGTAATGTGATCTCGGAGCGGATATTGATTGTGCAGATATTCATTCTTGTGGCGTTTTACTCTGCGCTCCTGGCCGCCAACGCGTTCGCCGAGCAGAACCGCCTGCAGCAAGGTCTGGACATCCAGATCCGGTCAAGCAACGAATTGGCAAGGGAACTCAGCACGAGTAAAAAACAGCTCGATATAGCCGTCAATAACATGTCCCAGGGGCTGTGCATGTACGATGCCCAGGGACGGGTGCTGATCCGCAATGATGCATTTGCGCTTGTCTATGGTCTCAGGCCCGATCAAGTGTTACCGGGCATGACCCTGAGACAAGTCGTCGAGCTTCGCATAGCAAACGGCATTTTCGCTGGGGAGAACCCGCAGCAATATCTCGCCGAGCGGCTAACACCTGTCACGTCCGATAGTTGCAGCATACATCATCTGAACAATGGCCGCTCGATCGCGATTACGCAAAGGCCTCTACCTTGCGGCGGCTGGGTGACGACCCAAGAAGACATCACCGAGAGCCGCAGCTTTGAGAAGCGCCTGGCATTTCTGGCCCATCACGACGCATTGACCGGGCTGGCCAACCGGACGCTGCTTCACGATCGTATTGAGCTTACCCTGACGCGAGTCCGGCGGGGTGAGGAGGCAGCGGTCTTGTTTCTCGACCTCGATCACTTCAAGAGCGTCAACGATACCTTTGGCCATGCCACAGGAGATGAGCTGTTGAAAATTGTCGCTGGCCGGCTGCGTGGCAGCTTGAGAGAGACAGACACGATCGCGCGGTTGGGCGGAGACGAATTTGCAATACTGCTGGTGGGAGCGAAACAGCCTGAAGGCGCCGGCGTCGTGGCGCGACGCATCGTCGAAATGATGAGTGCGCCGGTCGTTATCGACGGCAAACAGATCGGGATCGGGACCAGTATTGGCATAGCAACAGCCCCCCACGACGCGGAGACCACGTCTGATCTTCTGAAGTGCGCGGATCTTGCATTGTACAAGGCCAAGGCCGAGGGCCGGGGAACGCATAGCTTTTTTGAAGCGGAGATGGATACAAGTATGCATGTGCGACTAAGACTCGAACAAGACTTGCGAACAGCGGTCTCAGAAAATGGATTTACGCTACACTATCAGCCGCTGGTCAATCTCGAGACCAACGAGGTCAGCGGTTTCGAGGCGTTGATACGCTGGAACCACGAAGAGCGCGGTATGGTCTCGCCCGCTGAATTCATCCCCCTCGCCGAAGAGACCGGCCTCATTATTCCCATTGGGCAATGGGTCTTAAAGCAAGCGTGCACGGACGCGGCGGCGTGGGACAAACCACTAAACGTCGCGGTCAACTTGTCGCGAGCTCAGCTGATGAGTCCGGACATCGTCGGGAACGTAGCTGCAGTCTTGGAAGAAACCGGGCTATCCCCTGGAAGGCTGCAATTGGAGATCACTGAAACGGCCGTGATGAAGAACGCGGATTTGGCGCTGAATGTGCTCGATGGCATGCGTTCGATCGGGGTCGAAATCGCGATGGACGACTTCGGCACCGGACATTCCTCGTTGGGTTGTTTGCGGAGATTCCCTTTCAACAAAATCAAAATCGATCGATCGTTCATTAACGATCTCACAACAAGCCTCGAAGCGAGATCGATATTGAGAACGATCATTGCTCTCGCGAAGGTTTTAGGGATGTCGACAACTGCGGAAGGCATTGAAACCGCAGAGCAGCTCGACATCGTCCGCGCAGAGGGTTGCGGCGAAATGCAAGGGTACCTTTTCAGTAAGCCGAAGCCAATTGCAGAACTTTCCCGTTTCACTCGGTCAAACGACTACGAAGAATGCCAGGCGGCATAACCGAAGATCGTACCTTAGCAACGTACTTGTTAGCACTGAGAACCACTGATTGGTTGTTCGGGAACACGCTTGTCTGTTGTTTTATCTCAATGGACCGGCACGTCTTGGCAGGGCCACCCGCGTAGGACTATTAGCAGGGGATCTTTCGGCAATACAGCGATCTCCGGGGCCTTTATGTTTGGGGGCAACTCAAGTAAGCCCGCCACATGGGATACTGGCTCTACATCGTCGCCTGTTCGGACGGCTCACTCTATACGGGCATCGCAACGGACGTCGCGCGCCGGGTGGCTGAGCATAACGGTCTTGGAAAGAACGGCGAACCGGCGGGCGGCAAAAGCAAGGGTGCGCGCTACACCTCGGCGCGGCGGCCTGTCCGCCTTGTCTATGAAGCAATGTTTGAGACCCGGTCGGACGCGTCACGCGAAGAATTTCGCATCAAACAACTGACGCGCGCCGGGAAGGACTTACTGATAGCGGCTGCTGCTAAACAAATCGCGAAAAAGCGATGACGGGGCGGGAAGAAGAATTCGACGCCATTGTGTTAGGCGCGGGTGCGGCAGGATTGATGTGTGCGCTGACGGCCGGCAAGAGAGGCCGCCGTGTGCTGCTGTTGGAGCAGACCGATAAGGCTGGTGCGAAGATTCTGATTTCCGGCGGCGGGCGCTGCAACTTCACCAATCTTGAGACGTCGCCGAAGCGCTTCATTTCTGAAAATCCGCATTTCTGTACCTCGGCGTTGAGCCGCTACACGCAGAAAGACTTCATCGCTCTCGTTGAGCGGCATGGCATCGCCTATCACGAGAAGACATTGGGGCAGTTGTTTTGCGATGGCTCGGCGCGGCAAATCGTGGCGATGCTGTTGAAGGAGTGCGCGGAAGCCGGAGTTGACGTCAGAACCGGGCATACGGTTTCGAGCGTGACGCGCGGCGATGAGTTTCGTGTTGAGACAGGGGCGGGGACGTTTATAGCACCAGCCCTTGTCCTGGCGACGGGCGGGCTATCCATTCCGAAAATGGGTGCGACCGGCTTCAGCTACGAACTCGCGCAACAGTTCGGCTTACGCGTTACAGAGCGCCTTCCCGGTCTCGTTCCCCTCAAGCTTGAACCCGGCACGGATGGGTTTGATGCGGCGCTGGCTGGCGTTTCGCTTGACGCGATCGTAACGCTCGGAAAACGCAGCTTTCGCGAGGCCGTGCTGTGCACGCATCGCGGTCTCTCGGGTCCGGCGATCTTGCAGATTTCCTCGTATTGGCGGGCGGGTGATACGATTGCATTGGATCTATTGCCCGGCGTGCAGGCGTCCGCGATTCTTGTCGAGCGCAAGCGGGTGCGCGCGAAATCTGCGGCGCAGTCGGTGCTTGCGGAGCTCTTGCCCGCGCGGCTGGCGCAATCCTTAAGCGCGGCTCACCTGCCGGCGGGCGAGATGGCCAACATTGCGGACCGCACGCTTGTCAAGTTTGGCGAGCGTCTTAAGCGCTGGGAGTTTCGCCCATCGGGAACGGAAGGTTATGCCAAGGCAGAAGTAACCGTTGGCGGCATCGATACGCGCGATCTCTCGTCAAAGACGATGGAAGCGCGCGATTGTGCGGGGCTCTACGCTATTGGGGAAGCCGTCGACGTCACGGGGTGGCTTGGCGGCTATAACTTTCAATGGGCCTGGTCGAGCGGCTGGTCGGCGGGGCAAGCGATTTAGTATCCGTCGCCGCCGAAGGTCTTCTTGCCGAGATTGCGGAACATTGAATTCAAGATGCCTTCGTCTTTGGCGCCGGGGGCAGGTGTCGAACGCGAAATAAAGTCAAACACCTTGCCGTCTTTCAAGCCGTAGTTTGCAACCTGATCGACGGTGCCACCTTCGTTGAAATAGACAGCGACCACCTTGCGGTCCTTCTCCTTGGGCAGCATGAACGACGACTGCCCCATGGTGCTTGAGATGTAATAGAATGCATTGCCGCTGCCGACGACAGCGGTTGTTGCGGGCGAGCCGAGCGTAGTGCGCACCTGCTCCTGGCTCATGCCGGGTTGGATGGCTTGCAAATCCGTCTCGTGAAACTGATGTCCGTGTTTGGTGATTGTCTCGCTGCACCCCGTGAGGGCAAGCGCTAAACCGAGCGCAAGGGCGCCGAGCAGGGGACGGGCCTGCGGGAGTGGCAAAACGTATCGGCGCGTTGGGTCTGTCATAGGGTAAGAATCGTTTCTCTCCGGGCGCATAAGCGGATTAAGCTAGCCTCTGGCAACTTGCAAAGCAGGCTAGGGCGGTTCTGGGCGCTCTGTGCTAGGTCATCCCCAGTATTTTGGCCCAGAATTTTGGACCATCCATCTGGGTTTTGCCGGCTATTGTACAAGGAATATTCCCCGATGTTGCAGTGGCTGAGATCCCGGTCCCATATCCGTCGCAAAGCAGGTGAAATTTATGGCGCTGTCGTGGCCGCAGCCCGGCAACCCGCCTTCTACCGGCAATACCGTGTCCCGGACACCCTAGAAGGGCGGTTTGAGATGGTTGCGCTCGTGCTGTTTTTGGTCCTGGAACGTGTAAAGCGGGTGGCGCCGGACGGAGAAGCGCTGACGCAGGGGGCTATCGAAGCCTTTGTGACCGACATGGATGACTGCATGCGCGAGATGGGTGTGGGCGACCTGACGGTTTCCAAAAAGGTCAAATGGGCCGCGGCCGCGTTCTATGAGCGCGCCGGCAATTACCGCGAGCATCTCGGAAGCGGGGATGTGACGGATGTTTCGACCAACGGTTTGGCGGCAGACTTGGCGCGATTTGTGTTTGCTGGACAGCCGGGCGGTCATGTCGAGGGCTTGGCCCGATACGTTCAGGGCGTTTCAGTACAGTTTGCGCGGGTGCGTGACGGAGAATTGGATGGCGGTGGGCTCGATAAAATTTTGTTGGAGCAGGAAGAGAAGCAAGCGATATGACGCCACTTTCTAGTTGGACAGACGCAACAACGGATATTCCAGATCGCGGGCTGTCGCGCGAGCGCGCAGCGTCAGAATCGGAGCGCGGCGAAATCGCGAGTGCCCTGCAATTGCTTGCTGTCGAAAAACTCGTCGCGGACTACCGCATCAGCAGTATCTCGGGTGGTGCATGGCGGCTTGCCGGAGAGTTATCAGCCGATGTTGTGCAGCCTTGCATCGTCTCGCTGGAGCCGGTTCCCGCGCACCTGGAGGAAAAATTCGACGTCGAATTCTGGCAGGATGCGCGCGCGGACGAATCGGGAGGCGATTTGAGCGTGCTCCAGGGCCCTGACATCGAACCCCTCAAGGGCAGCGAAATTGCCGTTGGCCGCATCGTCTTTGAGACGCTTGCCGCCGCGCTCGACCCCTATCCACGTAAGTCTGACGCAGCTTTCAACTGGACGGAGCCGGCCGAGCAGGACGCAAAAAAAACGAGTCCATTCGCCGTGTTGGCGAAGCTGAAGGGTAAGGAATGATGGCGTCGTGCGGCAACCGGCCGTAGAGGGGCGAATTCGGGTTGTCTCGCAACGCAAAACGGCTATGGTCCACCCGTTTTGGGCCCCCGTTTTCTGGGGGGTCCCGGCGGGGAATAAAAAGTGTGCCGCAAAATCGCGGCGAAACCTTTAGGTCATCAAGGGCCAGCACAGACATATGGCGAGCCCCAAGACGATAGCACTCGATGCCATGGGCGGAGATCACGGGCCAGAGGTAGTCGTGCCGGGCGCCGCCCTGTCGCTTGAGCGCCACCCGAGTTTGAGTTTCATTTTTTATGGCGACGAGGCGCGCATCCAGGCAGCACTTGTCCCGCATGCAAAACTGCAAGCCAAGTCCCGTGTCGTGCACACGTCTCATGTCATCGCCATGGATGAAAAACCGAGCCAGGCACTGCGGCGCGGCAAGGGCTCAAGCATGTGGCTTGCGCTTGAAGCGGTCAAGTCGGGGGAGGCGCACGCCGCCGTATCCGCTGGCAACACAGGCGCCTTGATGGCGATGGCAAAAGTCATCCTGCGCACAATATCGGGCATCGATCGCCCGGCACTCGCTGCTCTTTGGCCAACCGTGCGCTCGGAGTGCATCGTGCTGGATGTGGGCGCCAACATCGGTGCGACGGCGCGGAAATTATCGGAATTCGCACTCATGGGCGCGGCCATGGCCCGGGCTATATTCCATATCGAGCGGCCAACCGTCGGGCTGCTCAACGTCGGCGTTGAAGATATCAAGGGTGTTGAAGAAGTGCGCGACGCGCACGCGTGGCTCAAGGGCACAGCCGACTTGCCGATCGACTACAAGGGATTTGTCGAAGGCGATCAGATTGGTCATGGCGCCGTCGATGTTGTCGTTGTCGAGGGCTTTGCCGGAAATATCGCCTTGAAGACGGCCGAGGGGACCGCGCGCCAAATTGGCGTGTACTTGAAGGGGGCGATGACGAGTTCGCTTGTCACCAAACTCGGGGCATTGCTGGCGCGCGGCGGTTTCAGGGTCTTGAAGGCCAAAATGGATCCGCGCCGCTTGAACGGCGGAACGTTCCTCGGCCTCAAAGGCATTGCGGTGAAAAGCCATGGCGGCACAGACGCATTTGGCTTTGCGAGTGCCGTCGATCTCGCTTACGAGATGGCCGATTCCGGGCTGATCGCGCGGCTCACAGCGGACCTCGACGCATTTCATCATAAGCTTGAAGTGACCGGAAACGATGCACTCCGCGCTGTGAGCGCAACGGGCTGAAGGCAGGAAAGGACGTAGCGTGGCAGTCATTCGATCGGTCATTCGTGGCGTCGGGGCCCATTTGCCCAAGCGCATTATGACGAACGACGACGTCTCAAAAATCGTCGATACGACGGATGAATGGATTCGCGATCGCACAGGTATACGCCAGCGCCACATTGCAGGCGATGACGAATTGACCAGCGATCTTGGCGCAGCGGCCGCGAAGCAGGCGCTTGTGCGCGCCGGCATCGATCCCGTTGATATTGACCTCATCGTTTGCGCGACGGCGACGCCGGACCGGACATTTCCGGCAACGGCCGTGCGCATTCAGCAAATGCTTGGTGTGACGAAAGGCGCAGCCTTCGACATACAAGCGGTTTGCTCAGGGTTTGTGTTTGCAATGACGGTCGCCGATAATTTCTTGAAGACCGGTCAGTTCCGGCGCGCCATTGTCATCGGTGCCGAGACGTTCTCCCGCATCCTCGATTGGACGGACCGGGGCACATGCGTGCTGTTTGGAGATGGAGCAGGCGCTGTTGTGCTTGAGGCGCAACCGCAGCACAACGGGCGGGAAGATCGCGGCATCCTTTCAACCCGCATCCGGTCTGATGGACGTTTCGAAGACCTCCTCTATGTCGATGGCGGGCCAGGATCAACAAAGACAGTCGGGCAATTGCGCATGAACGGACGCGAAGTGTTCCGCCATGCCGTGCAGAAAATCTCGGGCGTGATCGAAGAAACGCTCGTTGCGACCGGCTATGCGGCCGACGAAATCGATCTCTATGTGCCTCATCAGGCGAACCAGCGCATACTTGACGGCATTGCCAAGAAGCTGGGTGTTGATCCGGCGAAGATCGTCATGACGCTGGATAAGCACGGCAACACGTCGGCGGCTTCCATTCCGCTGGCGCTCAACCAGGCCTTCGAAGATCACAGAATCAAAGAGGGGAGCCTGGTTCTGATGGAAGCCATGGGGGGTGGCTTCACTTGGGGGGCGGTACTGGTGCGCTGGTAGTTCTGAGCTTGGAAGGGCGGCCGACCTGCCGCGCATCTGTTCAATTACCGCTGAGAATGCGCTTATCAGTCAAAAAATGATGTTCTGCGCACTGCCGCATTAAAATTCTCAGAAATTTCAGGTGCTTGTTCGCTCTTGGCGTTGACCGCGGCAATTTAGCCCGCTAGCATCCCCGAAAAACATTGCGGCGATTTTGGGAGAGAATTCATGGGAGGCCAGACATGGGGGGCAAGACATTAACGCGCGCCGACCTCGCGGAAGCGGTGGTTGAAAAGGTCGGGTTGCCGCGCAACGAGAGTCAGGATCTGGTCGAACGGGTCCTAGAAGAGATTTCAGGCAGCCTAGCGCTCGGAGATTCGGTCAAACTGTCGTCGTTTGGCTCGTTCGGAATCCGGCAAAAAGGCCAGCGCATTGGGCGCAATCCGAAAACCGGAAAAGAAGTGCCCATCACACCACGCCGCGTCCTTGTGTTCCGGCCTTCGAACATCATGAAAGACCGGATCAACCAAGGCCAAGGCAAGCGCCGCTGATAGTGCGCACTGGTCCGCAAGATCGTTCGCGGCTTTTGATGGTACGTGGGACGCGCACGCGCGATTTTAGTATAGGTTATGTCATGCCATCTGGTGTGTAGGATGCGCAGCATCTGACTTGGGTGTTTGGAGAAGTGTTCGTAGTACGACGTCCATTTTAGAGACATTGAGACGTGCGTGCCTCCACGCTTGAGAGGCAATTGATGGCCTCAAATCAAAGAGGGCGAGGTCTTTGCAATGAATAAGTCAGCCGATGCATTCCGCACCATAGGCGAGGTGGCGGATGAGCTTGATGTTCCCAAGCACGTTTTGCGCTTTTGGGAGGGGAAATTTCCGCAAATAAAGCCGATGAAGCGCGGCGGCGGGCGGCGTTATTACCGCCCAGAAGATATGGAACTCCTGCGCGGTATCCGCCACCTTCTGCATGCCGAAGGCTACACGATCAAAGGCGTGCAAAAGATACTGCGTGAACAGGGCATCGATCAGGTTAAAGCGATTTCGCATGCGGCCATCGAAGCGGCCGCTGTGCGGGGGTCAAATAAGAAAGGCAGCCGACAGAAGGTTGCAGCCGTCCAGGCGCCAGTTCAAATCGATCGTGCCGCTGATGAGTCCCTGGGGCAAGCAAAGTCCGCAGCCGTGAAAGTGCGCGAGGGTGCACAGGTCGTGAAGCCTTCGGCGCCCGAAGCGGCAAAGTCCGGCGTGTTGAAATCGGTGATCCGCGAACTTGAGGCGTGCCGGGCGCTCTTGAAAGGCGAAAACGCGCCTCGCGCCGCAGAACCTGCGAAACAAGCGCGGGCTGGCGGGCGATCGTGAAGGCCGGACCGGTGTCACTGACACACGCTATGGCAGGCCGCGCATGCGACGTGTGGTTTGCAGAACTAGGCCGCCACCTCGATGCCATCGAGTATGAGGAGCGCCACTGCCCGAGATTATCTCCTGACGAAATTGTCCGTGCCGAACGGATCGGCGACCCGGATCAGCGCCGTCTGTGGCGTGCCTCGCACATTGCACTGCGTGACATTCTCGAGCGCAGCTGTGGACCAGCCGTTCGCCGCGTGCCGTTTGTTTCTAAAGTAGGCGGCCGGCCAGAGCTTGCGCCAGAGCTTGCGCCCGAAATTGCGCCTGGACTCGCTCGAGAGCTTAGTGCCGGAGTGGAGGCTGCGGCGCTATCCTTCAGCTTGTCGCATACAGCGGACGTGGCTTTGATTGGCATCTCACGCGCGGGGCCGATCGGCGTCGATATTGAAGCCATCCACGCGCGTGCTTTTGCCGAACAGCGGCGTCAAAGAATCGAAGCGATTGCTCTCGATATCGCTGGCGGCCGCGCCTTGCCGGAAGATAGCGACCGGCGCTTCTTGCAGGCTTGGACGCGTGTCGAAGCCCTCTCAAAAGCCGATGGCCGGGGGGTTTTGCACACACTCAGTTCAGCGGGTGGGACGGTACAGGACGGCACGGGCAGGTCTGTTCGTTCGGTTGAAGTGCGCGACTTGGAGGTTGGCGCCGGGTTTTGTGCCAGCGTTGCAGGGCGCGGATTACCGGACGTGCTGGCCGTAAAGACCTACGTTCCAGGTAGAATTCAGCCATTGTGAGCGCTTGATGTTACGCAAGCGTGATGGCCGTTGACCTACAGGCCCGGGGCAGGCACAACAGGGCGCATCGGAGCGTAGCGCAGTCTGGTAGCGCACTTGCCTGGGGGGCAAGGGGTCGCAGGTTCAAATCCTGTCGCTCCGACCAATTTTTTCAGAGACTTATACCAGTGTGTCTCGCGAGGGTTTTTCCTCCGAACTTGCAGCAAACATCGTAACTCTACAATTTTCACCGGATTGTGCTCCGGCTTGGTTCTTCCTTGATTTCGGGGCTGAGCGGATTCCGTCGTCTCGTTGGCTCGGCTGTGAAAAAAAAGTAGGACCGTCTTGAGTCGGCAGCCAATGCGACTTGGTGGCAATCAACCTGGTGCAGGCGACAACAAATGCGGCCGCGACTTATAGCGGCCGAAACCGCATCTGATGTCCTACAAGTGCGGACAGTACATTCTGAGCGTGCACATTCGGCGGCACGGCGCCACTTCCATCCAGGCGAAGGTCTGGATGAAGCGGCGTTTCATAGGGTGAGGATATCCCGGTGAACTCGGCAATCTCTCCCGCGCGCGCCCGTGCGTAAAGCCCCTTACAGTCGCGGGCCTCGCACACAGCTAAGGGCGTATCGACAAAGACGTTCATGAATTGGCCGCCTGCAAATAGGGCGCGTACCGCCTGGCGTTCCGCCTCGAATGGCGAGATACAGGCGACGATTGCGACAAGCCCGCCATCCACAATGAGCCGCGCCAGCTCTGCGATGCGGCGCATGTTCTCAACGCGATCAGCGGCGCTGAAGCCGAGATCGCTGCACAAGCCGCGCCGCACCAAATCGCCGTCAATCACGAACGGAGGTGCGCCACGCTCGTTCAGTTCAAGCTCAAGAGCACGCGCAATTGTGGTTTTGCCGGAACCAGACAGGCCTGTGAACCAAACGCAGCTTGGATGAAATTTGGCTCCTGTCAACAGCATCGAAGGCGTGCAAACGCCATCGGCAGGGGCTGCGGTTTCACTCACCCTGCCTTCGGCATTTCGCGCGTACTGCGTCACCTTCAACACCATACCAGTTTCCCAGGTTTTAGCCTTAGTACGGTACGGTCGGTTTGGCCGTGCCGCTGTGTGGCTCAGTCTTGTCGCCGAAGCGGGCGTCGTACTGCAATCGCACTACCATGCCATCGGTGCCGATCATATCCAAGCCCGCTGCCAAGTCGGCGACGACTTTGTCAACCGATGTGGTGATCGAAAGCAGTGCCATTCCCGCCGGCGCACCAGCAAACGACGCGGTTGTTATGAACTGATCGTTGTCGAGCCAGGTGGCGCCGCCGCGACGCCAGGCTAACGTCGTTAACTCAAAATGCCTTAGGCGCACCCAATAGCCCACTTTCGCCAGCCTTTAGTCGGTAGGCAGGCAGCCGCCGCCGCATTATTTTCAGAAGAATGAGAATACTCGGTTCATGCGCTGCGGCGCTCGTTTGGCTTTGGCTCTCTAGTTGCCCGACGTTTGCCGAACACCCCGGCCGCGCACAGGGCGTGACTCTCGATCCCCTGTTTGCATTGCAATCGCACCAAGGCGCGCGGTTCACGCCCGATGATATCAAGGGGCGGCCGTTTATTGTCGTTTTCGGGTTTACACATTGCCCGAATGTGTGCCCGACCACACTTGTGGAAATGGGGCACCTGCTCCAGGCCTTGAAGGAGGGTGGCGACAAAATCAGTGTCGTGTTTGTGACGGTAGATCCCGAGCGCGACACCGTGGACGCACTGAAGAATTATCTCTCGTCCTTCGATCCTCGCATCGTTGGGCTGACGGGATCGGTCATAGACGTGACGGCGGCGACGGCGGCGTTCAACGCGTTTTTCGAGAAGGTTGCCTCGGGCGGCGATTACACGATCGATCATACCTTGAAGGTGTTCTTCATGGACAAATACGGCCTGCTTGCCAAGGCGCAACCATCAGGCGCGAGCTTAAAGGACAATCTTGAGCTCGCGCGCAAGCTCCTCAACCAGTGAGGCCGCTGCAGGCCGGCGGCTCTGCCAGCTTGCGGATGTCGACGGGAAAAATTTCGCCGCGCTTCCAGGTTCGGAACGTGTAATCCAATGTGCGTCCTGTGCTCAAATCAACGATAGCTTCGCGCACATAACGGCCGCCGTTCTGCGTTTCGGCGGCAGATGTCAGAATGAAAGTCTGGCGCGGCGAGGTGCCGGCGAAATCTGGTGGCAGCCTGCCGGGGGAGGTACTTGGGGTTGGTCCGGCAGGCGAGACAATAAGATGCCCGGTTTGCAGAATTGTGATGAGGCCAGGCGAGGCGGCCGCAGGATCGATGCCGGACATGCCGGAATGAACAGTCACATGCGGCAGCAGCGACTTGACGCGTTCTATGGTGAAACCGAACACGTGCTCAAGTTCTTCGATCGTGTCGAACGGCGCATTCTTTGGCGAAACTTTTAAGCCGTTCGCGGCGTAGCCGGCTTCTTCTGCGCCGCCGGGCAGAGGATCGCTATCCCGGTCGCGGAAATCGATGACCGCCGCCGCAGTTGCTGCTGCGTCCGCAGCGCTTGCGCCAAGCCCGGCGATGAGGGCGGCCAGCATCGCGTGGTTTGCTGCATTGAGATCGACGCGCCCCGACGCATCCTGGATCCGGATTGTAATCGTCTCGCCCGGGCCAGCCCGGCACGATCGGGGATCTGAGTTCCTGACGACGGCCGCAAATGCCGTCCTGCCACCGGCAGCTTGGATCAGATCGAGCACGGCCAAATGGACGCCCGCATCTGCAAGAGCTTCGGCGCGGGCGCTATTCCGCACGTTAACTGCAATCCCAGTGTGGGTTCCGGCCGAATGCAGGAAGCCCGTGAGAATGAGTGTCAACAAAGCAATTACCCACAGCACGACGATCATGGTGAAGCCGCGGTCGGCTGTATTCACATCGCGTAACATGGGACGTCGGCTCACAAAAACTTAAAATACTTTAGCGTGCCCAATCCCCAGAGCCTACCTGACCAGTGCGCGATCGATATTCTCGCGCTTATCGGGGGGCGTCTGGCGCTGCGGCCGGGTCGTGAAGTTCATCCTATCCCGGAATTCCGTTGCGATCGCACGCATTTGATTGGGATCCTTTATGATCTGCGGCGTGATAGCGATCAGCAGCTCGGTGCGGGCGATCGTATTGTCTTTGTTCTTGAAAAGGTTGCCAAGCACCGGGATGTCGCCAACGATGGGCACTTGTTGCTTCGTGACGGTGGTCTTGTCCTGCATCATGCCGGCCAGAATGATGCTTTCGCCATTGCCGACCGCGACGGTCGTCTTAATGCGCCGCTGCGTGATGGTTGGTGCGTCGATCCCTGAAGATTGTGTCTGAACGGCTTCGCTGACCTCCTGTTCGATATCGAGTAGGATGCGGTCATTGTCGCCGATGCGCGGCGTGATACTGAGAATGACGCCCGTGTTGCGGAACGAGATGGCATTGACGATCGGTGCAGCCGGGGCAATGACGCTTACTGCCTGCTGCGTCACGATCGGGACTTCGGCGCCAATCTGCAGAACGGCTTTCTTGTTATCCATGACGGTCATCGACGGCGACGAAACGATATTGACGTCGGTGATAGCTGAGAGCGCGTTCAAGGCGACCTGAACGTTAGGGGTATTCAGGAAGTAGGAAAATCCGGTCAAGGCGGGCGCGACTGCGCCGATGAGGCTATCGGTCAGTTTGAATTGATTGTTACCGTGTTTGAAAAACCACCTCAGGCCGAACTTAAGATTGTCGTTCAAGGTGACTTCGGCGATCGTCGCTTCCAGCAACACTTGGTTCGGCGCCACATCGACGCGCGATAGGATTTGCTTGATGCGTTTATACTCGCTCGATGTTGCCGTGATAATCAACGCATTGTTCGGTTCGTCCGCTACGATTTGGATGCCGCTTGTGCGATCGTCTGGCGACGTTTGAATTGAAGCGGTCTCGGTGCCGCTTGCAGCGGGGGCGGCGACCGCTCCGTCCGGACCCGAGGCAGTACTTGGCGGGCGGGTCGTATTCGGCGGCCGCACCTCTGTTGCGAAAGTCGGCAAGGGCTGGGGTTCGCCAAGCAAGCCTACGGTTGAACCGCCCGATGCCGAGGGTGCCCGCCCGGGCTGCAGTTCTGCCGGTTGCGACAGCGTTGCAAATGGGTCCGCGCCGAGCGGCTGTGCCAAGGGTTGCTGAGCCCGTGCTTGACCTTGAGACACATAAACCTTTTGCAGTATCTCGGCGAGTTCGGCCGCAGGGCGGTTCTGCACGTGATAGACGTGGACTTGTGCTTCGGCGGCTGCTCCGACGAGATCGATGCGTTTGATCCAGCCGGCCGCCTTGTTGAGGTATTCGGGCCGCGACGAGATGACGATAATCGACTTCAGCCGCTTGTTTGGTACAAAGCGGACGATGCCTTTTGTAGGGCTTTCGCGGTCGTTCGCGAAGATGGTGTCGAGTTCTTGGGCGATGGCATCGGGATCGGACGTTTCGATGGGGTGGATAGCAACCGACATGCCGCGCATCCAGTCGACATCGAAAACCGACACGGTCTCGCGCATGGAGGCGAGTTCGGACGGCGACCCGGAAAGCATCAACAGGTTGCGTGCAGCATCGACGCGCGCGATTGCCACCTGTGGGGCAACTGACTTCAGAATGCGCTCCATCTCGGCGGCGGCCACATAGCGCAACGACACCGCTTCGGTGGCAAGGCCGGCGCGCGTCGGCGGCGTTCCGCTGGTGATGAGAGTTGACGCAGCAGCCTCGTTCGACGGCACGATTTTGTAGAGGCCGTTATCGACCACGAGGGCGGCACCCTCCGAGCGCAAGAGCGACTCGAATATTCCGAGCAGCGCGTCCTTAGAGACGGGCTGGGCGGTATTCATCGTGACCTTGGCCTGAACTTTCTCGCTAACTATGTAGTTGACCTTGAGGATATCGCCGAGAATGGCTTTCGCGGCTTCAGCGGCTGTCGCGCCTGCGAGATTAAGCGTGACGCCCGTTGTTGTTTCGCTTGCGACTGCGTTCACGGGGCTTTGCGTTTGCGCCGGATTTAGGCCTGACGCATCCGCTTCTCCCGTGAAGACGCCGGAACCCTTGTAAACGCGGGCTTCGGCATTCGCGGTGCCGGCTGGATCAGACAAGAGGACGCCAGGGCGATGGCCCGCCGCTCCGATCGGGCTTCCTGGAGAAGCGGATCCGATGGGTTTTGGTAAAGACAATTGTTCTGACGCAAGAGAGCAAGCGCCAACGGCGGCGGTGCTGAGAACAATCAGCAATGTCCGGCCTCGACTTAGAACTGCGCTTGCTGCCCAACTGTAACGCAAAAAGCGTATCCTCTGAAAAAATATGGTGAACGTACACACGAACTCCAGAGCTCTTTGCGCGTGCACGACAAGTCTTAGAGCACATTCTGGCACCAAGACGCCCGATTTCCCACAGTCTTAGACCAGCGGCGATAATTCGGGCCGGGCTGTGGCTTCACGGTCAACTGCACCGTGCCGGAAAGACAGGCGCCGCTGCGAATCGGTTTGCATAAAATTTGGTCAAGTCAGGCTCGCATCAGACCAAAGTTAGGGCTAGAGGCCGGACCATCGGGCATTCTCTAGATACTTAAGGGCGCGACCGAGAGATACTTAAGGGCGCGACCGAGGTCCCTTTTCTAAAAAGCTGGCAAAGCGCAATATGCAAACAGCCCTCCGGGAGGCGATCCGAAGAAACGCGGTTCGGTCATTCGGGGGCAACACGCCAAACTATTTTTTTGGTTGCGCACAGTTTTTTGAAGCATCTGGGTGCCGGCATCTACCGTAGCCAGAGTCTTGTTCCCGACCTTAGACAAGGCAACATTACAATGAAACGACGCGATCTTCTCAAATACACGGGCTTCGGCGCCCTTGTGGCGGCCGTGAACACCTATCCCATCCGAGCAATTGCGGACACTGTCTGTGGTCCATGTTCGGGCAGTGACGGGGGCATTGCCGATGTTGAAATCCATCTCGCCATCATGCGCCAGAGCGTCGAGATGGTGGACGGCAAAAAACTCTGGATGCTCGGGTACAAAGACCTGGGTGGGGGGCTATGCACTACTTTTCCGGGCGATCCCAACAGCACCTGTTCAGGCGCGCGTATTCCGGGCCCTGTCTTGCGCGTGAAGCATAATCAGCGCGTCAAGATCACGATCGACAACCTCCGGGCCGAACCGCACGGTTTCGAAGTTACGGGATTTCCGGACTCAAAAATCGAGATTGCTGCGAATAGCTGCTGCTCCGTTACGTTTGCCGCCAGCCAGACGGGCACGTTTATCTATCATGACAATCTTGGCGGATCGCCGCTGTACCGTTTACTTGGATTGCACGGCGCCTTCATCGTGCAGCCGGATTACGCCGCGCTCGCGCCAGGCGCGCTTATCACCCCTTACGCAAGTTCGCAGTTGACGCCGCAGGTTCAATCGATCTTCGAGGCACTTGGCGATGTGACTAAGGTCAACGGACGGTTCCCTGGCGGTAGATGGGCTCCGGCGGAGATCGGCCAGGCCTTCTCGGCGCAAGAAAAGATCTGGATGCAGACCCAGGTCGATCCGCGCTTCAACGCGCTCCTTGAGGGGAACGATAGCGATCCCATCCGGTCCAATCCATCTTTGACGAGTTCGATTTGGGACACCTGGACACCGCGCTATTTCACCATCAACGGGCGCAGCGGCTTCGACCTTTCCAAGCACGAGGATGTCGTCGCCAAGAATTTCATCGGCGAGCCGACGTTGATCCGCAGCTTGAATGCAGGCCTGGCGCATCATTCCAATCATATTCACGGCAACCATGTATTCGAACTGGCGGAATCTGTGCCGGTCCTCGATGCGTCCGGCCGGAATGCGAACACCGGCGCCATGATTGTCCTCGACAATGTGCCGGAGCGGGATGTTTGGCCCATGTGGCCGATGCAGCGCTGCGACATGCTGCTTCCTTTCGAGATGCCGCCCGACATTCCCTACAACCAGTTCGAAGCGATGGTTGCGCGCAATATCAATATTGACACGCAGCCGGCGCCGCTCGTGACGACTTTTGAGCCGTTCCCGCTGCGCTACGTGATGCACTGCCATTGCGAAATGTCGCAAACGGCGTCAGGCGGCAACTATCCGCAAGGTCTCGTGACGCACTGGGAATTATTGGGCGGTCTAGGCGGGCGGGCGCAGCTCGCTGCAAATGGCGGGTCTAGCGGTAGCGGCGGATAAAATACGCAGTGCGGAATGAGCGGATGTATAGATTTGTGACTGGCGATTTTTCAAGGGCGTATCGCCCGCATGGTGATGGCAATGGCATTTCTTAACGCACCCCGGATTTCCGTCCCTTCTTTTGTCGAGCCTGTTCTCGGCCCGAAAACAACGGCGTCCCCGGGCCCAGGATTCGATAACTCCGGCCCGGTCGATTTCTCCGAAACCGGGGTCAGCGGCGACAATTTCGATACGTTCGGTTGCAAGGTCTTCAATCCGCTGACGGCGAAAACACCGGACTGGCAGTCGGCGAACGCTTATTTTGAACGCAAGTCGTTCAACGACGGTACACTCGTCATGTCGGATGGCGTCAACATCGTCCACTGGGGTTTCGAAGACCGCCTTAGGCTCAAGGGTAAGAAATTTTTCCCCTCGCCGCTCATTCGCGTGCAAGAGGGCGACATGGTCCATGTCAAACTCGAAGCGCGTAACAATACGCACACCATCCATCACCACGGTATCGAACCCACAACCATGAACGACGGCGTTGGTCACGTCTCGTTCGAAACGTCGGGTGCTTACGTCTATCAATGGCAGCCCAAGCATGCCGGGACATGGTTCTATCATTGCCACAAGAACACGGTGCTTCACTTCGAGATGGGGCTTTATGGTCTCCTGATCGTCGATCCCAAGCCCGATCAGTATGGCCGCGTCAACGCTTACACCGGCGGACCTTTCTACACGCCATCGCGCGAGCGTTTCTGGGTTTTCGACGACATTGATCCGCGCTGGCACACGCTGGATGACAATGCCGGATTGTGCGGCGATGATGCCGGACTGAATGTGTTCCAACCGAAGTATTTCTTCGTGAACGGCATCGAAAACACGAAGTGCAAGGCCCACACGGGCGTGCGCATCCAGGCTTACCCTGGCGAAAAAGTTTTGATCCGCATGTTGAACGCCTCATATTCGATCGTGAAGGTGACAATCGAGCAGCTTCGAGGCGACATAATCTCTATCGATGGCCATGCTCTTAACACCAGCGAAAGGCCATGGACGAGTTGGATTCCGGTCGCGGCCGGCGAGCCGATGTTCTTCCCTACCGCAACCAGACAGGACTTACTGATCGATCTCGACCCTACGAAAAACAGCTTTGTTCGCGGACGGGAATACAAGGTCGTCTTCGAATTCCAGGATTGGATTAAGCGTACTATTCATAACGCCAATGCGCCCAAGCCAGTGAACGTTGGCCGCGCCGAAACGGTTATCAAAATCCTCTGAGATCAAGGAAGCGGGCGTTATGGCTTGGAAAGTTCTTGTGTTGGCAGCGGTGGCAATGCTGGTGACGGCGGCGCCTGCGTATACCCACAGCAAGGGCAAAGGCGTCGTCGTTGAAGAAGAACACACGGTAAAGCCATTCAAGGACGACGGTTATGCGATAAAGCCGCCCGAGCCGCAGTCGCTTGGCGGGGATTTTGAGATCGAAGATACCGACGGCAATACAGTCACCAGCGAGACGCTAAAAGGCAAGTGGACCCTCATCTACTTCGGCTATCCCAGTTGCCGCGAGGCCTGCCCCACGGCGCTGGAAAATATGACCCAGGCACTCATTCAAATGGGCAGCGAGGCGGAGGCGGTGCAGCCCTTCTTTGTCGATTTTTCGATGGAACGGCCGGACCCTAAGGGCGTTGCGCAATTCGTTTCCAATTTTCACCCCAAGCTCAAGGGGCTCGTTGGCTCACGCGCCCAGATTTTCACACTGCTCCGTTTGTATAAGGTCCGGCGCGACTACGGCAACGAGTTCTACAGCACGAAGGAAACGGGGCCGCGCATCGACCACACGACATATTTTTATCTTGTCGATCCAAGCGGCGTGACGCGAACTTATTTTTATCACACGCTGACGCCTGAGAAAATGGCAGCCGCCATTCGCGAACAGATGGCGCGTCCCCAAAAAGACGCTGGGGCCCCTCCACCTGCCGTCAAATGATCAAGGCGCGGTTGTTTCAGCTTGACTTGCGGCCACGGGGTAAAGATCGAGCGTGATGGTTGAAGCGTCCGACGAGAGCGTGACGGTATTGGGCGCTATTTCCGATATGCGCCAGCCGTCAATTTCGTCTCCGATTTGAAGCCAGGATGCGGACGGCGACTGTGCCGATTTCACGAGCGCACGACCCCGGCCATCGCCATCGCGCATGACGCCGACGAGTTTCAGTCCCTGCGGAGGCTTGATCGGCGGCGCGTCCGGCGGGGCTTCGACGGCCTCTTCGATGACTGGCGGCGGCAGCGTCACTTCAGCAAAGAAAGGCTTGCGGCCGGCCCGGAATATTGGCCGCGCCAGTGTCTCAGTGTAGATTTTTGCGCGCGCTGGCCCTTGAGCGGAGCGTGGAACTTCGCTGCTCGTTCCCAAAACTGAAGGTGCGGTTTGTTCAAGTGCGATGGGTCGGATGTCATTTGGCGTAATCCAGATCTGCCAATTCAATAAGGCGAGCGCTGTGATCCCGCCGAGAAGACCGAGATTGCGCAGTATGCGCCATGTGCGGGAGGATTGTTGAGTGGCCATTGGCGCTATCCCTTCACAGACCCGGTTGCACCGAACACGTCGATATTGACGTCCAGCGGCGCCTCTGTTTTTGGATCTGTAGCGCCCGCGGCGACGATACGAAGGGATTCTATTGTGAGGATCGCTTCGCTGTCTTCAATGGCGAGAAGTATTTTCTGAAGTTGTTCGAGTGTAGCTTGAAATTGCGCCTGGACTCCAATAAAGCGCACGCCTTCAGCGTCGCGCGCCGGCAAGGCTCTCGTACTCTTCAAACGCAAGCCAAGTATTGCCACGATTTTTGTAAGTGTGGTTTGGAGTTCCGCAGTGCGCAACGGATCGCTATCGCCCTTGAGCGTCAGCTTCCCGATATCGAGGGATTTGGATTTCTGTTCAAGCGTGGAGGCTTCACCTGCGAGGGTTTCGGCCGACAAGAGGCGGCCGAGGACTTCGCGCTGCTCGAGAATCTGGGCATTTTGACCGGCAATTGTCGTTGTCACGGGGGTCCACACGAAACTCCAAAAGCCCACGATCGCGGCGGCGAGCAGAGAGAGTGCGGCAAGCTGCCGGACCGGTTCTGAAATGCGCTCTATCATTGCGCGGGCTCCGTTTTTGGTGTGACGGTTCGCGCTGTCGCGGGGAGACGGGTTTCAATTCGAAATTGCTCTTTGTTGGCGTTGGTATCGAAAAGGACGGGCGCTGCCATTGCGGCGCCTTCGAACAATTCCGATTTCTCGATCAAAGGAACAAGCGCTGCCGCCGACTGGGATAAGCCCGTGATGGAGATCTTGCCTGCGTCGATCCGGAAATCTGTCACATATGTCGTGTCGGGCAGCAAGCGCGTCAGTTCTTCGAGGATTTCCGGTACCGGAATGCGGCGCTCTTTGAGATTATGCAGGGCAGCTGCGCCCTTGAAGACAGCCTCGGCCTGGTCGGCAGATTTCCTTAAGGACTGCGCCCGCGTTTTGGCTTCAGTCACCTTGACCTCAAGCGCCGCAAGCGCATTGTTGCCGCGCTGGATTACCAATCCGGCCGCCGACCCCGCGAGCACCAGTGCCGTCAGCGCCATGATCTTTGCAAGCGTTTGCGGCCGGCGCTGCGTCGCACTTGCTGCTTGTGGCTTTGTGAGGAAATCGATGGGCAGCGGCGCCTTCCCGCCTTCGTCCCAGCAATCGGCAAACGCGACTTTGATACCTTGGGCGTGCAGCAGTTGTCTCGCTTCGTCGATGCGCTCCCGTTTGACGATGAACTGGCGCACCGCAATCTTGCCTTTGGGCGTACGCGGCACTCCTCGGTCTTCGTAGCAGGCTGTGTAGATATCTTTGTGCTTGAAGGGCGTCGCGCGTTCAAGATCGAGTTCGAGGATGCGAGCTGCGTCGGCGCGTGCGGTATCTGGGAGTTCGACGCGCCGCTCGAAGCAAGCCGGTTTGGCGATGCGCAGTCCCAATGGAATGGCCCGGCGATGCGACGTTAAGCGTCGAATGAATTTAAGTGTTGCCGCGCCAGGTTCGGCGGTTGGCGACTCTGGTCCAATAGGCTTCAGACTTTGGTCTGTTTCATCAAGCCAGCGCACGCCGCTGTCGCCAATGGCCGCGATGATGCGGCGCTTGGGGTGAACGAATCCGGCGCGCGGAGGGCGCATGAAAATGCCGCGAAGTTCACGGCCCCACCAGGCGAAAAAGCCGGGTCTCTGGCCTTGTGCCGGGATATCTTGAGTTGCGATCAAAGTCTGCATGTCAGGTGGGCTGGCTCGTTAACGTCAATACGCGGCTTGTTCAGTCGGGCCCGCGAACGGTCATATGATCATAGCGCAAATTCCGGCATTTCGATAACATGTCATTGCGGTCTCATGAGTTTTAGTTAGCGGGTTGCAGATGTCGAATTCAGGTGCGGCGAAACCGGCGGAGCGCGCCGATCTGAGAAGCGATGATTTCGTGCGCCGGTTCTCAAGCCTTCTTGTCGATCAAGGCGCCATAGATGAACTCGCAGCACGCCGTGCCGAGCGGGCGCAAAAGCAATCGGGCGAACGCTACGATTTCGTTCTCACGCGCTTGGGTCTCGTCTCAGAATCGGAGCTCATACGTTACCTCGCCCAGTATTTCGATCTTCCGCTCGCGAGCATGGAGAGCTTCCCGCAAGTGCCCTTGTTCGCAGGGCAGGTCGATGCCGCGTTTTTGAAGAGCAACGCGCTGCTTCCGGTTTTCGCAGGGCCCGACGGCGTAACGGTCGCCATTGCAGATCTTATGGCAAGCGACGCCGTCGCAGCCTTTGCCTATTTGATAGGCCAACCGGCAAACATACAACTCGCAGCCCGCAAGGATATCGAGCGAGCAATAAGCCGGCTCTATGAGGAACCCGCAGTCACACCGGAAGCGGACGCGGCTAGCATTGGGCAAGACGCCGCGCATGACGAAGACGTCCGCCAGCTTGCCGATCTCGGCAGCGAGGCTCCAGTTATTCGTCTGGTTAACGAGCTGATAACGCGTGCCGCAGAGATGCAAGCATCCGACATACATTTCGAGCCGCGCGAAGATAGTCTCGTGGTGCGGTTTCGCATCGACGGCGTGTTGCAGACAGTCGAGCAATTGCCGCCTGGGCTGCGGCCGGCGGTGACGTCGCGTGTCAAGATAATGGCGCGGCTCAACATTGCGGAACAGCGCCTGCCGCAAGACGGACGCATCAAGACAACGGTGCGCGGACGCGAACTCGATCTGCGTGTTTCGACGATGCCGACGCTGCGGGGCGAAAGTGTTGTCCTGCGTCTCCTCGACCGATCGAGCGCTGCGCTCGATTTCGAGGCGCTTGGCTTCGATCCGACCGCACGAAAGAGCCTGGATGCACTGCTCAAAGAGCCGAACGGCATTATCCTCGTCACCGGGCCGACAGGCAGCGGCAAGACAACGACACTCTATGCGGCGCTTGAAAAGCTGAATGACCCCGGCCGCAAGATTTTCACAGTCGAGGACCCGATCGAGTATCAGATGGCGGGCATCAACCAGATACAAGTTCAGCCCAAGATCGGACTGACGTTTGCCTCGGCGTTGCGGTCAATACTGCGCCAAGATCCTGACGTTATTCTGGTCGGCGAAATGCGCGATCTTGAAACGGCTGAAGTTGCAATCCAGGCTTCGCTGACCGGCCATCTCGTCTTATCGACGGTTCATACAAACAGCGCCGCGGCAACGATCACGAGGCTCATAGATATGGGCGTTGAAGAATATCTTCTGGCCTCGAGTCTCAAGGGTATTCTGGCGCAACGGCTTGTGCGGCGCGTTTGTGGAGCTTGTGCGTCGCCAGTTGATGCAGGGTCTGTTGCCGCTGACCGGGTACGCGAGTTGGCAAAGGGATTGCCCCGGCTCTCAGGGCTGGCCGATGCCTCTCATATGCGAACGGCGGGCGGCTGCAACGTTTGCCGCAACACCGGCTATGCGGGCCGCACGACAATCAGCGAATTGATAGTCGTCAACGAGGACATCCGCCGCGCTATTCTTGGCCGGGCAAGCGAGGCCGCGCTCAACGAAGCGGCAGCCGCGCAGGGTATGACGGGGATGTTCGAGAACGGTCTTACGAAAGTGCTTGCGGGATTGACGACACTGGATGACGTGATGCGAGCGGTCAGGATCGAATAATGCCGCGCTTCGCCTACAAGGCCTATGATCAATCCGGCACGCTTTTAACGGGGGCCCTTGAAGTGGCGACTCGCGAGGCCGCCCTGCAGGCTTTATCGGCACGCGGTCAGTTGGCCGTTGAGGTGACGGAGACGGCAGAAGCTGCGCCTCAGCCATGGTTGCAGCGCGAAGTCTTCGCGCCAAGAGCGTTAACCGGCGAAGATCGTCTGACGTTCACGCGCGAACTCGCGACCCTTGTTAAGGCCGACTTGCCGCTCGACGAGGCGCTCGGTGTTGTCGTTATAATGCCGGGACTAAGCGCTCGCGCCCGCGCTCTTGCGAACCGGATTCTGGATCGGGTGCGGGAAGGACAGTCACTGTCGCTGGCACTGGCAAGTCAGGGTGAAGCATTTCCCGAATTTTATTGGCGGCTTGTGCGCGCGGGCGAAACCGGCGGCTCACTCGGCCAGGTCATGGGCGAACTCAGCACACTCCTTGAGCGCGCTTCAGACACGCGCAGCCGGGTGGCGTCTGCCATGCTCTACCCGTTGCTGCTGATGGCTGCAGCTTTTGCCGCCGTTCTGGTCATTATGCTGGTTCTGTTGCCAGCTGTGATGCCGCTATTTGCCGAGGCGGGTGTCGAGCCGCCAATTGTTTTGCGCTTCATGTCGTCGATGCAGGCGTTGGCAACGGCGCATTGGCACGTGACGGCACTGGTTCTCGGTGCTCTTGTTTTAGCGGCCATGGTGCTGCGCCATGACGCCGGATTTCAGGCCGCGCGCGATAGACTGGCACTCCGTCTACCGGTTATTGGGCGCTTGACCTCGCTGCGCGAGACGGGGCGTTTTTGCCGGACAATGTCTGCATTACTGAAGAACGGTGTGCCGCTCTTGGACGCGTTGCGAAGTACGGCTGGAGTTCTGACCAACGGGGTCTATTCCGAAGCAACCGGCACGCTCGCCGGAGCTGTGGCGGAAGGCGCGACGCTGTCGCAACAGATGCAGGCGTCAAAGCTTTACTCCGAACTCTCGGTGCGCTTGGCGGCTGTCGGCGAAAAGACAGGTCAGCTCGATGACATGCTGGCGCGCGCCGCTGCGATCCACGAGGCGATGTTGGAGCGGGACGTCGATCGCCTGACGCGGCTCATTGGGCCGGTTCTGACACTCTTCGTCGGGCTATTCACTGGCGGCCTCATACTGTCTGTGATGCAGGCGATCCTCAGTATCAACGATTTGGCGCTCCGATGACGACGCTGCGGCCATTACCGGTGCGGTCCGGAGACGATGGGTTTTCGCTTCTCGAACTCGTCATCGTGCTGGCGATGGTGGCGGGGATCACGGCTCTGTCCCTTCCAAACCTTTGGAGGAGACCGGTCGATGTAGCTTTGCGCGCGACCGCGCTCGATATGGCGGCGATGATGCGGGCGACACGCGCCGATGCTGTCCGCCGTAACAGCGAGCGCGCATTCTTAATCGATCCGGCGCAACGGACTTATTGGTCGGACGCCAATCCCGCGCCGAGGCCGATACCTGCCTCTCTTGGTATCGATGCGGACTTTTCAGCGCGAGCACGCGTGCAGACTACATCCGGCCGATATGCTTTCTTTGCAGACGGCACGGCAAGTGGCGGCGCAATTGTTCTGCGCGAAGGCACTACAACCGCAACGATTGCGATCAATGGACTGACAGGCAACGCCGAGGTGCAATGGTCACGCTAGATGCGAGCGCCGGACGTGACAGCGGCTTCACACTGATCGAAGTGCTGGTGAGCTTCGCCATTCTCGTTGCGGCGGTCAGCATTCTCCAAAACGGGTTCGGCGGCGGATGGCGCGGCATACGTGCCGCGGAAATGGAGACGGAAGCACTCGAGATCGCCAAAGCGAAACTCGCAGCAGTCGGCATCGAGTCGACGTTGGAACCCGGCGTTGCGGAGGGCGATGCCGGCGGCGGCTACGCTTGGACGTCAACGATCGTGCCCCATGGGGCAGCGGCGTCTGATGACGCAAACAAAATGCCGCGCGGGTACTGGACGACAGTGCAGGTCCGCTGGAACGACGGACGCGCACGCGGTGCGCGCGAAATCAGCCTGACGACGCTCAAAATCCGGCGGCCCGTGAGGGTAGACCCATGATGCCGCAATCGCGCCGGAAAAATTGTGACGACGGCTTCACGCTCATCGAAACGCTCGTGTCGATCATGTTGCTGGCGCTGGTCGTGGCCTTCCTCCCAGGGTTGCTGCAACTTGGAACGCGCGCGATCGAGTCCCGCATGCGGCTCGACACGATCTCAGCGGCGGGGCCTGCGCGCCAGTTCATCGCACAACAACTTGCAAGCGCGACAGCTGTGCTGCAACGGGGCCCGGACGGCCGTCTGCATCTGGCCTTTACCGGCGCGAGGGACGCATTGGCTTTCGTCGCGCCCGCGTCTCTCGGGGCACAACAAACAGGCGTGCAGGATTACAGTATCGCTCTTGATGCTAGCGGTGCCGGTGCCGGAAATCCTGGGCGCTCGCTCTCAATTTCTATGCGCCCATACTTACTCCAAGGGGGCACGCCGGCAACAAACTTTGTTCTAATGCGTGATGTCACGACACTATCCTTCCGCTATTTCGGACGGCGCAGCGGCGAGGAAAGTGCCCGCTGGCATGACGAATGGATCGGTGAGCGCGCGCTGCCGCACTTGGTCGAGATGCGGAATGGATTTGTCAACGCTCAGCCCGCAGCCGAGCGGCCGCTTGTTGTCGTGCTCAGGCTCGCGAATGGAAATTAGGCCCACGCTAGAAGATTTTTACCAGCTCACAAGGTCCTGGTCTTCGCCGGTGCCGCTTGGCGCGTTGTCCTGGCCATATGAGAAAATTTCATAAGGCGCGTGCTGTCCGGGCGAGCGGTAATTGTATGGACGTCCCCAGGGGTCAACGAGGCCGTTGGCATTTTTCAGATAGGGTCCGCGCCAGCGTGTGGCGCCTTGAGGGGCGGACATCAGTGCGCCGAGACCGGCCTCGGTGCTAGGGGCGGCCCCCATATCGAGGGCGTAGAGTTCAATTGCTGTTGAAATCGAAGAAATTTGCGCCTTGGCCGATACGGTCCGTCCCTTGCCCAAGTAGCGGAGCACGTTCGGTCCAACGACGGCGGCTAATAGTGCGAGGATGCCGAGCACCACCAGCAATTCGAGCAAGGTGAAGCCCGCAGCCGAATTGGCATGGACTCTAGATGGCACGCGCGCGGGCTGGCGGATGATACCGGGGAATCGAGCCTGCATGAACCGCGCAATCCTGTGTGAAAAATGAGCCGCTTGATACTCTGCCCCGGCGTGCGGTTTGCAGCAAGTGTTGCGACATGCCAGCGTTAGCGCAGTGACGATTGACTAGGCGGTGCCGATCCAGGCCATCCAAAAGCCAAACGCCAGAAACGGTCCGAAGGCTATGCGCGTCTCGCGGGTAAGCGCCCCACCACGAAGGGCGGCAACGGCGACTGCTGCTAGGGCCGACGCCGTGGCCCAGAGTAAGACCTGGCTGAGGGGCTCGGCACCGAGCCAACTGCCAGCGGCTGCAAAGAGTTTGGCGTCGCCAAGTCCAAGTCCCTGGCGGCCGCGCAGGCGCCGGTAGATCGCGTCAATTCCAGCGATCAGGATAAACGCGCCGGCTCCGGCGAAGCCGCGCTCTGCGAATGAAATACCGTCTCCGAGTATCCACGGCAGCGCAAGCCCGCTGGCGGCCAAGGGCAATGTGAGACTGTCGGGCAACCTCAAAGTGGCGAGGTCGATTGCGCTGAGGAAGGCGAGCGTTAATGCGAGGATCGCCGAGCACGCGAGCCAAACGCCAACGCGGCCTGACACAGCCGAAGTCGACGCAGCGATGAGAGAGTAAAGAAGCAGGAAAGCGGCTACAGGAAGGGCGGACGGTTTCACCATGGGCTCCGGTCGCGCGTCGCGCGCCTGACCCGGCTATAGGGCCGCCGGTAAGCGGTGCTGCGGCCCTCGTCCAACACGTAATCGTCGATCCATGCGCCCTGAGGAACAGCGATCTCCTCGCGCTTTTGACAGTAGCGTCGGCCATTGACCTCCCAATAACAATAGTGTCCGCAGAACTGGCGGCCCCGCTCCCAATAGCAGCCAACGGCCTCGCCGGGCTTCACATTGTAAAATGGCATGGCGCGCACGGGACGCGGTTGGTCGGAAGCCACCGCCGACTGTGCGCCGAGCGCTACGAAAAACGCCATAAGTCCTGCAAATCTTCGCATGTCATTAGTTTCCTTGGCGTTTCGAGATCGACTCGCACGGTAATCATAATGCTGCCAGGGCGAAGCACAAAAAGCAAAATTTGAGGCAGTCGGCCGGTCTGAACCGGAGCTGAATTGAACGGCTGTCCGGGTGGGCACGCCGGACACCCGAGGGTCGAGATTCAGACCTTGGTCTGATGTCACTCAGACTTAAAGTTATCTCTAACTAGGTGCGAAAGTGTCTTGTTTTCGTTTGACCGTAAGATAACGATAGGGGGTGCCGAACACAGGTCTGCGTATTCATATTTAGTGCAGTGTCTCGTTCGCTGAATTGGTAGACCAGACTTTTCAAGCGTCTCATCTAGCGTCTCAGGGCGTTACCGTGAATAATTGTTTCAGTCATATGTTTGGATATGCCGCGCCGGGTTTGGGCGCGAAGATTGCGCTGTATTGCACGCTTGCGCCGTTGATTGCTAACCCATGCTTTGCTGGTGGGGGTCGATTGCATGGCAAATGATTTCACAGGTCCCGGCGATTTCACCGGCAGCGGCATCGATGCGCCCGGTTCATTGGCCCCCGGTTCAACGGCTAATGATCAATTCGAAAAGACGGCGGCGTGGATCGCACCTGATGTGAATGCGCCGCCAGGATGCGGACGCATCATGTTGACTCGTCCAGGTGGTGCGGCAGACGAACCCGATCCGGTCGTGGCCGTCCCTGCAGGATTTTCGTTCCTCAAGAAAATGTTTGGCGTTTTGGCGCCCGATAGTCCGAATGTCGCGGGAAACATTGCGATCAAATCCAAATCCGCCGCCAACGATAATGTCGTTTGGGTCGGCGTTGAAGACGAAGCAGGTGACGGCGGCATCTATGGCAGTGACGTCGATGCGGCAACGCTCGCAGACGGTAGTTCAGTCGTAGCCTGGATCGGCCCGGACAGAGTGGTCCACGCGAAATATTACCCGGCGGAAGGCGATGGAAACGGCGCCAGCGCTGAAGAAGCAGCGGCACGCGCGGAGTACGTCGGCCAACTTAATGAACTGCTTTCCGATCTTGGTGGTGCCGGTCAACGCGCCGGAAACGCGGATGGCCGCGTTAAAGTCACGTCTTACGGTCAAGGTGGCGTGGCGGCGCTTTGGATCGCCGATTTCGGTTTTACGGCGGCCCTTATGGGCAAACTCTACATGCTGCAGCAGGACCCTGCTGAAGACAGCACGACGGGATCGCCGGCGGCGCAGACGGCATTGTGGACAGTCAAGGACATAGCGCCAGTCGCGGTGCCAAAATTTGCATCGAATATCTCAATCGATGTTTCAAACGACGGTCAAATCTCGGTCAGTTACCAGTCGGAACCTGGCGACGGCGGATTGAAGCTGGCCGTCTCGGTTGATAGTGGTGCCGCGAGCGAAGACGAATTGAGGGGTTCAGACGAAGGCGACTTGCTCGCGCCTGACGCCGAATCTTCGGATCTGCAAGTGCCGCACGGAAGTTCGGTACCAGTTAAAGTCGGCAACGCGGACACCTTTCAGACTAATGAGGCGGAAGCTGCGGCCGCGGACGGCGAGATCGATGCGCCAGCCGATCAAGGTCCGGCACGAGACGACGATTCGAACGGCGGTTCTTTCGGTTCAATTGTACCAGACGTCACATCGGACGTTGAGTTGATTGGCACGCCGGTCACGATTGCCGGTGGCGAAGGCGACACGGTTGCTCAGAAAAAGCCACAGGTCGTTGCCCAGGGCGATAAGATCGCCGTCCTGCACGTCAGTGACGGAGAAAAGCCGGGCACGTCCATCATCCAGGTCGATCTGATCGATGCAAATGGAAATCCAGTCATTGGCTCCGACGGTGCGCCTGCGTCCGTGGTCGTTGCGTCCGATGCGATTGTTGAAATTCCCGACAAGCCGTTTCTGGAATTAGGCCCGTCGATATCGTTCGCCGGGGACAAGGTTGTTGTCGCGTACGTATCGAATTCGGGTGATGCAGAACATACTCAATACCAGATCAATCTTCAATTGATTGACGATGACGGCAAGCTAGCGTCCGACGCACCAACCGTGGTGGCGTTGGCGTCCGATTCTGAGACAACCTATTCGGATTTCGATACTGCCGGGTTAACCACTCACCACACCACTCACCACCATGAGAACGGTGACGGGAGCGAATATCCGGACGGCGGCGGTTCGGAACAAGTTGGTTCGGACGATGACGCCGGCTCAAGCGTAACAGAACCGATCCATAGCGAGCCGCTGGACACACAAGGTGCTCAAGTTGCCGTAGTCTGGGTCGAGAATGCCAATGAGAGCGGCTACGGCAGCATCATGGGCCAGCTTTTCGCCATCGTGGATCGGGAAAGCGATGGCCAGGACGGCAGTGAAAGCGGCGATAACAGCGGTCGCGGAAATGCCGGAGATTACGGGCAAGTTCTCGTAGCGCTAGGGCTCGACGGTTCCGCCGGTTCGAGCGGCGGCGACGGCGATGCCGCCTTCCAATTGCCGTCCGAAACCGCACAGGAAGTCATCGGCCGCGCACCGCAAGTTTCAGGATGCGGTGATGACGGCATCGCAGTGGTCTGGGTGCAGGAATCGAACCCCGGAAGTGGCATTGAAGTCGTCGCTGGTACCGTTCTGCAAACGAGCGGCGGCATTTCGTTGCTGGCCATTAATCTCACGGGCTTGATCAGCAATGGCATCCTGCGAGGGACCGAGCCATCACTGCTTTCCAACGACAACGGTGATATCGTTATTGGCTGGGTGCAGAGTAGCAGTAGCGGCTTGTACGAAGCAGCCGTTGCGGTTTATCGCGCGATAGAGACCGGCGGATGGTCGGTGCCGGACGTGGCGATCGTGCTGCGAACGTTCGATTCAGAACCAAGAAACCTGGATTTTGGTCTTCAGGGTGGCGACGATCCAACGATACTTCTGAGCTGGAGCAGCAGCGGTTCGCGGGTGAGCGGCGCCCGCTTTGATCTCGACGGGATCCAGGAAGGCAGTGTCTTCCGCATTCGCGGCGATGACAATGACAATGCCGCTGAAGGTGATGTGAGTGTCGCCGGGCTTTCTGACGGCCATATCGTTGTCGTCTACACCCAGGCCGATGGCGCCGACACTGATATTGGCGCGATGATTGTGCAAACCGCACCAAGTAGCGCCAGCGACGGCAGCGGTGATGGCGGCAACAGCGGTCTTGGCACCGGTTCGGGCGATCTGAATTCCGATGGCGGCCCCTCGCAGATCGCAATCGTTGTCACAACCCCCACCGCCGACAACACTGATGCCGGGACAATGACGAACCTCGTCGTCGTCGATTTGGAAAGCGATTTGATCTGGGTGTTCGACGCCGGTCAATTCGAAACCTCCGGGGCAACCAGCAGCACGAGTGGGTCCAGCAGCAACAGCGGGTCCGGTTCGGAGAATTCTGGGTCCGGCAGCGGCGGCGATGGCGGTAGTCTTAACTACGCGGTCAACAATGACTCTGCATTTGACATTAGCGGAAGCGGTTCAGCGGGTAGCGGCTCATCGGGCAGTGGGAGCGGCAAAGTTGAAGGCGATAACCTTGCGTTTGCCGTTGGCTACGGCAACGACGCCGCCGACTACTACGAAGATGAACACGTGTTCGACGTTACTGCGCCGATAGCAGACATGTTCGACGCGCTTCAGTTCGCGAATGCGCTGCACGACAATGGCAACGGGGAAGTCCTTGTCTTCGAGGCGTCCAACCTTGTCGTAATCCGCGACTTCGAAACACTTTAATCATCACGGGGCGTTCTGAAATGAGACGGCATGAAAAATGCAAATCGGACCAGAAACAAGCGTTAACATTAAGGGCGCCTCCGGATGCTTTGACCGGAAGCGTTTGAGTGAGACGAGGCCATTTCGAGTATGAGTTTGTTTTAGTTATAAGGCGGGCGTTATGGCGGTAAAAGGCAAAATTGGGGAAGTCAGAGCGGCGATGGGATCGCTCGGTCCCCTGGTTCCCACGGTAGCGTTGATCTCCTGCGTTGTGAACGTCCTGGCACTTACGGGCTCATTCTACATGCTCCAGGTCTATGACCGGGTGCTCTCGAGCCGCAGCATCCCAACACTCGTCGCGCTCTCGGCACTGGCCATCGGGCTCTATATTTTTCAAGGCGCTCTTGAGGTTATTCGCGGGCAGGTTTTCGTCCGGCTCGCAAGCCGCGTTGACCGGCAATTGTCGGCGAAAGCCCATGACGCGATCCTGCGCCTGCCGCTCTACGGCGGGTCGCGCTCCGAAGCACTTCAACCGATGCGCGACGTTGATACTGTCAGGTCATTCATGGCTGGAGCCGGACCGGTTGCGCTCTTCGATGTGCCTTGGATGCCGCTCTATATCGGATTCGTGTTCCTGCTTCATCCGGTTCTGGGAGTTGTCACGTGCGCCGGCGCCCTCGTCATGTTTGCACTGACAATGATCAGCGAACGCATGGTCAAGCAGCCGGCTGCCGACGCGACGACGGCTTCGTCCGAGCGGCTCGGCCTTGCGCAATCCTGCGAGCGTAACGCCGAAGTCGTGCGAGCTATGGGTTTTGGCGGCCCACTGCAGCGCCGCTATCTGGCCGCGAACGAACGCCACCTCGCGGCGAATGAAAGATTGAGCGACGTCGGTGGCGGGTTATCGGTTGTTTCCAAAGTATTTCGGATGCTCCTGCAATCGGCACTTCTTGGAATTGGCGCTTATTACACCATTCAAGGCGATATGTCGGCTGGCGCCATCATTGCGGTCTCGATTGCCGCTTCGCGCGCGCTGGCGCCCATAGAGACCGCGATTGCGAACTGGAAAGGCTTCGTCGCGTCGCGGCAGGCCGCCGAGCGCTTGAACAAGGTATTCTCTGCGCTTCCCGCCGAACAGGTTCCGCTGGATTTGCCGAAGCCCCACAAATCTCTCAATCTCGAAGGTTTAGCGGTTCTTATTCCGGGCAGTCAGCGCTTCGTATTGAATTCAATCTCGTTGGAAGTGGCGGCCGGCCAGGCGCTCGCCATCATAGGGCCGAGTGCCGCAGGCAAGTCGTCCTTGGCTCGGGCAATGGCCGGAATTTGGCCCGTGGCGCGCGGTGCTATTCGCCTCGATGGCGCGAGCCTTGATCGCTGGTCCAACGCCAGCCTCGGCTTGCACCTCGGTTATATGCCTCAGGAAGTCGATCTTTTCGAAGGTACGATCACCGAGAATATCTCGCGTTTCGAAGACAATGCAGACAGTGCAGCTATTCTAGAAGCGGCACGCGCTGCGGATGTCCACGAGATGATTTTGAGACTGCCGAATGGTTATGAGACGCGCATCGGTGACCGCGGGACGTCGCTTTCGGCCGGACAGCGTCAGCGGATCGGTCTTGCGCGTGCGATGTATCGCAACCCATTCCTTGTTATTCTCGACGAGCCTAACTCCAATCTCGACGCCGACGGCGATGCTGCCCTCATGAAGGCTATTCATTCGGTCAAGCAGCGCGGAGGCATCGCCATCGTCGTGTCGCACAGACCGACGGTTCTCCAGGCGGTGGATCTCGTAGCAGTGGTCGGCAATGGACAATTGACGGCATTCGGTCCGCGCGATGAGATTATTCGCAAAGCCACGAAGCAGGCGTCGAATGTGCAACCCATCAGCAATCAGGGCGGCGGCAAGCTCGCGTGACGGCTAAAGCCGCCGCACCCCGGGCAACATGGGTTGGGGCGTTAAGAGCAGGTTCTATTTTCTAGGAACGAGATGAAGGCCGAGGCACCCAAACTGGAATCCCAAATGCGGCGCCGGCTGCTGATAGGTCTCGTACTTACAGTGCTGCTGGTTGGCGGCTTGGGCGGCTGGGGCGCGGTCGCATCGATCTCAAGTGCTGTCATCGCGCCGGGTCTTATTGTTGTCGATGGACATGGCAAGAAAGTTCAGCATCCAACGGGCGGCGTCATAGGCGAGATCTTGGTCAAAGGCGGTTCCAAGGTCGAAGCAGGGGACATCGTTATCCGGCTCGACCCCACGCAGACCCGCGCAGCACTTGGCGTCGTTACGTCGCAACAAGTCCAGCTTGAGGGCCGCAGAGCCCGTCTTGCGGCCGAGCGCGATCAAGCCACGAATGTAACATTTCCGAAGGGGTTTATCGAAAGCGCACCGGACGCGGCAGAAATTGCCGGGAGCGAACAGCGTCTCTATGCCGCCCGGCTATCCGCAAAAGGCGGCCAGAAAGCGCAGTTAAGCGAGCGCATTGGGCAATTCCGCAAGGAAATCGAAGGGCTACAGTCGCAGCTCGTGGCCAAGGAGACAGAGGTTAAGCTCGTCACCGAAGAGTACGAGCGCGTCAACGATATGTACAAAAAGCAGCTTACACCGATTACACGGGTATTGACCGCTGAGCGCGACGTCACGCGGCTCCAGGGTGAGCAGGGTGCATTGGTTTCAAACATCGCAAGGGCCAAGGGCCAAATTAGCGAAACCGAAGTCCAGATCATTTCGCTCGATCAGACAATGCAGTCGGAATCCATGAAGGAATTGCGCGAAGTCGAGGCGCGGCTTGCAGAGTTGGCAGAACGCCGCAACGCCGCCCAAGATCAGCTTGATCGCATCGATATTAAGGCGCCGCGTTCGGGCGTGGTGCATGAGCTTCAGGTTCACACTGTCGGCGGCGTCATTCAGCCGGCCGAAACGCTGATGACCATCATCCCAAGCGACGACAAACTCGCGGTCGAAGTCCGCATTGCGCCAACCGACATCGATCAGGTGACGATCGGCCAGAAGGCCACGCTCAGGTTTTCAGCATTCAACCAGCGTACGACGCCGGAATTCATAGGCGAAATACAGCAAATTGCCGGCGACCTCACGAAAGAGCCACAAACAGGCGTGTCCTATTATGTCGCCCGGATTGCCATTTCAGAGGAGCACCAGGATGACGTGCGCGCTTTGAAACTCGTGCCCGGTATGCCGGTCGAGACGTTCGTGGAAACGGGCAGCCGGACGGCAATTTCGTATCTCTTCAAGCCGTTCAGCGACCAGATTTCGCGGGCCTTCCGCGAGGAATGAGTGACCGGAATTTCCGGGGGATACCATCACACGGCAAAACTTATGCAGGCCTCCGGAATTGCCTGCTTGCAACAGAAAATATTTTCTCGGCAACGTGCTTAAAATCAGCCTTGAATTGAATTGAATTGCCGAATTCCAACGGTTATGATTGGTCATTAATTTTTAACTTAATGACTTTGTTGCGGGCTAAAGTAATGGCGTATTCAGCTGTAATGCCGGCAGTTGACGAAGCAGCTCTTGTCGCGGCATCCGCCCGGCCGGGCGCGGAAAATAAAAGCACTGCCTCTCCAGCAGGTCCCACCCACAATGGGCGCGAAGAAAAGTGCCCATTGCAGGCTCCCGAGAAGTATTTCGAGCGCCGCATGTTTACCGACGGCGTCATGACGATGCCAGATGGAGCCGTTGTTGCCTACTGGGGCTTCGAAGATCCTGTGGCCGCGCCTGGTCAGAAAACATTTCCCTCTCCTGTCATCCGCTTGCGTGAGGGAGAAGTCGCCCACGTCAAATTGGAGACGCTCTGTGATGCAGCTCCGGTAGCGCCCAACGCGCGAACTGGACCACACAACGGCGGATTGGGACGCGGTTGGGGTTCGCAGTCCGCTGGCGCCGTGGCCGTGCAAAAGCGTGAAAGCTATATCTACCAGTGGCAACCCAAACAGGCCGGCACTTGGCTTTATCAAAGTCACTTCAGTTCGGCCCGGCACTTCGAAATGGGGCTCTTCGGTTTGTTGATCGTCGATCCCGAACCCGAGGCCGATGGTTTGCCGCGCGCCTACCGGGGCGGGCCGGCCTATAACGTCGAACGCTGCTGGATCCTCGACGACATCGATCCGGACTGGCACGCAGGTGCAGAGCTGGTATCCGGCGGGTCCGGCTCCGAGCGCGAGCGGCCATTCGTTCCCAAATATTTTCTTATCAACGGCGTGCCAAATACAGAGGCCATGCACGATGAACGCGTGGCGATCAACGCCAAGGCCGGCGACAAGGTTCTCATCCGGCTGCTCAATGCCAGCTTTTCGCTGGTGCGTGTGAAAATCGAAGGGCTGCAAGGTCAGATTATTTCAGTCGATGGCAAAGCACTGGCCAGTGCCGAGCACCCCTGGACCAAATGGAGCCCTGTGAAGCCCGCTCACCCCGTCTACCTGGCGACGGGTGCGCGCAACGATATCCTCATCGATCTCGATCCGGAAAAGAGCGGCATTGTTGCCCGGGGCGATTATCTCGTCACATTCGAGTTTCTGGACTGGGAAAAGCGAGTGATACGCAACGCCGAGGCAACGAGCCATGTTCACGTTGGGCGGGCGGTCACAAGGATTCGCGTGACTTGAGTGATTGGCAATGGTCTGCTTTGCATGAGCGCGCTTTCCCTGCTTTGCGCTCGCGAGCGGAGCCATCGGTCCGTTCCATGGTAAGCGAATTTTCAGGGGCGATGTTGCGCTGGTGGCGGGCACTGGGGCTGGCATCGCAATTTGCTCTTGCCGCGGCACTCGTCATCGGCACGGGTATGGCCATTCTTGGATCCTGGGTTGCGGGGCGCATCGAGAAGGGCGTGGTCGAACACGCGGCCACCATCGCCACTCTGCACCTTGATAGTTTCGTCGAGCCGCATCTGCAGTCACTCGTGCACGGTGACCAGCTCAGCGACGAAGCGGAGCGGCGCCTCTCTGGCTTGGCACTTCGCGGCAACAATGGGCATTCGATCCTCGCCATCACCATTTGGGGTGCTGATGGTGCGGTCATTTTCTCGACCATTCCTCGGCTTGAGGGGCAGCGCCGGCTGATGCCAGCGAAAGTTTCAAAGGCTTGGCTGGGCAGGATCGAAGACAAGTTCGAGATGATAGTCCCAGAAGGCGGCGTGGGAGGAGCGGCGGCTGAGCCGGTCTTGAAGATTTTTGCGCCTATGCATCACACCGGCACGGCACGCATTATCGCAGTTGCGGAGGTGCACGAATCCGCCGGGCAATTGCATAAGGATATTACCCGTGCCCGATGGCAGACGGGTGGCATTCTGGCTTTGCTGTCGCTCGCAATGCTGACGTCGCTGTCGGGCATTGTGAGGCGGGGCGGGCAGACAATCTCTGTGCAGCAGAAAGTCTTGAGCGAGCGCGTCGGTGAGCTGTCTTCGGCATTGGCCCAAAACGAAGAATTGCAGTTGCGTGTTGTGGAGGCCAACCGCCGTTCAACCGACACCAACGACCGGTTCTTGCGGCGCATCGGTGCTGAATTGCATGATGGACCTGTTCAGCTCATTGCTCTCGCATTGCTCCGCCTCGAGGGATTGAAGCCAACGGGTAACGCGGCCACGGCTGGGGCGAACAGCTTTGAGGAATTTGCGGCAGTCGAAACAGCCTTGCGTGATGCTTTAAAAGAAATCAGGGGCATGTCGTCGGGGTTGTCGTTGCCAAAAATGGAGGGCTCGACAATGACTCAAGTTATCGAGTATGCGGTGCGAAATCATGAGCGGCGGACTCGCAGCCGCGTCGCACTTGAACTTGGGCCGGATATGCCAAAGGGCGTGCCCAAGCTCCTGTTGACCTGCCTCTACCGGGCCGTTCAGGAGGGGCTGAACAACGCCTTCCGGCACGCTGGCGGCAAGGACCAGTCGGTTCGGAT
>JANOKZ010000091.1:0-9172 GCA_031419515.1 Hyphomicrobium sp.
CGTTGCGGTATCGAGCGGCAGTGCGCGTATGGCCCCGACGATCGTACGCAGAGCCGCGTATTCCAGGCGGAACTGCAAATCGCGGAGAAATGAAACAGGCGTCATGCGTAGGGGGCGCCTTCGGGGGAACTAAGCTCACCCGGTGATGCGGCTTCTGTGAGGTCCCCGTCAAGTGCCCCAGCGCCACCCTCCTGCCGCATCAGTCTCGGTGTGGCAAAAGAGGGCGATACGCCTTCCCGCATCAGGGCGCGGCGTAACGGCGGGATCGCCTTGAGCGCGGAGAGGCCCAGTCCGCGCGCAAAATGAACGGGCGCATACTCCGAAACTAGCGATCGATTCATAAGGTCAATGGTCCAGGAGCGCGAGGCGACGTCCGCCCGGCGCTGACGCTCATACGCCGCACACACGTCCGCGCTGCCAATATCTTCCCCGCGTGCATGTGCGCCGGCCGCAAGCTCGGCGAGTGTCGCCGCATCGCGGAAACTGAGGTTCAATCCTTGCGCGCCAATAGGCGGCATCACGTGCCCGGCTTCTCCGATGAGGGCCATCCTGTTTTTGGCCAGGACATCGGCCGTTTGGCCTGAGAGCGGAAAAGTCTTGCGTTTGGATAAATGGCTCAAACTGCCGAGCAGCCCGGAAATGTGTCCGCCGAGTTCAACCAGAAACGCTGCGTCGTCCAGTTCGGCGAGGCGCCGGGCCTCGCGCGGGGTTTCGACCCAAACGAGACTTGAGACGTTGCCCGATGCGCTTCTGGGCAATGGCACAACGGTAAGCGGCCCAACGCGCCGATGCAACTCGGTGGAGACGCCGCCATGTGGCCGGGAGTGCTCGAAGGTGCACACGATCGCCGCCTGATCATAACTCCAGGAGTTCGTGGAAATCCCCGCGCTCTGCCGGATCAGCGAATTTCGCCCATCGGCGCCGGCAACGAGCGGGGCTGAGAACGAGTCGCCTTCAATTGTCTTCAGTTCGATCCGCCCGTCAGTTGGAACGGCGCTGGCCACCCCTTCGGAAAGAACTCGTTTCAGGCGTCCGGCGGCAGCCTGTTCAAGCGCCTGTGTGAGTGCCGCGTTGGGCACGTTGTAGCCGAAGGCATCCAAACCTATTTCATGGGCCCAAAATGTCACTTCCGGGACGCGCAGCCAGCCGCCCGTCGCATCGACAAGGCGGATAGCGTCGAGGCGCTCGGCCTTGGCCTCTAGATGTTGCCATGCGCCGACCGCTCGCAGGAATTGAACGGAACTCTGGAACAGGGCGGCGGTTCTACCATCTGCCGGATGCGCGCGCGGTCCGATAACGGTTGACCTCAATCCGAAGGCGACAGCAGCCAAGCCCGCCGCCAGCCCGGCTGGACCAGCACCGGCCACGAGGAGGTCTGCGTGTTGCTTGTCGCCCATGAATCATCCAGTCTCCACAGCCGATGTTACACAAGCACGCTTTGATGAAATTACGTAAGTGTTGCTTTGCGGCAACGGCATTGTCACAGAGTTGTAAAACCGGCTCGTTAACGCTTGGGTAAGCATGGTTGAAAGAGTGGGGACTCCCGGGGCGGAGTCGGCTCTGACGTCATGGCATTGGCTGCGCGAAGGGATGCGCGCCAACGGGACAGGGTTTTGGTCAATACAAATGGGGGGTCCGATGAATTCGGCTTTGAAGTTTGGATTAGCACGGACTGCAATTGTAGCGGCGCTTGGACTGGTTGCTGCGATGCCAGCGCATGCTGCCGATCTCGGCGGTAACTGCTGCGCCGATCTCGAAGAGCGCATCGCGGAACTCGAGGCGACAACTGCGCGCAAAGGCAACCGCAAGGTCAGCCTTGAGATTTCGGGCCACGTCAATGAAGCCGTGATGTACTGGGACGATGGCTTCGAGAGCAACGCCTATCAGGTCACCAACGACAATTCGCGCACGCGCTTTCGCTTCAAGGGCGACGCCAAAATCATGGATGGCTGGAAAGCCGGATACATGATCGAACTTGGTGCGCGCGGAGCCAACTCAAAACGTTCGACGCAAAACGATCCACGGGGCGACGGTGCTGGTTTGCTCGATCTCCGTCACAGCTACTGGTTCATCGATAGCAAGCAAATGGGCCGCCTTTCGGTCGGCCTTACAGGCGGTGCCGCCGAAAGCGTAACGGAAATCAACCTTTCGCAGACCAAAGACATCGCCAAGTATTCCGACCAAGAAGATTCTGGAATGGGCTTCTTCCTGCGCAATTCGGCAGGCGGCACGAGCGCACTGACGTGGCGCCGCCTCATTCGCGATAGCGGAGACCAACCGGGCGAAGGGCGCCGCTACAATCTCGTCAAATACGACACGCCAACACTTGCCGGCTTGAAGGCGACGGCAAGCTGGGGCGACGACGACACCTGGGAGATTGGCGCCCGCTACGAGGGCGAAATGGCCGGATTCAAGCTTGGTGCTGGCATCGCCTATGGCGAAGGCAGTGAAGATAGTGCTGCTCCCGGCCTTCTATGCCTGGCCAATGGGGCACAGGTCATCGCGAGCGGCTCAGACGCCAGTTGCAGCCAGCTCGGCGGTTCGATCAGTGTCATGCATGTCGCGTCGGGCTTGTACGCCAATTTTGGCGCCGGTCAGCTGACCGACGATCTGATCGATGTTTCGACGCGCTTTGCTGGTACCGGCGCGGATGACAAGAGCCAGTTCTATGCGGTTGAGGCCGGCATCCAGCAGAAATGGAACGACCTCGGCCAAACAACGCTCTACGTCCAGTACTACAAGAATGAGGGTGGTGCCAATGCACGCCGTGGTTTAGGTGCCGCTGACGCCGCCAACCCGCACGGTGTCGACTCGCGCATCTTTGAAACCGAGCTCGACTCGATCGGTGGCGGCATCGTGCAGGGCATCGACTCGGCCGCCATGCACGTCTACCTCACCTACCGCCACTACGAAGCCGACGTCACGGCACTCTCGGGTACAGCAGGCGCTGGCGCACTGGGTAACGTCAATCTCGAAGACCTCGACGTGGTCATGGGCGGCGCGATCATAAGATTCTAATCGCATACTTCCCGTCTGCGGTCAGAGCCCGGGGGCTGCCTGAAAAGGCGGCCCCCGATTTCGTTTATACTGAGCTGGATCATTAACGCCATGATTTGAAACACGAAACTCCTGTCTGGGTGTGTCTCGCGCGCTATATGGCTATATGATCACACGGCTCCCGGGAAACGACAATTTGGACGTTAACCCTGCCGCTTCGCCATTGAGTTTCGCGCGCCGAAGCAGCATGTTCATCCGCATGTGCGTGCTTTGGTGGCATGGCGGGGTAGACGTGAAACGAATTGGAAGATTAGCAGGGTTGACTGCTGCACTGGTAGCTATTGCCGGAACGGCTGGCTTTGCATTGGAAGAACAGAAAGGCGCTGTGGCGCCTGAGGTTCCAGCGGCCGACGGCGCGGGTGCTGCCGTGCAGTCCGCTTCCCCGGCTGCAAAGTCAGAGACTGGTACGGAAATTCGTATTCCTGGACTTGGCAAACTCGGCACTCTGCCTAAGATGGATTTCGGACTTGAGCTTCTTTACGGGGCAACGGAAACTGAAAAACCGCAAGAGCCAGCAAAAATCGAAGACGATCCTTCCGATCTGACGATCCGGGGATCGGTCAAGCATCGCTTCTAGGGCGCTTCGATGTTCCTGACGCTGCAATTTGGTTTCGACTTAGGGGCGCCTTGGCGCGCCTTGGCATTTGTGGTCTAGGCCATGATGCGCTGGATCGCCGCCGGCGTTCACATGTTTACGGCGCTCGGTGCGGTGTGCGGGCTGTTCGCGACGCTCGCCATTTTCGACAAAGCGCCTGAGCGCTTGTTTTTCTGGCTCGGCGTCGCGCTCGTGATTGACGGGATCGATGGCACTTTCGCGCGCGCCGCACGCGTCAAAGACCGACTTCCGAGGTTCTCCGGCGAAATCCTGGATCTTGTTGTCGACTATGTGACCTATGTCTTCGTTCCCGTCTTAGCGCTCCTTGCGTGGCGGCACCTCGATGGCCCCATTGGCCTCTTACTCGCTTCAGGCATTCTGCTGTCGTCGCTCTACCACTTCGCCGATACGATGAGTAAGAATGCCGAGCATTGCTTCGTCGGATTTCCGGCCATTTGGAACATCGTCGCCTTTCTCGTCTTTGCCCTAGGAATACCGCCGGCAGTGACAGTCGCGATCGTTGTGCTTGCGATTGCCGGAACATTTATCCCGATGCCGTGGATCCATCCCCTTCGTGTTGAAAGATGGCGCCCCGCGACGATTGGGGTTATGGCGGCAGCAGTTGTGGCGGCCGTTTACACCGTCGCCACCGGGTTTCCAGCGAACCCCCTCGCGAAATGGGTACTTGCCGCCATGGCGATCTACTCAATCGCGTTTTCGGTCTACTGGTATTTGAAACCGGGAACAGGTCCGGCGGAAACGACCTAGCCCTTGGCGGAGGGGGAGGGATTCGAACCCCCGGAACCCTTACGGGCTCGTCGGTTTTCAAGACCGATGCAATCGACCACTCTGCCACCCCTCCAAGCCGCAAACAGGATGAAGGACCCAAGTTCAACGGCGGGCCTCGTTCCTAACTGGTTCGCACGCTCCCCTCAAGGCCTGCATGAGCCGCAGTCCAGCCTCATTCGATCCCGGCCATTGAGGCCTGCCCGTTCTAAAAGTCGTCATCATTTACGCCCCGCTAAGCCTATTTTGCCATGGTTCAGGCAACGTTCGGCCAACCTCAGTGGGTAAATAGGCGGGACGGGTCGTGGCACGCGTCGAGTGGGTTCCAGTCAAATGTCGAGTGGGGTTGATTTTGGCGTAAAGCCGTTTGCGGGCTTGGCGTTGTGCGTTGCCGCCGTTCTGGCCGCGTGTTCAGGCTCCGCCACAGACACTCCGCAAAGATCGCTTGCCAGTAACCGGCCCGCGCCCACGCTCAATAGACCCCTCTTCACCGAAGACGAATATGGTGTCAGCTCCAGCCCGCGCGTTGCCGGCCATCGAGGGCCGACCCGCAAGGGCGGTGGGAACTTCAAACTCGGCAGCCCCTACAAGGTGGCGGGCCGCTGGTACGTGCCACGCGAAGAGCCAGGCTATGATCGCAAAGGGACCGGTTCCTGGTACGGTGACGACTTCCACGGGCGCAAGACTGCAAACGGCGAAATCTTCGATATGCACGCGCTAACCGCCGCGCACCCGACGCTGCCGCTACCGTCTTATGCCCACGTGACCAATTTGGCGACGGGCCGCACTATTCTGGTGCGCGTCAACGATCGTGGCCCCTACGTCAGCGATCACATCATCGATCTGTCACACGCCTCGGCGCGGGCGCTCGGCTACGAAAATCGTGGCCACGCCACTGTCCGCGTGCGCTACGCGGGACGAGCGCCTTTGAATGGCGACGACCGGCGCGAGCGCCAACATCTGGCGTCACAACCTTGGTACCGCGGCGGCGCTCCGGCCGTTGCGTCTCTTGCCCCGCCGAACGCACCGCTTGATGTGCCCGAGCCGTTCCCGGCGGGAACAGCCGGGCGCTGGTCGCCAACCGCTTATCGCTCGTCGCTTGCGGACAAATCAATCGCATCTTCCATGGCGCCGGCTATGTCAGCTCCTAACGCCTCGCCGCAGCGCTACGCCGCCCTGCCACAACGGACGGGCAGTGTAGACGCTGGCTATGCAACACAAGCGGACGCAGGCAATCTTGGCTGGCGCGCGTCTGCGCAAGCGCAACCGGCACCTGCGTATCGTTCTGCAAACAATACCGGGTCACGCCAGGCGCTCGGCGCGGCTCCGGCACCCTCGAGATCCACCCCCAATCGATCCGACAATGGCCCAGTCTATGTTCAGGTCGGCACGTTCCGCGATCAGGCCAACGCCGAACGCATGCGTCGCGGCATCGGCCATATCGGTCCTGTCGAAGTTGCGCCCGTCGCCGCGGCTGGCACGTCCGTCTATCGGGTTCGTATCGGCCCGATGTCGGCGCAGGACGCCCAGTCCGCCCAGGCGCAAGTCGTAGCTCAAGGCGTGACCGGGAGTAGAATAGTTCAAGACTTAAGTGAATAGGACACTGCTGGACCGTTGACAGGATCCGAGCTCGCCCTCGATAGTCCCTGGAGTATGCCGGGGAGTATGCCGGGCCGGCTTCCTATTTTAGGATTGATGATATTGTTCCTATTGCAGATTTCTCTCCGCCAATTGATGCGCTTCACTTGTGCCACTGTGGCGGCGACGGCGGCGGTGATGACGGCTTTGGCCGCGACCACGCTGCCCAGTCATGCCGTTGGGACCGACTCCCAAAACTACGTGACCAAGGCGCAGCGTGCGATCCTCATGGACGCGGGCGATGGGTCGGTGCTCTTCCAGCATAAGCCTGATGAACTGGCCCCGCCCGCCAGTATGAGCAAACTCATGACGCTGGCGCTCGTCTTTCGCGGTCTAAAAAGCGGTCAACTGAAAACATCCGATGAAATCCTGATGAGCGTCAACGCGTGGCGCAAAGGGGGTGCGCCCTCCGGCACTTCCGCCATGATGGTGCCGGTCAACACCAAAGTGACGCTTGACGAACTCATCAAGGGTATCGCCATACAATCGGGCAACGACGCATGCATCGCCGTTGCCGAAGCCATGAGCGGGAGTGAAGCAAACTTCGCCAAAGCGATGACGGAGGAAGCGCGCCGCATCGGGCTCACCAAGTCAACTTTTACCAATTCGACCGGGTTGCATGACGAAAACCACTTGATGACGGCACGCGAACTGGCGCTGCTCGCGCGCCACATCATCAGCGAATATCCGGATTACTATCAGGTCTTCGGGCAGAAAGAATTTCTGTACAAAAAACACAAGTTCTACAACCGCAATCCGCTGCTATTCCTCGGCATCGGCACGGATGGACTAAAAACCGGTCATACCGCTGAAGCGGGCTTTGGCCTCGTTGCGTCTGCTGTCCAAGAGGGCAAGCGCCTCATTGTTGTCGTTGCCGGTCACGCCAATGCCGAAGAGCGGAAAACTGAAGCCGCTAAACTCCTTGAGTGGGGCTTCAAGAGCTTCAGCCAAGTCAAGATCTTCGACGACGGCGAGATCGTCGGTCAAGCCCGGGTGTGGGGCGGCACACGCATGTACGTGCCCTTGAGCGGCAAAGGCGAGGTGAAAATCTCATTGCCCAAGTATCCAGCGAACCAGAGGTTATCGGCCGAGATCGTCTATAAGGCGCCTTTGAAACCGCCCGTCAAAAAAGGCGACCAAGTGGCCGTTCTCAAGGTTATGAGTACGTCAAGCGCCGCGACCGAAGTTCCGCTTTATGCGACCGAAGACGTGGAACCTGCTGGCGTCATGCGGCGTGGTATCGATACGCTGGTTCTCATGGCGTTGCGGCGGCTTGCCCTCTAAGATCGGCTGAAATCGAAAAGGGGTCGGCGAGCCATGAAGCGTGGACTATTCATAACTTTTGAAGGCGGAGAGGGCGCTGGGAAATCGACCCAAGCGAAACTTCTGTCGGCCCGCCTTGAGGGCGCCGGAATCCCAACTCTTGTCACGCGCGAACCGGGCGGTACGCCACTTGGCGAAGATATCCGTGGGCTAATCCTGAAAGATCGCCCGCAAGATCCGGTCACCGAACTCTTGCTGTTTGCCGCCGCGCGTGCCGAACACATGACGGCTCTCATCCGCCCCGCGCTTGACGATGGGACGTGGGTCATCTCAGACCGGTTTATGGACTCAACCCGCGTCTATCAGGGCCGCCTCTATTCGGTCGAACCCGAGTTGATCAAGATACTCGAACGGTTCACGGTCGCGCCCGACTTCCCCGATCTGACTTTGATTTTGGATTTGCCGCCGGAAGCCGGCCTTGAACGTGCCAATACGCGCGGTACGCTCTCGCGCTACGACGCCGAGCGCATCGAGACACATGTGGCGCTTCGTCAGGGCTTCCTTGAGATCGCCGAAGCCGAGCCCAAGCGCTGCGTTTTGATCGATGGCAGCTTGAGCGCGGAGAGCGTGGAGACGGCCGTGTGGCAGGCGGTTAGCGACCGGTTGCTTGCGAAGGTGCTTTGAGTGGCCCGCGCTCCCGCACTCACAGATAACGAGGCGCTGCCTGAAGCAGATAAGCTCGATGGCTTTCCGCATCCGCGCGAAACGGCTGTTCTCGTGGGCCACCCATCGGCCGAACAGATATTTGCGGACGCCCTGAACTCCGGAAAGATCCATCACGCCTGGTTGATTACAGGCACCGAAGGTATCGGCAAAGCAACGCTCAGCTATCGTGTGGCGCGTGCGGCGCTCGCGCGTCCCGAAGATCGCGATCCCTTCGGTGGCAGTCTGCACATCGAGGCGAGCTGTCCATCCTACCGGCAAGTGACGGCACTTTCCCATCCCGGTCTTTTGATCATTCGCCGGGGCTACGATCAGAAGGCCAAGCGGTTCTCAGCGTCCATCTCGGTCGATGACGTGCGCCGCCTTCGAAACTTCCTGGCGCTGAGCGCTGAGCAGCAAGGCTGGCGCGTTGTTATCGTCGATAGCGCCGACGAATTGAACGTCAACGCCGCGAATGCGCTACTCAAATCGCTTGAAGAGCCCCCGGCGAAAACCATCTTTCTCATTATTTCGTCTGCTCCGGGACGACTGCTGCCGACCATCCGTTCGCGCTGCCGCTCACTTGCGCTGGCGCCGCTCGGGTCTGACGATCTCTTGAAAGCTGTGCGCGGCGCTCTTGAAGCGGCCGGGAAACCGGCAATAGCACCCTCTGATTTTCAAGCCCTTCAGCCCTTCGCCGGTGGCAGCCCGCGCAGGTTACTTGCCATGGCAGACGGCGGCGGATTGGCGTTACAGGCGAAGATCACCAAGCTCTTCGAAACCCTGCCAGGCCTCGATATGCGCGCCGCTCATACTTTGGCGGACGAACTGCAGCCTGCTGCCCAGGAACAAAAATTCGAGCTGTTCTATGATCTTTTATTGAGTTTTCTGGCGCGGCTCGTGAGGGCTGGCGCTGCCCAGGAGGGCGAGCGTTCCGAAGTCGCGCTATCAAACCGCATCATGGGAGAGGCCCGGCTTGCCACGTTTGCGCATCTGTGGGAAACACTGGCCCGCGACAAGGCGGACGCCCTCGCGCTCAATCTCGATCGCAAGTCGCTCATCCTCGACACCTTGTCCAAGCTTGAGGCGGCGGCCCGCAGCTGACGCGCGCGATTTTGGAATCGCGATTTA
>JANOKZ010000092.1:0-2055 GCA_031419515.1 Hyphomicrobium sp.
CATCGAGTCGGACCCGAAGGCCCAGGCTTCGCCCTGTCCAGGCAAGCTCGCCGCATCACGCCGCCGAAACGGGTTCGTCATCCTGCAGGCTGCTCGTTCGCCTCCGGTTGCTCCCCACCTCGCATCGCTGCGACGCAGTTACCTTCGGCTTCAAAGGTCGTGACCTCCTTTGGGCTGGACTTGCACCAACCTGACAACGCAACATCACTTGCCCTTCGTGAAGTTGCGGTCGCGGTTGTTGACAGCGTCCAAGCGGAGCTTGGCTTCGCCAAGACGACCTTGCTGCCGTCGATGGCGACGCTCGCCACCGAAAGCAGTCCCATCTGGCGGCAGAGATCGACGAAGCGGGCGCAGACTTTGCGCACAGCCGCGTTGTCCTTGCGGAAATCGGCGATCGTCTTGTGGTCTGGGATCAGCCGCCCCAATAGCCAAAGCACTTCCAGATTGCGCCCGGACTCACGCTCAAGACGGCGGCTTGACTGCACGCGGTTCAAGTAGTCGTAGATGTAAAGCTTCAAAAGCACCGATGGATGAAAGGCGGGTCGCCCGGTTGCAGCACGCTCCACGCCGTCGAACCCCAACTCTTTCAGATCGAGCGCATCGACAAAGGCATCGACGGCGCGAATGGGTTTTTCCTCATCAATCCAGTCATCAAGGCATTCCGGCAACAGCGTCGACTGAACCCGATCTGCGCCTTCCACAAACCGCTTCATGATCACCCACAGAGAATCATCTAAGGAACCATAAACTGGAAGGTCTTTTCACACAGCCAGGGTCACCTGCTGCTAACGGAGTGGCGGGTTCGACCGGAGTACCCTCGACAACGGACATCGCTAACTGCTCCGCCAGTGCCGACGATGCCAGTCCGGCGGATGTCAGCAAATGTATATCTAGCCCTGCCAACTTCTTGGCAATAAATGGGATGTGCGGTCAAAGGCTTCCGCCCAAACTCACGCCCGCCCACCGCACAAAGCTCTCGTGACCGCGCTGAATTTTTTGTATTCTGTTGGAGCTGCTGTGCGCGCGCGAGCGCGTTAGACTCGTAGAAAATATTGAATCTATTGTCGGGTGGAAATCTTATGACCAGCGGTGAAAGCGGCACGGTGTTGTGCCCACGCTGCGGTGCCGCAGTCGGCGGAAACTTCTGCAGCTCGTGCGGCGCAAGCCTAGCTGGGGGCCGCAAGTCTGCTCTCGACGACCTTCCCTTGATCGGGGAGTCGATCGGCTTGGTGCGTACATTCTGGCGGACGACACGCGCGCCAATCGCTGAGCCTGTGCGCCTCGCGGCCATCGCCGGGGACAAGAGCCCGTACAAATTTCTCATTACCGGCATCAGCATGTTTATCGGCTTCTTTCTGGTCATGGAGGCACTGGCAAAGGCTTGGGGACAATCGGGATTTACGCATGAACAGGAGCAATTCTTAAGCGTCGCAAGATACGCTATTCTTATTCACCTTGTCGTCGCCGCTGCGGTGGTCTACGTCGCCACCGCACTTATTGCCGGACGAAAAGTCTCGGTAGGATCGCATGCGCGGCTGTGGGCTCTGCTCGGCGGCTATTATCTGACAGCGGTAGCTGTTTTCCTGATTACCGTTGTCGCTGTCTACTTTTTCATTTTCTTTGAGCTGCCCGCCATCGCGCCGGCGGTGCTTAAGATCTTATCGATCGTGCTCGCGCCTACCGTGGCCGGTCTTTTTCTTTTGATGCTCATCAATCTCGTTGTTACGCACGCGCGCCAATGGGCTAGACCGCTCTGGATATCTGCAACCATTTTTGTGTTGGCGTTGATCGCGACGCATTTGATTGCCCCACCGCTCGGTTCTGCGCTTGTCTCGGCGTTCGGCGGCGTAGTTCGCAAGCTTGGCATGCAATCACTTATTGACGTGCCATAGTGAGAAGATCTCGGCAGCGGTTCTATGTGTAAAAGCCGGAGCAATACTACCTCGCAGAAGCGGCTGATTTGTTCAGCCGCGCCGGACTAAAAGTGCGGCAGAAAGAGCCCTTGTGCCTGCGTCGGCAGAGGGCGGCGGGGGATGAAGACAGTGGAGTTATATG
>JANOKZ010000093.1:0-10873 GCA_031419515.1 Hyphomicrobium sp.
TTAAGCTCCGTCAGGCTCAAGCCCTTCTGCATCTGTATCGGATTGCGCGCCATCGTTGCCTCCATGCCGCTGTCAAGGACACAACGTTATCAGGAGGTTGCGTCAAAATATGGATCGGGCTGGGTAATCAGGAACACTTGTGCCATTGCCCACCCACCCCACTACGGCTCGAGCTCCGTATCCCAGTAGAGATAATCGAGCCAGCTCTGGTGCAGGTAGTTGGGCGGGAAGAGACGCCCGTTGCGGTGGAGTTCGAACACCGTCGGCCGGTAGGGCTCCTGGCGCGGGAACATGCGGGCGACGTTCGGCATCATGCCGCCCTTGCGCAAATTGCAGGGCGCGCATGCGGCGACGACGTTATCCCAACGGGTCAGCCCGCCGCGCGAGCGCGGGATCAAATGGTCGAACGTCAGATCGTGCTTGTCGCCGCAGTATTGGCAGGCGAAGCGGTCGCGCAGGAACACGTTGAAGCGCGTGAAGGCCGGGTAAAGCGCGGGGCGAACATAAGTCTTCAGCGAGACGACGCTCGGCAGGCGCATTTCCAACGTGGGACTGCGCACGAAGCGGTCGTACTCGGAGACGATGTTGACGCGATCCAAAAAGACCGCCTTCACCGTCTCCTGCCAGCTCCAGAGCGACAATGGATAGTAGCTCAAGGGCCGGAAGTCGGCGTTCAACACCAGGGCCGGGCAGTTGTCCGGCATTCTAACGTGCGCATTCACTGGCGCGGTTCCTCGCAGTTGTTCTGTTGCGAATCGCGTGTTTTTTGCCACCTGTCAGGCGGGATACTAGCCGCGCATGTCGGATATGTGAAGCGCCAGAGGATTTTGTTCTCTGAAAGCCTGTGAATCCTGAAAAATCAGGCTGTTGGCAAGCGCTTTTTCGCCGTTTCCAGGTTCTTCGCGGGCCGGGCAAGAGCATATTCAGCCCACAGCAGCCGCGCGGCCGCACCCCGCCATGGCCGCCAGCGCTCGGCGATCCTGAGGAGTTCGTCTGGCGCAGGGCGCTCTGAGAGTTTGAAGAGCCGTTGCGCTGCAAGTTGCAATGCGAGATCGCCGGCAGCAAACGCGTCGGCCCTGCGCAAGGCGAACAGCAGATAAATGTCTGCCGTCCAGGGGCCGATGCCGTGGAGGGCTGTAAGTTCGGCGCGGATCGCGTCATCGTTCGCCCGGTTGAGCTTGGAGAAATTGAGGGTGCCTCCCGCCACAGCGTCCGCCACGACACGCAGTGTTTTGATTTTGCCAGTCGACAGACCAAAAAACTTCAGTTCCGCGTCGGTGCGCGAAAGCAGACGCTTGGCATCGAACGGCTTTATGCCGGCTGCAACGCGTCCCCAGATCGCAGCCGCACTCGCGGCTGACACCTGCTGGCCAGTAACGATCTTGGCAAGCCCAGCAAAGTCAGCCGGAAATTCGCGCAACAGAGGCACGCCCGTGCGCTTGTGGATAGCGCGCATAACCTGACACTGGCGAGAAAGCGCGGTGATGGCGGCCGCGAGATCGCCTTCTGTTTTCAGGCGGGCTGCCTTGAATTTGGTTTGCGGCTTCGGCGCCATACTGTTTCTCGCTGAAGGTCTTTAATGCTGGCGGGAAAAGGATTAAATAGGAAGCGTTGGTTACTCGGCTGAAGGGCTTCGTCGATGCGCACCAAGTTTAGCGGCGCCGTGCTTGGCGCGATAGTCGTTTCGCACTCGGCGTTTCCCGCCACAGCCGGAACGCGGTTCGATGAATGGGCGACGTTGAAGAACGCCCGGCACGGGTTTGCCATCGCTTATCCGACCGCCGTGTTCGAACAGAAGACCGCGCCAAATTCGGAGGACGGCCGCGTGCTGGTCTCGAAGGACGGCAAGGCCAAGCTGCTGGTTGGGGCCTTCGACAACGCGGAAGAAAACTCGCTCGAAGCCTACCGGCAGTTTCTTTTGAACGAACAATATGCTGGCGCCGCCGTTGATTACGCACCCGTGCGCCAGCGCTGGTTCGTACTCTCTGGCACGCGTAACGGCGAGATTTTCTACCAGCGCGTCAGTTTCACCTGCGGCGGTAAGCTGATCAACAGCTGGGCGATGCTGTACCCGGAAGCCGAGCGCAAACTCTACGACCGCGTTGTCGAAGCGGTTGCAAAGACTTATTCTCCAGGTGCAGGCCGTACGGGTGCCTGCGACTAACCGCAAGACACCACAGAGCCGTTGAGTTGCCCCCTCGAGTTCACATGAGCCGCCCGGTCTTCCGCTTCGCGCCGTCTCCCAACGGAGCGTTGCATTTGGGGCATGCGTTGTCGGCGTTGACAGGTTTCGAACTGGCGCAGCGTTGTGGCGGGCGCTTTCTTGTTCGCATTGAAGATATCGACACGAACAGGGCCCGCCCCGAGTACGTCCAGGGCATCTTTGACGATCTCACCTGGCTAGGGATCGACTGGGAAGAACCTGTCCTCACACAGTCGGAGCATTTTCCCGATTACCTCGCGGCGGCAGAAAAGCTGCGCTCACTTGGCGTGTTGTATCCATGCTTTGCAACACGCAACGAGATCGTTGCTGCGGCGGATCGTGGCCGACTCGATCCGGAAGGCGCGCTTGTCTACCCCGGACTTTGGCGCGAGCGTAGCGCGGAGGACGTGGAGCGAGAACGCGCGCGGGGTCAACCGTTCGCCCTTCGCATCGACATGCAGCGCGCCATAAACTTGGTTCGCAGCAAACTCGCCGGTGCGGCGCTATCCTTCACGGAGTTCGACAGCACAGGAGCGCTACGGATCGTCGAAGCCGACCCGGCACGCTGGGGCGACATCCTCGTCTTACGCAAGGAAATGCCGGCGAGCTATTTCCTCGCCGTTGTTATCGATGACGCGCGCCAGGGCATCACGCATGTGACACGTGGCATGGACCTCTACGCCGCAACGGACGCACAGCGCGTTCTGCAAGTCCTGCTCGATCTACCGCAGCCCATTTATCATCATCACAAGCTCATTTTGGATGCGGCGGGCCATAAACTCTCCAAAAGCCGTGGCGACACGAGCCTCGCGCACTTGCGCTCTGAGGGAGCATCACCTGCCCACATCCGCCGTCTATTAGGCTTGCCATAGGGCATCATGCCCAATCTACATGCTTTTGCCATTTGTTCTGTTTAGCGAATGGATTACGGGGTAGATTCGAATGCGTTGTGAATCCGCCAGTCCGGTTAGGTGGCAGGTCTCGTAAATGTGGGGCGGACGTTGAGAACGCCAAATCATCAGAATCGCGGTGCAGGTCGCAGAGCTTCAGCTTTGCGTGCGGAGAACGCGCTTCGCCGCCGCAGGGCCGCCCGGAGGCGGAATGACGATGGTTCCCGCCATATTGCAATGGTGATGGAAAAATTCCGCGCGCCGTTGGCCGTTCCGTTGGCTGGCACAGCTGCAGACGTCGTATTCGTGCCGGATATGGCCGTCCCTGCCCGTCGGCACATCGCGCCGCCATCTCAACACTACATCGTTTTGTATTTCGCGCTTGCCGTCACATCGGTACTGGCGGCCGCGCAAACTCAAACTGGTGGTCAACGCGCACACCAGTCGATGATCGCCTTGACGCCGCAAACCATTTCGAGAGCCGTAACCGATCCGCCGCGAACATTTCTGCGTGAGCGCCCAGTGCAGGATGTTGCCACGCTGCCAGCCGCTGATCCGCCGCCCGCCGCCGGTCTCGCCGCGCTGCGTGAAACCGTTCAATCACGCCAAGTGGATCTCGCATTTCGTGTTGGCTCTCGAACGATGGGCCCAGAGGCTCAAGAGGCTTTTGGCGAAGCGCTCAGCCCAGAACGACCAGACGCGGCCGGGTCCATGTCGTCAGCCGCTGTCTTCGACGATGAATTCGGGTCTGGGCTCAAAGCGCCAGGAATTTGCGAAATCACTGAGGTTGCACGTAACGGCAAAGACAACGGGCAGGGCCAAGTTTCTCTGAATCGAGAGCTTCTGGCGCAGCACGGCCAAACTCCAGCGTCTGATGCCAATGATTGGCAGCCCCAATCTTCAAGTACCCAAGTCTCGCGGGCAGAAGTCTCGCGGGCAGACTTTGGAATGGCGCTCGCCACCGCCGCACAGCGGCAAACGGCAGAGTTCACCGTCTACACAGACAAGTACCGGCGCTTGGCCTATCCCATGGGCGACGTGCCAGCGCTCTTCGGTGTGTGCACCGACGTCGTCATTCGCGCCTACCGGGCGCTGGGTGTTGATTTGCAGGCGCTCATCCACATTGCCCGAATTGGCCCGGCGGATACCAGCATCGCCCATCGGCGCACCTTCACGTTGCGCCGTTATTTCGCTTCGCGCGGCGCGAGTATGCCGATCTCGGAATTCGCGGAAGACTATTTGCCAGGCGACATTGTCACCTACTACCGGCCTCAGAACCGCGGGTCTCGCGATCACATCGCGATCGTCTCGAACCAGATTGCGCCCTCCGGCCGGCCTATGATCGTGCACAACCGGGGCTGGGGCCCGCAAATCGAGGATGCGCTGTTCGTCGATAAAATCACCGGACACTACCGCTACCGCGGGTTCGGCGTTAACAGCCCGTCAGGCTCGGACGCCGTAGCAAAGCCTGGCCCAAGTGCCTCCAGTGCCAAACCTACCATGCCATCTCACACGCCACGCGCGGCTGAGGCGAAGTCCCGGCCAAAAGCACGGAGCGGTAAAATTGAGGCTCCGGCACTACGCCGTTAGGGTGGCGCCGCCTTTCTTGACCGCCCAATCGGTTAATTATCCTCCCGGCCCATTTCCCGTCGCGCTGCCAATTGAGCCCCGAATTATCCGGCGAACAAAGCCCCATTCACCGCAATTGAGACATTTCGCGCAGAAGAAGACCGGCGCGCATTAAGGAAAAACCAATGAATCTGGTGAAAATTACCCCTGATCGCGGCATCACAATCTGCGGAATCAGACCGAAGTCGGAATGCCATAAATTGCACTTGTCGAATACGGCGAATAAGCGCAATTTCAATCGGCCCGAATTAACTTTGAATTGGACGCTAGAACAGTGTTTAATATCGTGGCTCAACCGGCAAACCCTGGTACTTGGCGCGCAGCCTTAAAGTCGGCGGGCGTTTGGCTATTCAGCCGGCCGGACGCCGCCTCTGATAAATCTAAGCGCATTAGCCGTCGCGTGCAGCCGGCATTGGCAGCGCCGCCCGCATTCGCGCGGCAGAGTGCTGCTGAGCAGTGGGAGCGGGTAACGGGCGTCGTCGTTCGATCCAGCGGGCAGGCGAACCATGCACGCGAACTCCAGGGCCGGGCTATGCAGCAAATCGATCTTGCAACGTATGCGTTCAACAGTATCGTCGATGAGCTTGCGACTGTAATGGCGCTTCCCGCACGCCGGGAACCGGCCGTCGTTCACCTCTTCGAACCAGCCTTGGCACGCAGCAAAGACCGCGGCGCCGTTGCAGCTTACAGGGCCGCTTAATTGGGCCGCGTAATTGGCGCTGCTTAAGGTTCTCAGCCGCTAACGCCTTCTCATCTGGCTGTCAGGCACCGGGCATTCAGCGGCCGCGTCAGCGTGGTGTCGAGGCTTCGCTGACGCTTGAAACGCGCTCAGGCGTTGCTTCGAAGGCTGGTGCCGGATCGATGACAACGGAGCGGTATTTCTCGATCTCAAGCACCGCGAGACCGCGCTCGCTACTGCCATCATGTTTCAACCTGATACCGCCATCGATGCCTGAAAAGCCGCTCGGCTTGGTCAAGTTCTCAGTCCCAAAGCGAGCCGGTCCCGGGTTGCGCGACAGGGTAATGGCGATGCTCACGGCATCATAAGCAAGTGTTGCTAAGCGGGGTGGAGCCCGCCCGAACGTTTTCTGGAATTTTTCCGAGAAGGCGGCCCATGATGCCGGATCGGTTGCAGCATACCAGCCCCCGATCAACCGGTCATCGCGGGAGATCACAGGGACGTCCCAGGCGGACGTTCCGATGAGTTTGATTTTTTGCGTGTCCAATCCCGAATAGCTGATGAGGGGCCCGAGTTGCGCAATTTCGTCCTGTCCGGCCGGGACGAAGAGTGCGTCAACCGGCCGGCCCGCGTCGCCGGCATCTTTGATCGCGGCAAATATGCTTTTGGCGGATGCGAGGACGCCGCTCGCGCCGGCAGGGTATGTTTCGAATGCAACGATCTCGCCGCCAGATTTCTTGACCGCCTTACGGAAGGCAGGCTCGATCATCTGCCCGTAGGACGTCGCGGGGATCAGCGCTGCAAATCTCTTCTTACCCTTTGAGACGGCGAACGAGACGACGCGGTCTACTTCTTCAGCCACCATAAAGCTCATCAGGTAGACGCCGGGGCCTGCGACGGCTGGATCATTGGAGAAGGCAAGAACGGGAATGCCGGCCTTTTTTGCAATCGGCGCAGCGCCATTGACGGACTTTCCGAACAATGGCCCGAGCACAACGTCAGCCCCCTCGGCAATCGCCGCCTCAGCTGCCCGTTGTGCGCCCTCGGCGGTGCCGCCGTCGTCTTTTGCGATAAGCTGGATTGCGGGATCGTTGGCGTCGAACAGAGCCATTTCTGCTGCTTGCTTCATGCCGCGCGCAATCTGGGCCGGCTCGCCAAATCCGGCGAACGGCAATAGGAGTGCGATTTTCGTGGACTTGGTTTGAGCTTGCGCCGGTTGCGCGATCTTGGACGATGTCTGGGGTTGCTCGATAGAGGCGGTGCTTGGGCTTTCAGTGCCGATGTTGGCGGCGCAGCCGGCGAGGACGCATCCCAACACAGCCGTGAGTACCAGCGGCGCGCGGGTGCACGCAGAGACTCGTCGGTGCAATACCTTCGGCATGGATTCGGCTCCTGACAGGGCGGACCCTGGCGCGGTAGTCTCCGTAAGCAAACACGGGCCGGAGCGTTGTGACTGAGATCTGTTAGGTACTGAATTGGCTAGCGCAGGTTAAGCGGTTTCGTGCCACACTCGGCCGCCAATCATCAGATTTCCCTCTTCATTCCGGGAACAACACTTGTCTCATTCGACTGAAGATCATCATACTCCCTTTGATGCGGCCGCTGCCGAAAACTTGGCGCGCCACGTTCGAGACGAGACGTCGCGGCTGTTGCAGCGGCCGTTGGACCCCGGTCTCTATCTCGTCGCGACACCAATCGGAAATTTGGGCGACATCACGCTCAGAGCGCTCACTGTGCTCGCACGGGCCGATATCGTCTACTGCGAAGATACGCGCCACTCGGCGAAACTGTTGCAGCATTACGCGATTCGTGCCGAGACGCGGCCCTTTCACGACCATAACGAAGACAGCATGCGCGGTCGCGTGGTGGAACAGCTCGAACGCGGCGCACGCATTGCTCTCATTTCGGACGCTGGCACACCGCTTGTTTCGGACCCCGGGTTCAAACTGGTGCGCGAATGCGCGGCAAAGAATATTCCTGTTTTTAGCTTGCCGGGCCCCTCGGCACTCGTCACGGCGCTTGCGGGCAGCGGACTGCCGACCGACGCATTTTTTTTTGCAGGCTTCTTGCCGCCCAAAGAGGCCGCGCGCAAAGCACGGCTCGGCGAAATAAAGACCATTCCCGCGACGCTCATTTTCTATGAGGCGCCGCAACGGCTGGCCGATTCGCTCGCCGACATGGCCGCGTGCCTGGGCAATCGCCCGGCCGTCGTTGCACGTGAATTGACGAAGATGCACGAAGAAATGGTGCGCGGGTCCTTGCGCGAACTCGCGCAAAACTATGAAGGCAACGAGCCAAAGGGGGAGATTGTCGTGCTATGTGGTCCTCCTGAACACAGCGAAGTCAGTGACGAACTCATTGCCGAACGCTTGACCGTGGCACTGCAATCGATGCGCCTCAAGGATGCGGCGGCTGCAGTCTCGGATGCGCTGGGGGTTGCAAAAAATCGTGTCTACGGCTTGGGTTTGCAGGCAAAAAAGCAGGACTGATGGGGTTGTCGTGTGATGGACGGGCGCAGCAGGAGCGAAGACGTTAGACGTAGCGCTTTGCAACGAGCTTTCTGGCGTGGTCACTACTCCGAATACGCTGCGGCCGCGTTTCTAATGGCCAAGGGTCACCGCATTCTCGCGCGGCGCTTCAAAACGCACCTCGGTGAGATCGATCTCATCGCCAAGAGGGGACGGCGCGTGGTGTTCGTCGAAGTAAAACACCGCGCAACGATCGAGGATTGCCAAGCCGCAGTGACACCGCTCACCCGGCGCCGGGTGCATAGCGCGGCCGATCTTTGGCTCGCGCGGCATGAGCGCTATCAAGACTTCGATCTCGGTTTCGATCTCATTTTAATTGTGCCACGATGCTGGCCTGTTCACTTGGCCGATGCGCTTTAGGCTTCTAGAGGCAACGGGGGCGATTTTTCCGGAGCGTTAAATCCTTGCGGCCAGTAAGAAAAACACGAATTCCACAGCACACAGAAAAATCCTCTTTTGTTCTTGTATTGTTTGCGCTATAGGAACATTGCGACTGGGTCGCGGGGTGCCACGCACTGAAATCGATGCTAGGGTGCCTGCTGCTGCGTAAGTGATGGAGTTTGCTATGAAAAAATTCGTTAACACCCTTTACGCCGGTATGTTTTTGCTGGCTGGTGCACTGACACTCTCAAGTTCGGGCGCGAGTGCGCTCACCGTTCAGGAGTGCAGCACGAAGTACAACGCCGCCAAGGCTGCTGGAACGCTGGCTGGCAAGTCCTGGAACGACTTCCGTAAAGCCGAGTGCGGAGATACCGGTGACGCTGCTGCCGCGCCGGCAACGGCTGCTGTATTCCCTGCGGCCGTCTCTCCGAAGTACGCGTCTGAAAAGGCGTCGAAGGCGCGTATGCACACCTGCCTCGACCAATACAAAACCAACAAGGTCGCCAATACCAACGCCGGTCTAAAGTGGATCATGAAGGGCGGCGGCTATTACAGCGAATGCAATAAACGGTTGAAGGGCGTGAAGGCGTAACCCGCCGAGCGTTCGAATAAAAAAAACCGGAGCTGGCAGCGTGTGCCAACTCCGGTCTCTTCCCGCTAAACTGATCTTCAAGCAACCAACGTAAGGCGCTGAAGTGCCGCGCACTTAATCGTTGTCGTAGTAGTCGTGCTGAACCTTCGATGTTTCAGCAGCAATCGCAAGGCCGAGGATCGCGGCAAAGACGCCGATGGCGACGTTGCGGCCGGTGTGGTCGCGGTGACGGCGGTATCCGCGGTAGCCGCCGTTATCGTTATTGTAGTCGTGGCCAGCGTTGTTCCAGCGATTCTGGCGCACGTCACCCCAGCGATTGACGCGTGGGCTGTAGTGCTCGACGTGCGAGGTGCCGTGTCCGGCGCGCGCGCCACGGTAGTTCCAGTCGCGGGCATTTGCAGCGCTCGAGAGCGGCACCAAGCTGCCAGCGGCAATGGCGACGGCCGAAACCGGCGCAATGATTTTTTTGAGTGTCATGATGAAGGGCTCCCTGTCCAAACTTGATCCAAACCGGTTCGCGCGGCCTGGGTTCGAGCGCCGGACATCCGGCCGCTTTCGAAGCCGTTTCTAGGCTCAGGCCTTTGAACGCAGATTGAATGGGGGGTGCAGCTGCCGTTCATATCGCGCCAATCGCTTCGCTTAGTGCCAGAAATCCCCTATTTCTGAGTGTATTTGCAGCGAATCCTTAGCGCTGCGGCATCCAATGCACGCTCTACTCACAAATGCGGCATCGCGCCCTGTCTGGGCCGGTTGAAGCGCACAACCACCCATGTTAAGGACACCCCGGCTTGGCTCAAGGGGGTTTTTTGGCGGTTCAAAGCCCCTCGCACTCCCTTTCGTGCCGATTGAAGTCCTTCCCTTAAGCGGGTGACGACCAGCCGTTTGCTGGTTCAACCCCAAACGCGCCCTTTGGGGCGACGCAACAGCGCCCCTTGTGGGCCAAATGTGAGCGCGCGACGTGGCAGCAGACGATGCAATCGTTGAAGGTATGGCAGGGCGCTATGCAGCAGCCCTTTTCGATCTGGCAAAAGATGCCAAGCAGGTTCCGGAAGTCGAAGCCGGTTTGTCGAAATTCCAGTCCTTGCTCAACGAGAGCGAGGATCTGCGCCGCATGGTGCGCAGTCCCGTGATCTCGTCGGAGGACCAATCCCGCGCTCTTGGCGTCATTCTGGAAAAAGCGGGCGTTGGCGGGTTGGCCGCAAACTTCTTCAAGCTCATTGCGGGCAATCGCCGGTTGTTTGCTGCAGCCGACATGATCAAGGGCTTCAAGGCGCTTGCCGCTCAGGCCCGGGGCGAAGTCTCGGCCGAAGTGACGAGCGCCGCCGCACTTAGCGACGCGCAGGTCACTGAACTCAAGAAAACGCTGAAAGATTCGGTCGGCAAAGATGTGACGTTGAACACCCGCGTCGATCCGAGCTTGCTCGGCGGGCTGGTTGTCAAAGTTGGCAGCCGCATGATCGATTCGTCGCTGAAGACCAAACTGCAGAACCTCAAGGTCGTCTTGAGCGGCGCAGGCACCTGAACCCAACTTTGAACGCCTCTGGCAACTGTCCGGCGGCGTTTTGGCAATACGAAGACACATGGTCCGCGTCGCGCGGATCTAAACCGAAACGACCATAGAGAAGGGTCACACGACACATGGATATCCGGGCCGCAGAGATTTCGTCGATTCTCAAGGATCAGATCAAGAATTTCGGCAAAGAAGCGCAGGTTTCAGAGATCGGCCAGGTGCTGTCGGTCGGCGACGGCATCGCCCGCGTCTACGGTCTCGACAACGTTCAGGCCGGCGAAATGGTCGAATTTCCGGGCGGCATTCGCGGCATGGCCTTGAACCTTGAAACCGACAACGTCGGCGTCGTTATTTTCGGCGACGACCGTTCGATCAAGGAAGGCGACACCGTTAAGCGCACCGGCGCCATCGTTGAAGTGCCGGTCGGCAAGGGCTTGCTTGGCCGCGTGGTTGACGGTCTT
>JANOKZ010000094.1:0-2933 GCA_031419515.1 Hyphomicrobium sp.
GCCCAGATCCGCAAGGACCGGCTCTATCTTGCGTCAAAACCAGAAATTGTCAGAAATTGCAGGAGCGAGGTTGGCGTACCGGCGTGAAGAGTTTTGCAAACGGAACTGTGTTGATCGGTGTCTGACCCTCCGGGTCTGACACCGGGACACAAACACCGCCGCGATCTCAACGAACCCACATCGCCTGCTCGCGGATGAGGGCTTCGGCGCGGCGCGCGTCGGGAATGCCGGACCAATCGGTCGTCAAGGGGCGCGTATCGCCGTCAGAATCCTTTTCGACGCCATAGCCGATCGAGAGATTACCCGTGCCGTCGCGCCGGTCCTTGCGCTTAATGAAATTGACGCGGCTGAGCGGATAACTTTCCGCACCCTTATCCCGTCCCACGTAAACATTGATGAGCCGCGCATCCGTCACCGCGTGCACTGTATGGCGCGATTTGCGAATGCCGAGGAACGGCGCCGCCAGCATCGCGCAGCCAATGGCCACAAACGGCAGCGAGAAAACAAAAAAGAAAACGTTCATGCCAAAGCCGGCTGGCTTGCCGTTGGAGTTGAAAGGGACCAGCCCGAGCAAGCCGCCGAGGCTCATGCCGAAAAACATGAACGAGATGGCGCTCCAGAAAATCCCGAATATAAATATGGCGAACAGCGCGCCCCAGTCGGCGCGCCAATCGGGCTGGCCAGCGTAAAGCACGCGCTCGCCATGCGCGATCTCAGCAGTGAGTGCTTTACGTAACTCAGCGGGTAGATTTGAAATGTCCCTCGACATGCCTGAAAGATAAGCGCGCCAGACTAAATTTGAAGGTAAGGGCCGCGCCACTCAGGCAACATGCTTAGCATTGTCTTAACGCGAGGACATGGCCGGCTCCCGCTACAAGCTGGCCACCGCTTTTTTCCGCTCAACTGGCGGCTCGGCCAACACCCCACCTAGCGCCGCTTTCATGCTGTCGATTTCTTCGGCCGAAATCTTGAAAAAGGCGTTCTGCGCGCTCTGGCGCAATTCGGCTTGTGAGAAACTTCCAGCCAACAGCACGATTCTGTGGTCGCCCGGCGGATAGGCGGCGGGTTGTCCGACAACCTTGAAGCCGAGCATGTACTGATAGAAGCGGGCGAATTCCGGCTTGGTCGCGATCAGGATTGTGGAAACGTCTGCGGCCTGCGCCGCCAAAAATCCGGCGCGCACGAGAGCGGCGAATAACGTCGTACGAAACGACGTGCTGGTGAAAGCCGGATCGATCGCGAGCCGCGACATTTCAACAATTGGCCCGGGTGCCGAGCCTTTCAAGTCCGTCACTTCGGGATAGTAAGGCGCGCAGGGCAATGTTGAGTGATCCTGATGCGCGAGGCTGAAGCTCACGCGTAACGTACCGATGCACACGTCATCTTGATAGGCGCCAAAAATGACCGTCGAATCCAGCGCGTCGTTCTTGTCGGCGAACTTGGCGTGCGCATTTTCCTCAACATACCCAAGTGCCCGGTAGGCGCGATAGCGCAAGGCGAAAGCGTCTTGGCGCGCGGTATGAGTTGCAGCCACCCGAATCTGAAATGGAAATCCAGCGCCCGTGACGACACCAGCCGGAGAGACCCTGCGCTTTTGCAAGGGCCGGAACGCAATCGGGTTTGACATGACAATTCCCATCTTTGGCCACGACATCATAGTGCACAACGCAAGAGGGGGCAAAAAAGTTCGCTGATACGATGCGTTAAATAGCGTCCGCGCCGTTTCACCCAATATCTTCAACCGCAACTGCGGCCAATACACTACGTGGCCGCAATGCTTCGCTTCCCATTTGCTCTGTTGCAGACTATCAGTGTGGTCCAAACGGCGAGGATAAACATGACGAGCACCAATCACTGGCAGCACGCGACGGTGCCAACGCTCGCCGATTTCGAAAACATGGCCAAAACGGCCTGGGACAAACTTCCGGCTACGTTCCGCGAGATGGCAGGCGACGTCATCATCCGGATGGAAGACTTTGCCACCGACGAAATTCTCGACAGCGTCGGCGTCGAAGACCCGTTTGAGTTGACCGGGCTCTACCAGGGCGTCAGTCTTGATCAGAAAAGTGTGTCCGGCATACCACGCGAACCGGATATGGTGTTTCTCTACCGGCGGCCCATTCTCGACGAGTGGGCCTCGGGAGAGGAAGAATTAGGCCATCTCATCGCCCATGTGCTCATCCATGAAATCGGCCATCATTTCGGCTTTTCAGATGATGATATGGAAGATATCGAGGACGAAGCGACTGCATAACGGGGCATCAAGACGAATCACAATGGGGAGCGTCAGCAAAGTTTAACGGGCTGCGTGAGATAATACTCACAAGCTTGTGTGCACAACCGTTTCGCGCCATTGTTAGACTAGGCTGGACTATCTACGCGCCGTACACATGCCGTATCTGGGGCTCAAACTCAGTAGCTGTTTCTTGATGATGATGAGACAACACCTGTCCATGCGCCTTGGTCTGCGCCTTTCTCTGACGATTACGGCGACAGCGTTGCTTCTGGTTATGCCAGCCCATGCGGAAGACGGGACACCCACACCGGAAGAGTACGTGGCGCAAGTTGGCGGCGACGCCCAGCTCCTTGATCCAGGCGAATTCAAGCTCGACGGCCGCAAGCAACTTTGCGGGCAGCGGCCGACGGTCATTGACAACACACTCGACGATTACGGGGCGGCGTATCCCGGTTTCCTGATCATGAACCCGCGCTTGCTCGACAAAGTTTCGACGCCAGTTAAGCAGTGGATCTTCGCGCACGAGTGCGGCCATCAGTTTCGCGGGCCTGACGAAGAAACGGCCGACTGCTTCGCCGTGCAGCGGGGCCGGCGCTATGGATGGCTGACGCCCGAAGGACTTGAAGAAGTCTGCTCCTTTATTTCGCCGGCCAAAGGCGACAGCATGCATTTTTCGGGCTCGCACCGCTGCGCATAC
>JANOKZ010000095.1:0-2134 GCA_031419515.1 Hyphomicrobium sp.
GAATTGAATTGCCACTTTCGACGGATCACACTTGGGATCGTCCCCCCACCCCCAACCCCTCCCCGCAAGGGGGAGGGGAATCCCTGGCCAGCGGCGTTGAACGAACACGCGAGAAGCAAGCACGTCTCGATGCCATCGGCCTTCACTTCGCGCTTCTTATTGAAGAGGGTCGCGGAGAATGGCACGCGCGGCGCATTGTCAGATCGCTCGAAGAAATGGGCGCACGGGTCACCGTATCGTCGCTTCCCCATTGCGCATTCGACACGGCGTTGCCAAGCGGGATCGATATTCCGGGCTTCGACGGGCACTTGCCAGACGGCGTGTTCGTTCGCTCGATTTCGGCTGGGACACTGGAGCAAATCACGTTCCGCTTGGGGCTATTGCACGCACTTCGCGAAAGCGGCGTGCGCGTGTGGAACGATGCCCGCGTGATCGAACGCTGTGTCGATAAATCACAAACGACCTTTCTGCTGCACAAGGCTGGCATTCCGACACCGCGCACGCGCGTCTGTGAGACCGAAGCACATGCGCGCGAATATACGCAAGATCTTGCCCGCCAACTCGTCATGAAACCGCTGTTTGGCAGTCAGGGCAAAGGCATTGGCCGCATCACGTCGGCGGCCGAGCTGCCAACGGGCGAGGCCGTCGATCATATCTATTACATGCAGGATTTCGTGGCGCCTTCGGATGACGTGTTCGAGGATTGGCGGGTGCTGGCTTCGCGCCATCGCGTCATTGCTGCCATGACCCGGCGCGGCAAGCACTGGGTCACCAACATCCATCAAGGCGGCCAAGCCAAGTCGCACGCCCCATGTACTGATATGACGGCGGTCAGCATGGCGGCGATGCGCGCGATCGATGCCGACTATGCGGGGATCGATCTCATCCGCACCGCCAGCGGCGAATTGCAGGTGCTGGAAGTCAATTCCAATCCGGCCTGGCGCGGCCTACAAAGCGTTTCGGGTGTCAACATTGCCGAAGCCATCGCCGGGGACTTTCTCAAGACCGTCATCGCGCATCGCGCGAACCTGAAAGCTGTCCGATGAGCGCTGTGCGCACACGCGACGAGATCGCTTCAGCTTTCATCAGCGCTTGCCGTGCCGAATTACAGGCTCTGAAACCCGGCAATGTGCACGTCTTCTCAGCTGGCCACGGCATGGACATTCATCACTTTGAGCGCGCGGCGGATGCAGCGGCGCCGTTCATTGCCGATCCAGGGCTTTCAGTTGGGAAACGCATTCTGAAAGCAACCGGAGCGAGCTTCGCCGCGACTGGCGTCAATACCAATCTCGGCATCGTCCTGCTATGCGCGCCGCTGGCCAAGGCCGCAGCCGAAATTGATGTGGGCACGGGATTGCGTCGCCGCCTGGCCGTCATCCTATCGATGCTGGATGAGGACGATGCCGCTAACGCCTTCGAAGCCATCCGACTCGCGAACCCTGCCGGCCTTGGCAAGGTCGAGAAAGGTGATGTCACGGCGTCCAACCCGCGCATGACCTTGATCGAGGCCATGCATCTGGCCAAAGACAGGGACCGGATCGCCAACGCCTACGTCACGGCATTCGAGGACATTTTCGATTTCGCGTTACCTGCGTTCACTGAGGCCCGCGCCTTGACGGAGTGTTTCAGCCTCGCGGTATCAACCCTGCACATGGGCCTTCTCGCGGCGTTCGAGGATAGCCATATCGCCCGCAAGCATGGTCCCGCCGCAGCCCGCTCGGTGCAGGAGAGAGCCCTTGAGTTGCAGCATCATTGGCGGCCCGTCGTCACACCCAAGTCCTTCGAACACTTAAGAGATTTCGACACAAAGTTGAAGGAAATGGGCCTCAATCCAGGCACGACGGCCGACTTTGTGGTTGCAACCATTTTTTGCGGCCAGTTGTCCGGGCGGAAACAAGCATGAACAGAGCTGGTTGCCTACTTAAGTACTTGTCGAGCGAGGCCCCGTAGGGCTAATACATGGCCGGTGTCCGCAAGGCACGGAACTATCCAACCGGTCTATCCGGGGGCGCTTGCCGCTCGGCATGGGAACAAGGATAGAAATAGCAGGAGCAAAACTGGCGAAGTCCCGGCATTCGACGGGGGAGCGTTGGTGCTCGTAGTGTTCAATTCGTGGGAGGAACCCCCCTAATGG
>JANOKZ010000096.1:0-2994 GCA_031419515.1 Hyphomicrobium sp.
CTGCAGTGCCATTTTATGCCAGCGCGGGCGCGGGCGCTGGGGCTAACGGGGGTGGGACGAACACGGGATCGGCGGCGGGGATACTCAAAGATTGGTATGAGCGTCTAGCTTCCGCCGGACGGCCGGCCCTCGCAACTCAGATTCACGACCGCATCACGTCTGGGCGCGTGCCGCGGCTCGATACGCCAGCGCCGCTTAACTTCCTGCACGTTATTGAGCGCGGGACGCTGGACGAACGCCAGAAAGCGCTAGGCCTCATCGCGCGGCAGTTTCACCCGGATTACACGCCCGTTCTGGAAGCGGCCCTCAAGAGCCCAGAGCCTGTTGTGCGCGTGCAGGCCGCGGCCGTGGTGGCGCATGTTAAGGCCAATCTGAAGACGCGCATTCAGCGGATTTCAATTGAAGGCAACGAGGCAAGCGGGCCGGATGCGCTCATGCGGTTAAGTGAATTGCAGGCCCTGCAAGGGTGCGCACTTGTCGAGAAGCCGGAACAGCGTGTCTGCCAAGACATTGCGCGCGGCATTCTCGAACGCTCACTTGCGAGTGGCACCGATATCGCAACTGTGGCATCGCAAACGGATGCAGGCGCGGCCGGAGCGATTGAACGGTATTTGCTGAAAGCTGGCCGCTACGGAGACCTACGCGTCCTGCGTCGCGTTCGCAGCATTGCAAAGAACCGGGCGTTGCGTCTGCGCCGGCACCGGGAGAGGCAAGCGGCATGACCTCGTCAGCGGCAGCCGCCAAGCAAAATGCAGAAACCGTGGACGTGTGCCTGATTGTCGAAGGTTGCTATCCATATGTTCCGGGAGGCGTATCATCCTGGCTAGATTGGCTCATGCGCTCGCAGCCGGAGGCGCGTTTTTCAATCGTGTCGCTGTGGCCGCGTCCCATGGGGATGAAATCGCGCTATCCGGCGCCTCCAAATCTGGTGTGTTTTGAGCATCTTTATTTGCAACAATTTGGCGCCAAGCCGAAAAACCGGGGACGGGTGCCGCCGAATATAGATCAACTCGGCGACCGTCTAACGCGTCTCATGACGGAAGGTGGCCGGGCGCACCTGAGCGGCGTGATTGAAGAACTTGGGCGTGCACGCGCTCATATCAGTCTCGAACAGCTCTTCAATTCGCCAGCCGCCTGGCAGCTTGTGCAGGATATGTACCGGCGTGAAATGCCAAACGGCTCGTTCCTGCATTATTTCTGGGCCTGGAGAGCGCTGCTGAGCGGCCTGTTTGCGGTTCTTGAGCACCCGCTACCAAAAGCGCACGTCTATCACACCATCTCGACCGGGTACGCAGGCCTGCTGGCCGCGCGCGCCCGTCTTGAAACCGGGCGGCCGTCGGTGCTCACGGAACACGGCATTTATACCAATGAGCGCCGTATCGAGCTCTTGATGGCGGATTGGGTCGCCGACACGATCGACAAAGGTCATGCGCTCGATGACCCCCGTTTCGATCTGCGCGACATGTGGGTCAGAGCGTTTGAAGCCTACGCGCGCACCTGCTATGAGGCCGCAACAGACGTCATCACCTTGTATGGCGACAACCAGGGACCGCAGCGAAACCTGGGTGCGAGCGACGACAAGCTCGCCGTCGTCGCCAACGGCATTGATGTTAGAAAGTTCGCCCACATCGACGCCGCGCCCGCTTCGAGCCGTCCAACGATGGCGCTCATCGGCCGTGTCGTTCCCATCAAAGACGTCAAGACCTACATCGAGGCGGCGCGCATCCTGGCGAATCGCGTTCCGGATCTGAGGGCGTGGGTCATCGGACCGACGGAAGAAGACCCGGAGTATTACAGCGAGTGCTGCCGGCTGGTTGGCGAGCATGGCTTGGAGCAGGTTGTGGAATTCACGGGGCCCGTCAACATTCTCGACTATCTCGGCCAAATTCACGTGATGGTGTTGACGAGTTTAAGCGAAAGCCAGCCGCTGGTCATTCTGGAAGCAGGTGCCGCAAGTATCCCATTTGTCGCGACGGATGTCGGGTCCTGCCGGGAAATTATAGAAGGCCGCGCCGACGAAGTACCGCACTTGGGTGCGGGGGGCGAAATCACGCATCTTGCTGCCGCTGACGAGATTGCCGCCGCAGCAGAGAGGCTGCTCACCGATCATCACTGGCGCAGGAAAGCGGGCAATGCCTTAAAGGCGCGCGTGTCAACCCGCTACACGTCGGAGCAGGCGGCCGGCGCCTATGCGGACCTCTATGCGCGGCTAAAAGTGGCGCCCGATTTGCACACAAATCGTGCAGCTCCAACGCAGGGAGCGGCTTGAACATGGCAGGCATTGGCTTTGCACTGCGTTCGCTCAACGAGCAAGAGTCGCTCTCGGACGTTATCAAATCGACGGGCCATGCCGCGGTCATAGCTGCTGGGCCCTGGCTGTTCACGATCTTCAGTCTCTTATCGATCACGGCCTTCGCCGAGACAATCGCCGGTTACGATACGCTGGCGACGTTCCGGGCTGTCGTCATTTATGCGTTCGCGACGTCACTCGTTCTGACTGCGCCGGTCACGATTGTTGCGACGCGCTTGCTCGCGGACCGGCTATGGAAGCGCGAACCCGAAAGTGTGCGCCCCTTACTCATCGCTGGCTTTACCGTATCGCTGGCGGTCGTGGCCGTTGGCGTCGCCGCGCTCGTTGCCTATTTCGCAGTGCCGCCAAAACTTGCGATCTCACTTTATGCTGCCACATCAATTGTCGCCCTCATCTGGGTGGCAGTTGCGTTTTGCGGAGCTGTTCGCGATTACCGTGGCATCACGTGGTCATTCCTCGCGGGCCTTGCCATCTCAATCGCTGGCGCGACCGCGGCGGCACTCACGGGGCTTGGTGCTGCTGGCATGGTCTGGGGTTTTGCCACAGGCCTGGCTGTTACGTTTTTTGGCCTGACGCTGCGCGTCTTCGCGACATTCCCGTTCCCCCTGGAAAACCCTTTTGAAGCGATTGGCACTCTTCTCAGGGGACATCGCACCTATGGCTATCTCGCTGCTGGGGCACTG
>JANOKZ010000097.1:0-2629 GCA_031419515.1 Hyphomicrobium sp.
CATCTCGAACACGGCCGTCACGCCGCCCGCGACGGCCGAGCGGCTCCCGGTTTCGAGGTCTTCCTTGTGCTCAAGCCCCGGCTCGCGGAAATGCACCTGGGTATCGATGACGCCGGGGAGAACGTGCAGGTTCTTTGCGTCGAGCATTTCTGCGGCTTTGGCACGTCCTAGATCACCGATCGCGGCAATGCGCCCGGCGCGAATACCGATATCGCGCACCCCCTCGCCATCGTGATTGACGACCGTGCCGCCTTTGATCAGGAGGTCAAACGACTCGGACAACGTCTCGGACATTTTGGTCTCAGACATGGGTCCCTCGCTACGGCAGCTTGCGTTCGCTCTACGTCCCGCATACGTAACTTGGCAACTCTTGGCAACTGACTGCGCAACTCACGGCAACCGGCACAATCGCGAATGACGCAAGAAACCAATCGAGCAAGCGTAGCACGCCTCGCAGATCGCGGTACTGTGCGCGTGTCGGGACCGGATGCGCCAAAATTCCTCCAGGGACTCGTGACGAATGACGTTGAGGGTCTGGTCACGAACCCGGATGACCTTGCGTTTGCAGCCAGCACGGCCCATGCCGCTATTTTGTCGCCCCAAGGCAAAATCCTATTCGAATTCTTTTGCGTGCGTACGCTGGACGGTTTTGTCCTCGATGTGCTGCGCGAGAAGGTGCCAGATCTGGTCAAACGACTCTCGATGTACAAGCTGCGCGCTGAGGTTGAGATCAAAGATGTTTCCGAGGATTACGCGCTTCTCGCTTTATGGGGACCGAACGCGTGTTCGTCGGGACCGACAAAGGGCACAATCGCTTTTCATGATCCGCGCCATCCGGCACTTGGCCAACGCATTTTGGCCGAAGCACGCTTCGCGACAGACATCGCATCCGCGACGAACGGCGTCAGGTCTCCGCCTGAAGCCTACCACGCCCATCGCATCGCCCTTGGCGTTCCCGAGGGCGGCAAGGACTACGACTTTGGCGATGCTTATCCACACGAAGCGAACTTCGATCTCTTCAATGGCGTCTCCTTCACTAAAGGATGTTACGTTGGCCAGGAAATCGTCGCGCGCATGCAGCATAAGACGGTCGTCAGGAAACGGGTGGTCCGCGTCGGCGGACAAAGCGATCTAACCCAAGGCTCTGTGATCAAACATAGAGACGTTTCGCTAGGGCGGATCGGTTCAGTCGACGGCCCCAATGGGCTTGCACTTATACGTCATGACCGGTTTGTCGAAGCGCTCGCATTGAACGAGCCTATCGTTGCCGATGGGGTGCCCATCGCTGTAAAAACTGAGGACTTGCGCCGCTACCTCGACACCGTCGCAACGCGCTAAAAGGCCTGAATGCTCCAACCGGAGCGCCGAACGGTTCACTACGTATTTTGCGCAACTTGCGTAACTTCCATAATTGTGACACACTCGCCCCATGGCACAAAAAACACTCTCCCGCGCTACAGCCGCCGAAGTTGCCCGCAATTTCGGCCGCTTTAAGGAACTCGCGCAGCGCGCACCCGTCGAGGTCACTTCGCATGGACGCGAAAGCGTGGTCCTGATCTCCTCCGAGGAGTATGCCCGACTCAAAGCCCTCGACGACCGGCAAGCGCTCTATGCCCATGAGCTTCCCTCTGACATGTTGAAGGCACTCAAGACCGCCACCCCTCCACCGGCCAGCAAAGCCTTCAATCGCGAAATGAAGCGGCGCTAAAGTCGTGGCCGATATTCCCGACCCGCAACCCGGTCTAGTCATACGGTTTTCGTACCTCTGGCGCGACGAGAGAACCCGTGGCCGGGAGGAGGGCACAAAAGACCGGCCATGCGCCGTGGTGCTCGCCATTGCGGACACCAATGGGCGCAAACGCGTTGCCGTCGTTCCCATTTCCCATAGCAAGCCGCCCCCGAACAGCGGTGCATTGGCTATACCTCCTGAAACCGCACGTCGATTGGGCCTAGACGATTTTCCGCAATGGATTGTGACGCGCGAAGTAAATTTGTTCACTTGGCCAGGATCCGATATCCGGCTGGTGCCCGGCAAAAACCCAGCCACCATCGCTTACGGTTTCCTGCCTCAGCACCTCGCGAACAAAGTCCTCGAAGCTGTGCGCGATCAAGTCCGGCGAAAATCATCAAAAATAGTCGAGCGTGATGGGTAAAAGCACGAGTATAGATTTGCTCGACGAGCAATAAAAATTATGCTCCCGCGATGAGCACACTTGCCATGGAATCATGCGAGCGTTTAGAGTCCGTGTCCGCAACCGGGACGTACCATGAAAGTAAAAGCTAGCGCCGAACCAAACCAGATCTTAACAATTGTACGCTGTCCCTGGCCCGGCATCGCTGATCCGGACTACGCGCGCTATCACGATGAAGAGTGGGGCGTGCCACTCACGGACGATCAAGCTCTACTCGAAAAGATCGTACTCGAAGGATTTCAAGCCGGCCTCTCGTGGCTGACGATTCTGAGAAAGCGGGAAAACTTCCGCCGTGCCTTTCATGATTTCGATGCCCGGCGCATCGCAAGGTACGGCGCCAAGGATATCGCGCGGTTGATGAATGACGCGGGCATTGTGCGCAACAAACTCAAGATCGAATCGACGATCGACAATGCGAAGGCCTACTTGGCCTTGTC
>JANOKZ010000098.1:0-6402 GCA_031419515.1 Hyphomicrobium sp.
ACCGTATCAAGCGCTTGCCGCCTTATGTCTTTGCCGAGGTCAACCGGTTGAAGGCGGCCGCGCGCGCGCGTGGCGCCGACATCATCGATCTCGGTATGGGCAACCCTGACATGCCGACGCCGCAGCATATCGTCGATAAGCTGGTCGAGACGATTAACAAGCCGAGGACGCACCGCTATTCGGCGTCCAAAGGCATACCTGGGTTGCGCCGCGCTCAAGCCGCCTATTACGAGCGCCGCTTTGGCGTGAAGCTCGACCCCGATACGGAAGTCGTAGCGACGCTCGGGTCAAAGGAAGGCTTCGCCAATATGGCGATGGCCATCACGGCGCCGGGCGACGTGGTGCTGGTGCCCAATCCAACCTACCCAATCCACACGTTTGGCTTCATCATCGCCGGCGCCGCTATCCGCCATTTGCCAGCCAGCAGCGGCGACGATTTTCTGCGCGCGATCGAACAGGCTGTGAAGCACTCGATCCCGAAGCCCGTGGCCGTCGTCGTTTCCTTCCCGTCGAACCCGACGGCGATGGTGGCCGGGCTGGATTTCTACAAAGAGCTTGTCGCGCTCGCCAAAAAGCTCGGCATCTTTATCCTGTCCGATATCGCTTACGCCGAACTCTACTACGACGGCCAGCCGCCGCCATCTATTCTGCAGGTGCCCGGCGCAAAAGACATTACGGTCGAGTTCACGTCGCTGTCGAAAACCTACAACATGCCGGGCTGGCGCATGGGCTTTGCCGTTGGCAACGAGCGCCTCATCGGCGCGCTCGGCCGGGTGAAGTCGTATCTCGACTACGGTGCCTTCACGCCCATTCAGGTTGCGGCTGCCGCGGCTCTCAACGGCCCGCAGGAGTGCGTCGCGGAAATTCGCGCCATGTACCATGCCCGTCGCGATATTCTGGTTGATAGCTTCACGCGCGCTGGTTTCCCGATTCCCGCGCCGCCGGCCACCATGTTTGCCTGGGCGCCGGTGCCGGAACCCTACCGTCATCTGGGCTCGGTTGAATTCGCAAAGCTTATGATTGAGAAGGCGGACGTCGCGGTGTCGCCGGGCGTTGGCTTTGGCGAATACGGCGAAGGCTTCATCCGCGTGGCGCTGGTTGAGAATGAGCATCGCATTCGCCAAGCCGCCCGCTCTATCAAGAAATTCCTCTCGGAGAAGCCCGAAGCTTCGAGCAACGTCGTCCCAATCGCAGAACGCAAAAGCCGGTAACCTCCTTCCATGACCGAAACTCTTAGAATTGGCATCGCCGGCCTCGGCACAGTCGGCGGCGGTCTCCTTGAACTGCTTGGCACTCATGGTGCGTGGCTCGGCGAAGTTGCTGGCCGCGCTATTGAGGTGACGGGCGTTGCCGCCAAATCGCAGGCTGAGCAAAAAGGGCCCGTCGCGACCGCAGCCAAGTGGTTCGCCGACCCAATTGCCCTTGCGCGCGATCCGTCGAACGCGGTCTTCATCGAACTCATCGGCGGGGAAGGCGGCATTGCCAAAACTTGCGTCGAAGCAGCACTTCAAGCGGGAAAACACGTCGTCACCGCCAACAAGGCGATGCTGGCAAAACACGGGTTTGAGCTGGCAGAACTTGCCGAAAAGCACGGCGTTGCGTTGAATTTTGAAGCGGCCGTCGCGGGCGGCATTCCGGTCATCAAGACGCTCCGTGAGTCGCTCGGCGCCAACGACGTGACGCGCGTTTATGGCATTTTGAACGGCACCTGCAATTACATCCTCACCAAAATGCAGAGCGAGAAGCGCGCATTTGGCGACGTCTTGAAAGAGGCGCAAGCAAAGGGTTACGCGGAGGCCGATCCGACGTTCGATATCGGAGGCTTTGATACCGCCCACAAGCTCGCGATCCTGACGAGCCTTGCATTCTCGACGCGGATCGCGCTCGATCAGATCCATATCGAAGGCATTGAGAACATCACGGCCGCCGACATCGTGGCGGCCGACAGTCTCGGCTACCGCATTAAGCTGTTGGGTGTCGCGACGGAATCGGCAAACGGCATTCTGGCGCGCGTGTCGCCAGCACTTGTCTACAAAGATTCAGCCATTGCGGAAGTCTCGGGCGTCACCAACGCGGTCGCCATCGACGGAGATTTCTCCGGCAACATTCTGCTCGTTGGCGCGGGCGCCGGGGGACGGGCGACGGCGTCCGCCGTTGCCAGCGACATCATCGATATCGCGCGCGGCAACGTCGTGCCGCCATTCGTCGTGAAGTCGGAACATTTGAAGCCGCATAAGGCCGCTCCGCTCGACGCCCATTACGGCTCGTATTACGTGCGGCTCGCACTCGTCGACAAACCCGGCGCGATGGCGGCAATCGCAACGCGCATGGGCGATCGCGGGATCTCGCTTGAAAGCATCGTGCAACATCGCCCGGTCGCGCCGCCGGTGCCGGGTGCCGGTCCGCAGCCCCTACCGTCGAAAGACGCGTCCGTTATCATCATTACCCACGAGACCACAGAACAGGCGATGCGCGAGGCGCTGGAAACCATCGTCAAGGATGGTAAAGTTCTTGAGCGCCCGCAGATGATCCGCATCGAAGAACTCTGAGCGTCTGTGGAAATACAACACGAAGTGTGCGTTAAGCTGCGGAATGCCGTTATGCTCTACCGGTTTCGAGTCGGTGCGAATGAAGAGAATTTGGGAGTGAGACGGCATGGCGAAGGAAATGACCATCGGCGGGCTTGATCGTGTGCTTGTGCTCGAAGTGGCGCGCGTCACGGAAGCCGCTGCAATTGCCGCTGCGCGTCTCAGAGGCCGGGGCAACGAGAAAGCAGCCGACAAAGCCGCCGTTGACGCCATGCGCCGCGAACTGAGCCGCGTATCGATTGCCGGCACAGTCGTCATCGGCGAAGGCGAGATGGACGAAGCGCCGATGTTATACATTGGCGAAAAAGTCGGCAACGGCGAAGGACCTGAAGTCGATATCGCCGTCGATCCGCTCGAAGGCACGACAATCTGCGCCAAGGCCATGCCGAATGCGCTCGCGGTCTTGGCGATCGCGGAGCGCGGCGGCCTGCTGCACGCGCCCGATATGTACATGAACAAAATCGCGATCGGTCCCGGGTATGCCGACAACCTTGTTGATCTTGACGCGCCGCCGATTGAAAACCTTATGGCGCTCGCCAAGGCGAAGGGCGTGCCGATCCACGAGATCACGGCGTGCATTCTCGACCGGCCGCGCCATGCCGAATTGATCAAAGCCGTGCGAGACGCGGGCGCGGCGGTGCAGCTCATTCCTGATGGCGATATTGCGGGCGTGATTTGGACCACCGATCCGGCTGAGACCGGTATCGATATCTACCTCGGATCGGGCGGCGCGCCGGAAGGCGTGCTTGCGGCTGCAGCGCTGCGCTGCATCGGTGGTCAGATCCAGGGCCGCCTGATGCCGATGAAAGACGAAGAACGCGTTCGCGCGGAAAAGATGGGCATCACCGACATCAACAAGAAGTTCCGCATGGAAGACATGGCGTCGGCCGACGTGGTGTTTTCGGCGACGGGCGTGACCGACGGGTCGCTCTTGGATGGCGTGCGCTTCCGCGGCGACTTCGCGGAAACGGAAACCGTTGTCATGCGCTCAAAGACTGGCACCGTGCGCCGCATCAAGACCAACTTCCGCAACATCGGATCGCGCTTTATTGGGTGAGGCGCGTGCCTCGCGTCAATCCCTGTGGCTCTCAACCAGCCGCAGGAAAGCTTCAACCTTGTCGGTGTCGTGAAACTCGTGCCAGCGCACGATAAGGCCGTTCGACACCGACACCAACAGCCGCATCACGCCGTCGATGGTTTCGCCGTTCTTGCAATGCCGGAACGTATAGGCGACCTGGGTGCGCAGGCCTTCGCTGTCCGTCAGAATTGTACGCAACTCGAAACGGACCGTGTGAAAATCGCGAAAGATGTTGCCGAGCCGCTTTGCAAATGCCGCACGGCCGATGAATTTGCCCCCCTTGGGAAGCAGCTCGACCGGCATGTGGATGGCAAAGTCGGCGTTCTCGTCGAAAAATGCGGTTGTCGATTCGACGTCGCTGAGCGACAAAGCCACGATCGCGGCCTCGAGTATTCCAATGGGATCTGAGCGCAAAGTCCGGCCCCCGCCGCATGAAATTTGGTCGAACGTAAAAATTGGCTATTCAATAGGCTTCGATTAGCTGTATTTCGCGGCTGTGGGAAGCCCAGGGCGGCCACAGTCCCGGGCGGCGAATCGCCCTAGATCATATTTCTTCTTTGGGGGGATTATGGCAGCTGTTCGCAAAACGAAGGCGGTCGCGGAGCCAGCTGGTGCCGAGGCTCCGTTCCTTGGCGTGGCAACCTCAGCGCGCGGGTTCGCGTGGCGCGAGCGCCTGACGCCTGAGACGCGGGCCCGCGCAACCGCCATAAGCCAGCGCCACGGCCTCCCCGAGTTGATGGGCCGTGTGCTGGCGGCGCGCGGATCAACGCTCGAGAGTGTGGCTGTCGATCTCGATCCGACGCTCAAAGCCTTGATGCCCGACCCAAGTGCGCTGCGCGACATGGACAAGGCAGCGGCCCGCATCGCTGACGCCATAAAGCGGCGCGAACCTGTCGCCATTTTTGGCGACTACGACGTTGACGGCGCCGCGTCCTCCGCATTGCTGGCGCGATTTTTGAGCGCGCACGAAACATCATCGCGCATCTACATCCCAGACCGCATCTTCGAAGGCTATGGCCCCAACGCTGCGGCCATCGAACAGCTCGTTAAGGAAGGCGCGAAACTGATCGTGACGGTTGACTGCGGCACCACGAGTTTCGCGCCACTCGCCGTTGCCAAGAAATTGAAGACCGATTGCCTCGTCATCGATCACCATCAAGCAGATGAAAAACTCCCTGACGTCCACGCTGTCGTCAATCCCAACCGGCAGGACGACATTTCGGGACAAGGCACTCTGTGCGCTGCGGGCGTGGTGTTCCTTGTGCTCGTCGCTGTCACGCGCGAATTACGCAAACGAAAATACTATTCAGACGCCAAGCGCGAACCCGATCTCTTGAGCCTCTTGGATATCGTCGCACTGGCAACAGTCGCCGACGTCGTGCCGTTGACGGGGCTCAATCGCGCCTACGTCAAGAAGGGCCTGACTGTCATGCACGCGCGTGAGAACATTGGGTTGCGCGCGCTTGCCGATGCCGCCGCCCTGTCGCAGGCTCCGACACCCTATCATTTGGGCTTTATTCTTGGGCCGCGCATCAACGCGGGCGGGCGCATTGGCGACGCGGGTCTTGGCGCCAAGCTGCTCTCGACGGAAGATCCGATCGAAGCACAGCGCATTGCCGAATTGCTCGACCGGCTGAACAAGGAACGTAAAGCCATTGAGACCCTCATGCTTGAAGAAGCCATGGGTCTTGGCGACGCGCAAATCATGTCAGTGCCTGATAGTGCAATCGTCTTGGTCGGATCGGAGACCTGGCACAAGGGCATCGTGGGACTCGTCGCGAGCCGCCTGACCGAGCGTTTCGCGCGCCCCTCGTGCGTTATCGCTTGGGAAAAATCGGGCGACGGCACTTCGGGCGAAGGCACGGGCTCGTTGCGCTCTGTTGCCGGCGTTGATCTTGGAGCTGCCGTCAGGGCGGCGGTCGCGGCAGGACTGCTGGTCAAAGGCGGCGGGCACGCGATGGCCGCGGGCTTGACCGTAAAACGTGATAAGCTCGACGCGCTGCAGGCCTTCTTCGCGAAATCCCTCAAAGCAGACGCTGCAGCCTTCCGTGCGGCCGCCAGTCTTGAGATCGATGCGGCACTTGTGGCCTCCGGCGCCAACGCAGAGCTGATGAACCTCATTGATCGCGCAGGCCCCTATGGCCAGGGCAACGCGCCGCCGCGCTTTGTCTTCCCGGCACACAGAATCAAGTTCGCCAAAATTGTGGGGGACGCCCATATCCGCGTTGTCCTTGAAGCGGGTGACGGCGGACGCCTTGAAGCCATCGCCTTCCGGGCCGTTGGCCAGCCGCTCGGCGATATGCTTATGGGCGCGGGCGGCATGCCGCTTCACGTTGCAGGGCAACTGCGCCGGGACACCTGGGGGGGGCGCGAAAAGATCGAGTTGGCCATTGACGATGCGGCCGATCCCCGCCGTTGCGCGTAAAAACAGGACAAATTGCATTTAGGCACCCTGTCGCATGGGGTTTTGCCCGCACATGCTTGCCAGGTCCGGCAAAGCTGCCTATACGAAACCCGCGTCTCGCTTTACGGGCGCTGCGCTCCCTTCGTCTATCGGTTAGGACGTCAGATTTTCATTCTGAAAAGACGGGTTCGACTCCCGTAGGGAGCGCCAATTTTTCCTCTTTTGTCAGGACGTTACGCGTCGGCGCAAGAGCGCCTGTCCCATTCACACGCGTGAGCGGAACCGATCCGGGGTGGAGCTGTAGGCCGCTGTGGCGCTCCCGCAATTATTGG
>JANOKZ010000099.1:0-8315 GCA_031419515.1 Hyphomicrobium sp.
GCACAGCGTGCGCGACGCGGCGATGTACCCGCCCATGACGCCGAAGCCCTTGGCCAGCGTGCCGTTGATGACATCGACGCGATCCATCACGCCATCGCGTTCGGCAATACCGCCGCCGCGCGGGCCGTACATGCCAACGGCGTGTACTTCATCAAGATAGGTCAGCGCATTGTATTTCTTCGCGAGGTCGCAGATCGCTGCAATGTTCGCTACATGCCCGTCCATCGAATAGACGCTCTCGAAGGCAATGATCTTCGGCGTATCGAGAGGAACGCTTTTCAACTTGGCTTCGAGTTCGCCAAGGTCGTTGTGCAAGAAGATCTGCTTCGGGCCGCGGCCATTTCGAATGCCGGCAATCATCGAGGCGTGATTTTTTTCGTCCGAGAACACGACGCAACCCGGCAGCAGCTGTACAAGAGTTGATAGCGCCGCCTCGTTGGCGACATAAGCCGATGTAAACAGAAGCGCGCCTTCCTTGCCGTGAAGATCGGCAAGTTCGGCTTCGAGTTCAACGTGATAATGCGTCGTGCCTGAAATATTGCGTGTGCCGCCCGAACCGGCGCCGACGCGATCGATCGCTTCATGCATCGCGGCGATCACGTCCGGGTGCTGACCCATGCCGAGATAGTCGTTCGAGCACCATACCGTAATCGGCCGGCTGGCGCTGGCGTTGACAAAGTCTGCTTTCGGAAAGTCGCCGCGGTGGCGCCTCAAATCGGCGAAAACCCGGTAGCGGCCTTCGCGTTTAACAGCCTCGAGGGCGTCATTCAGCTTCTGCTGGTAATTCATGAAGCGCTATACACTCCCGAGGACTCGTTCGAACCATTTATCTCTCGGCTTCGATCCCGATCAAAGCGTTGTTTCGTCGCGCGCGGCCACCCCGCAAGGATTTTCCGCTTCTCGCCGCGGCGTCAGGCAATTTTGAGGCAGTGTTGGCTTGTTCAGCCGACACGATCGTTGTTCGAAATCAATTTCTGACCAGACAACGCCCGCAAGGCCTTATTATCCCCTGCAAAGCCCGTGATTCAACAGAAACACCCCATAAAATCAATACGTTGATTGCAGATTGCGATGGTCAATCGGCGTCGCGGCTCGGGGTTGCGGCCTGGGGCTTACTGAACCCCAAGCCGCGTACTCTCGCTGGCAATTAGACCCCTGCAACGCGCAGAACCGGGAATTAGCGGTCTGGCGCGCGAGCAAACAACTGCCAGCACCCTGTGCCTATTTCTTGGCGTCAGCCACCGTAACGACCTTTTCACGCTGGGCTTCAAGGACAGCTATGGGCCTCGAATTCGATGTTCACGCCATGCCCATGCGGCAAGTGAGCAAGCGGTCATGTTCGGGTATCAATTTGCACCAATTCGATAGCGCACGATACAACCGCGCGTCGGGCTATAGGAAACGGCGTCTTTATTCGGCCGCGTCCGAAAGACAATCGCTGCCAAGCCGGCCGATCAGGGCCATGAGATCGCTACGCAAATTCAAGATTTCAGGTTCGGACATACCAAGGCGGCAGGCTACAAAAAGCCGTGCATCAAGCACAGCGGATTTCAGATTGTTTCCTTGCGGTGTCAGCGTGACCCGAACCTCGCGCTCGTCGTCAGTGCCGCGCTTCCGGTTCACGAGCCCCATGCTCTCAAGCCGCTTGATAAGCGGCGTAAGTGTGCCTGAATCGAGGAACAGCTTCTGGCCAATTTCCGAAACCGTCACATTCTCACGCTCCCACAATACCAGCAAAACAAGGTACTGGGGATAGGTGAGGCCAATGGGCTCCAGCTTCTCACGATAGGTTTTTGTGATAGCGCGCGTCGCAGCGTAGAGGGCGAAGCAAAGCTGGTTATCAAGCCGCAATAGATCGGCGGGCGTGTTGACGGGGATAATTTTAATATTCGTCGTCACTTGGATATTTCCCTTGGGCAACGCGGTTTGCAAGCGTCAGAAATATTCATGCAACCACGCACTGCGTCTGATGTACGCCCATAAGACATACAGCCCCATCATGCCGATTTCAAATAAGGCAAGCGGCCGCCGCCGATCAGGACCGCCCTGCCACGGCGTTTACCAAGCTCAGTAGTTAGCGGCCACCGCGCCGATACCATCGCGCTGGTAGAGGTCGCGCCGGAACTGCACGACACCATCGGAGGTTGCCCAGGCGGTGACATAAACGAAGTGCAGCGGCACCGGCTTCTTCAGCCGCACATCAAGGCGCTTGCCGGATTGTTTCATCTCTTCGACCCGGTCGTCACTCCAGTCGCCGTTGCCGGCGAGCAACCAGGCGGCGAGGTGCTCGATATTATGCACGCGCACGCACCCAGAACTTGCCGAGCGGAAGTTGCGGCCAAAAATGGTCTCCGACGGGGTGTCGTGCATATAAACCGAGTGGGCGCTATCGAAGTTGATCTTCAGAAAGCCCATCGGGTTATCTTTGCCCGGTTGCTGGCTGTAGGTGTAGGTGCCGGGCGAAACCTTGTTCCAATCGATCTTTTCGGGATCAACTTTTTTACCCGAGCCGCTATAGGCATCGATGTGGAACTTGTGGAGCACGTTCTGCCCCTTTTTCTGCATCTCGCGCCCGCGCGGGATCAGGTCTTCCGCTTCAACGGTTGGCGGCATGCGCCACATCGGATTGAAGTTGAGATCGGTAATCGCGGAACGCAATAGCGGCGTCGGCCGGTCTATCTTGCCAACGACGCCCGCGTAACGGGCCACGATCTGCCCGTTTTCGACGGCTTCGATATGGGCTGATGGAATGTTCACCATCACGTATTTTTTACTCGTCGAGCCGGCGAGTTCTAGCAGGCGGCCGAGGTTCGTCTTCAACTGCTTCAATCGGGCGGCTGCCGGAACGTTGAGCGCTGCAATCGTGCGCTTATCGACAATGCCCGTTGGCGTTAAGCCATTCGAGGCCTGGAAACGCTTAACCGCCTTTTCGAGTTCGAGATCGAACGAAGCCGAGCCGTCATTTTGGTCCTTGTAGTCCCCGGATATCGAAAGCCGCGTGCGCAGCAATGCAACGGCGGGATCCTTGCCGCCAGCCTGCAACTGGATCTCGGGAACCGGCGCCCACCCGCCTTGCGCCAGGATGTCCGAATAGAGTTTGATGGCGGCCTTGGTCGGTTCGACGTTGGATTTTGAAAGCGTGGCAAAGCCCTTGGGCGGGTTTGCTTCCCACTCGCGGATGAACTCGCGGTCGTAGGTGGAACTTGAGCCTGGCAATTGGCCCGGCTGTCCGAATTGGAAAAAGGCCTTGTTTTCCTGAGCCGAGGCGCGGCCCGGTATAAACAGTACCGGTGCAGAGAGAACGGCGCCCAAAACAAAAGCCGCGATGTGTTCAAAGGCTCTGCGGCGCAATGCGGAAGCAATCATCATCATGTCGTGCGCAATCTTTCCTGGCATCCGGTATCAACCGATTTGGGCCGCACGCGAAACACAAAGTTCCCGAGGGTTCTAGAGCTCCGCGAAAACCCTTAACCAAAGGTTGCCATCGCATCAAAAGTTATTGAGGTGTGATCCCCAGCCCACCCGGTGTTCGTGCCAGTATGTATAGGATTGCTGGGCCGCGCCTGCGAGCCCCAAGCGCGCCTTAAGCCTGAAATTTGCTGCACCGCGTTCAGCGGGCCACAGTTGGCAGTCGCCAAAAACGCGTGAGGCCACCCGGTTGCCCGGATGGCCTTCGCGTCGACCCCCATCGAAACTGCCTGCCAGCAGCCTTTACAGCCTGTAGCGGATCTGGTCGGACCAGAAGCGCTCCAGACGTACAAGTGCTTTATTCAAGCCCTTGAAGTCATCGCCCGAGATTTCGCCGACGGCCTGAACCGAACCAAGCTGGCGGTGGTAGAGTTTGTGCACGATATCGCAAGCAGCCATGCCCTTGTCGGTCAGGCTGACGCGTACCGAGCGGCGATCGGTATCGGACCGCTTGTAGTGAATGTAGCCCATGTCGACGAGCTTCTTGAGGTTATAAGAAACGTTCGACCCCAAGTAATAGCCGCGCGACTTCAATTCGCCGGCCGTCAATTCGCTGTCACCGATGTTGTAGAGAAGCAGCGCTTGCACGCTGTTCAACTCGGCTTCGCCCTGACGGTCGAACTCGTCCTTGATCACGTCGAGAAGAAGACGATGGAGCCGCTCGATCAGGCGCAGAGCCTGAAGATATTCGGTGCGGAACGTTTCGTCCTGTGCTGGCGCTTTCTGGCGCGCCACGTCCAATGCAATACTCATGACCCTGCCTCTTACCTGTTTTGACGTCTTGTCCCGATTATTCCGGGTTGCCCAACAGATACCGCAGATGAATAAATGGCGACTAAATAGATATAGTAAAAGAATAGTAACGGGGGGTCAAAAACACGGACTATTAAGCTCGATTCACCCCATTTTGCTGGTCTGGGCAATAAACAGCAAAGAGATTGCATAAAGTTTTATGCAATTCGCCCGACCGCAAGTTAAAGTAGCCAGCCGTTAAAAGCGCGCGGCCTGCATCTCCTCGCGCGACAACAGCTGCAGATCGTCAGATCCAAGCGGCGCGAAGTAAGCTTGGACCATTTCCGCCGTTACGAGATCCAGAGATGGCGGCGACCACTTCGGACGATTGTCTTTATCGATAAGCGCCGCGCGTACGCCTTCTGCGAAGTCCGGCGCCTCTAAGCAGCGCCACGCCAAGCGATAATCCTGAATCAGCGTTTGCCGCAAATCGAGTTTGCGCGCTTCGCGTATATGCCTGTCGGTAATTTTAAGGGACAGCGGAGAACGCTTCATTAAATCCGCCAGAGCCGCATCGGCCCACATCTTCGCAGCGCCCTTGCCAGCACCATTGGCACGTTGCAGAGCATCTACGATATGGCCGATCGACGCGCCGGAAAAAAAGTCTCTAATCATGTCCGCTTCGTTCTCAAGCGGGCCTGCTCCTTGCGTTTCATGCAAATTATCAAGCAACGGATCGATCGGCTCGGCCTCTGAAAGCAACGATGTTATTCTTCCAAAATGCGCAGATGAAATGCAGTGCGTCGCGAGGCCAAGCCAATGGGCATCAGCACGGTTGACGCTACGCCCCGTGAGCCCGAGATATAACCCCGTCGGCCACGGCATGCGTGCCAGCACATGCGCAACGCCAACATCGGGAAACAATCCAATTGCCGTTTCCGGCATTGCCCATTTGTAATTCTCAGCTGCCACGCGATGCGTATTGAATGACGTCAATCCGGCACCCGATCCCATGCAAATTCCGTCAATCAATGAGACGGCCGGTTTTGAGAAGCAATCGAGCAGCCAATCCAGCCGATACTCATTGGCGAAATACTGCCGCGTCTTGGCCATATCGCGTTTGGCTTCGGCGGCGAGCGAACGCACATCGCCGCCGGCACAGAAGGCTTTCGCGCTCGCAGACGTAAGAAGTACGACATAGATATCGGGATTGCGGGCGATGCGCGGTAACTCTTCGGTCAAGATCCGGCGCATATCGTCGTCGAACGCGTTCAGGACGTTCGGCCGGTTCAGTACGAAGTTCACGAGCGCGCCCTTGCGTTCAACTCGCACTTTAGGTGCGCCATCTTGTTGCGCAGGTCGTGAATCGAGCACTGGTTCCGTCATTCCCGATTTCTATCAAGTGTTATGCGCATGGCGGCAGTGTGCAAACGCCGTAAATCCTTGCTCCGCCACATTTTGTCTCTATACAGGCCACGGTTTCGACATCAAAGTCGAGGGGCTGATTCGCGGCTGCGACAAGCCGCGTAAGTCAATAGGCGAGTGGGCAGGCGGGGGGCTTGTCCACAAGTGAGCAGCATCCGCGCTTCTGGGGGACGTTCAAAGAATGCAGAAAGTACACTGCGTCTTGGCCTTATCAGTTGTAGCGGCGTTCTCCGCAGGTTTCCCGGCGGGTTCTGAACCTGTCGCGCGCCCGGCCGCCGATGTCACAAGTAAAGCTAAGGCACAGGCAATAGCACCGTCTCCGGAATCAACGTCTCCGCAAGCAAAGAAGATTGGTCCTGGCGCGGACCTCAAGGCAAATCCCGAGTTACTCAAGAAGCCGCCGCAGAAGTCCTGGCCGGTCACTGTCCCCGAGGCCAAGGACGAAGCGGACGCTGCAACGAAGCCGCCGCCGACTTGGTCCGCGGCAGAGATTGCCGACGCAAAATCGCGCTGCACCGCTATTCTGAAACGCATCCAAGCGGTTGCAATAGCCGAAGCGCCGATCAAGGACGGCGCGTGCGGCACCCCCGCGCCCATTCAGCTCGTCAGTATCGGCAAAAATCCCGAGGTTGCATTGTCGCCCCCTGCCATTATCACCTGCGAAATGGCTGAAGCGCTCTACAGCTGGATGAAGACTGACGTGCAGCCCCTTGCCAAGCAAAAGCTCGGCAATGAGGTCATCAAGATCGAAACCATGAGTTCGTACGCGTGCCGCAACGCTTACGGCCGCAAGGGGGGCCGGCTCAGCGAACACGGCGTCGCGAACGCGCTCGATATCCGCGGATTCGTTACGGCAACGGGCAAGGCGGCTTACGTGCTTGAACACTGGGGCACGCCGCAACGCGAGATCCTCGCCCGCATCGCGGCTGAAAAGGCCAAGGCGGAAAAACTCGCCGCTGAAAAAATCGCCGCCGCAAAAGCCGCCGAAGCAGCCCAGGCCGCGGCCAAGCCGAATGGAAAGAAAACGCCGCAGCAGCCAACCCAGAATGAAGCGACAGAAGAAACCGAAGCGGCCGGGAACTCAAAAGTGACGATTGTTAAAGGTGCCGGAGGCAGGCAAGACCAGGGCGCTGAAATCGCCGCCCGCCGCACCAAGCCGGTCGCAGGGGCATTCGCCATCAGCCCGGATCACCTTGGCGGCCCAAAGACGGCACCAAAACTAACCACAAACGCGAAGCTTTCGGACGAAGCGCGCCGCGAAGCGTTCATGCACGAAGTGCATGCCTCCACCTGCCGCGTGTTTGGCACCACGCTCGGGCCGGAAGCCAATTCCGCTCATCGTAATCACTTCCACGTTGATATGGCCCAGCGCAAATCGGTCAAAATCTGCGATTGAGCGATCCTTATCCATTTCGCTAACCGCTTTAAGCTAGCGGGCTTATCAAAAAGGCCCGCTTCCGCTCATGTGCGGCGAACCTTGCCCGCAGACCCCTGATGTCCGGACCCCGCTTTTCATGCCGACACACAAGTCTCCGCCAGATGCGCCTTTGCCGTCAGCCCCCGGTTGCTATCCAGCCGTTCGCCTGCGCCGCAACCGCAAGGCAAACTGGTCGCGGCGCCTTGTTTCGGAAAACACGTTATCCGCTGCCGATCTGATCTGGCCGATCTTTGTGATGGAGGGCAAAGCAAAACGCGAAGCCGTCGCTTCCATGCCGGGCGTCGAGCGCTTGAGCGTCGATCAAGTTGTGGAGGCGGCGCACGAAGCTGCCAGACTTGGCATCCCGGCGCTCGCGCTTTTTCCCTATAGCGGCGAAAAATTGCGTAGCGAGGATGCGCGCGAAGCCTTCAATCCCGAAAACCTTGTGTGCCGCGCCACGCGGGCCATCAAGAAGACCGGCCTCGATATCGGCATCATCCTCGACGTGGCGCTCGACCCTTACACCAGCCACGGCCATGACGGCCTGATGACCGGCGACGAGATCGCCAACGACGAGACCATCGCCGCACTCATCAAACAGTCGATCACGCAGGTTGAAGCGGGCGCCGACATCCTCGCGCCGTCCGACATGATGGACGGGCGCATCGGCGCCATTCGCGCGAGCCTCGAGGCGGCAGGCCACAAGAACACGCAGATCATGAGTTACGCCGCGAAATACGCCAGTGCCTTTTATGGCCCGTTCCGCGATGCGGTCGGCTCAACAGGGCTCTTGAAGGGCGACAAGCGCACCTACCAGATGGACCCGGCGAATTCAGATGAAGCAATTCGCGAAGTAGCCCTCGACATCGCTGAAGGCGCCGACATGGTGATGGTGAAACCCGGCATGCCCTATCTCGACATCGTGCGGCGCGTGTCGGAAACATTCCAGATCCCGGTATTCGCCTATCAAGTCTCGGGCGAATACGCGATGATCGTGCGCGCAGCCGAAGCCGGCGCCTTTGATTGTGACAAGGCGATAATGGAAAGCCTTATGGCCTTCAAGCGCGCGGGTGCCGCCGGTATTCTCACCTACTTCGCGCCACGAGTGGCGAGGATGCTGCAAAGCAGCTAGAGTCTTTCTGACTCTAATTGAATCGTTTGGGATTCCCAAATCGCTTAGGATCCGATTCAAACTGCATACTGGATCTGGAGGCCAGCATGCATGGCGAGACCCTACTCTTATGATCTGCGTGAGCGTGTGGTGGCGACCGCC
>JANOKZ010000100.1:0-14722 GCA_031419515.1 Hyphomicrobium sp.
CCTACGGCCGCAACTGCGGCGCAATAGGCTGTCTGGAGGAAAAACGTTAAGAGGTTACTTTGAATCGTTAAAGCGGCCAACAATACCAAATTTAGGCCGTTTATACGGCGAAAGTCTCCGTTCCAGCGCCATCAGTGGGTCCAAGGTTGTTGTTTCGGAGTTCAAACACGTGCCGGGGCCAAAAAACTTGAATGAGCGCGCCCTGCCGGGGCGCCGGTCGATTCGAAAATACCACCGTTGCTCCAGAGCGCTCCAAGAGTGTTTTGGCGATGAAAAAGCCAAGACCCAGCCCCGAATGCTCAGTTTCGCGCGTCTCCTGCATCCGGCGCGTCGACACATAGGGCTCGCCGATACTGTCCATGAGCTCGGCCGGAAAGCCCGGACCATCGTCGGCAATCGTGACAATCACGTCGCTTTCACTCCAACGCGCACCGATTTCGACCTCCGAGGCGGCAAAATCAACAGCGTTCTCGATAATGTTGCCAAGGCCATAGATCACCCCAGGCCGCCGCTCGCCAACGGGCTCCGTCCGATCGGCGCCTTGCGCATCCGCTGCAGCCCCCGCCGTAATCACTAAGCGTTTGCCGCTCTGTCTATGGGGCGCTGCAGATTCGTCTATGATTTCCCGGACTGAAACGCTGGCGTGCATTGGATCTTGCTCGTCCGGACTCTTCGTCAGCTTCTGCAAGATTTCCCGGCAACGCAGAGCCTGGCTGCGCAATAGCGCCAAGTCCTCGATGTACTTACTGTCGGCGCCCAGATCCCGTTCGAGTTCCTTAGCCACCAGCACGATCGTCGAGAGTGGTGTACCAAGCTCGTGTGCAGCAGCCGCAGCCAGGCCATCGAGCGCATGCAATCGTTGTTCGTGCGCCAGCACGGTGTCGGTCGCAGCCAAGGCCGCCGACATGAGGCGCGCTTCCTTGCTGATCCGCCACGTATAGAAAGCCAGAAATACCGTCGCGGCGAATAGCGCCGCAAGGCTTCCGACTTTATAGTCTCTGTGCAATTCGAACCGGATTCCATCGTACCAGGGCAAGGCATGATACTTAGTTACAAGGATCGTTGCCGACAGAATTGTAATCGCGCCGAGAAGCAATGTTGATCGAACCGGGAGTGTGGCCGCCGAAACGGTGACCGGCACGACCATCAAAATTGCGAATGGGTTCTGAATGCCCCCAGTCAAGTAAAGCAGCGCGGCAAGCTGCAAGACATCGTAAGCGAGCAGCAAGGTGGCAAACCTGGTATCGAGCCGGTGGCGGACTGGAAAGCGGATTGAAAGATACACGTTAAGCCAAGCCGACAGCGCAATTAGAACCAAACAACTTCCAACTGGCAAGGCGAAGCCATAAATACCTGTCACGACGCCAATTGCCAGCAGCTGGCCAAGTATTGCGAGCCACCTGAGCCGCACGCTCGTCTGCAAACGCAATTGGCTTTCGCGTTCGCTGACGATACCTTTTGATTTTACGTCCCGGCGTCTTGTATTCACGGCCAAACTTTCCTTCTCGTGACCCGACGCCGCAGCCTACCATGGCTTGCCCCTCGCCGCACATTGGCTCACTGTCAAGCGCGCACGCCGGAGCCCACCGTCCGCAATTGCAATTGTAGAACACTACACCAGATCGTCCGCACCAAAGCCCTCTAGGATCACATCATGCAACCGAAAACTATTGTGCTTGCACTTCTCGGGATCATCGCCGGCGCGGCACTGGCATTTGCACTTCTTCCAAGTAACGGCACCACCAACTTGGGGCAGGGCACGCCTGTCGAAACAGGCAAAGCCTTGATCGGCGGCCCGTTCTCATTGACCGATCACACGGGTAAACGCGTTACGGAGAAAGACTTTCTTGGCCATCCGCTACTCATATTTTTTGGCTTTACAAACTGTCCCGACATCTGTCCATCGGGTTTGCAGGTGATGTCAGCAGCGCTTGATAAACTCGGCGAAAAGGGCGCAAAAGTAACACCCATTTTCATCACGCTCGACGCGCAGCGCGACACGCCGGAAAAGCTTGCCGAGTATGTCAAGAGTTTTCATCCGCGGCTTGTCGGCTTAACTGGCAGCGAAACGGAACTCGCAGCAGCTGCAAAGGCCTACAGGGTCTATGCTCAGAAAGTCAGCGACGATGCGACACCCGGCAGCTATACATACGATCATGCTGCGATTATTTACCTGATGGGCCCGGACGGCACCTTCGTTACACACATCCCGCACACGACAAACGTTGAACAAGTTGTCTCGATACTCAACAAATCACTTTAAAATCACGTTCGCCTTAGCATGCGGCCAGCGCGCAACAGCCCAGGCCATCAATGTCCCAACAAGGACTAATACGTCTGGAGCGTCGCGTTGAAGCTTGCTAGAGCAATTTTATCCGATCAGTTGATCGCTAAAGCGATCCTGTCTGATCGGATATTGCTCTAGTTCATGCTCATCAGGACGCCGCATGAATTTCGGCAATTGTTTTTTCTGCTGATGCCAACTCAGTGCTCAGTTCACACGATCAGTGCAGACTTTTAACGACCGGGGATCAAGCGGCATGCGGAAGTCCAGACGATCCATTCCCACGAACGGCAGCAGCACCGGCATAGAAGACACCAATATCGAAGACATGGGTGCGTGCGTGGAAGTGAGGCGTCACGCGGGCGCGCGGCGCCTGACATTGCGCGTGAGCCGCACGCGCCGAGCCGTGATCGTCACGATCCCACTGCAATGCGATCTCGATGAAGCAGGCTCCTTTATCTCGCGAAACATGGACTGGGTGCGCGAACGCCTTGATAATCTTCCCGATCCCGTGCCGTTTGTGCATGGCAGCGCAATGCCGTTGCGGGGCGAACCTCATGCCATCGTTTTCACTGGCTCTGGACCGTCGCGGCTTGTTGAGTTGAACGGCACGGCGGCGCCGAGACCTGAAATCTGCGTCCCGGGCTCTGACGCCACAGCGGAAAAGCGGCTGCGCGGCTGGCTGTTTGATGAAGCTAAACGCGATCTCGATTCTGCAGTCATGGCGCACGCCAAGCGCCTCAATGTGCAACCCAAACGCATAGTCGTGCGCGACCAAACGAGCCGCTGGGGCTCGTGTTCAACAACCCGTGTCCTGTCTTTCTCTTGGCGTCTGGTTCTGGCGCCGCCGGCTATTCTGGATTACGTCGCCGCCCATGAAGTGGCACATCTTGCGGAAATGAACCATGGTCCGCGCTTCTGGGCGCTCGTTAGAAAGACCTTGCCGGACTTCGAAACATCCAAACGCTGGCTTCAGGTCTACGGTCTCGATCTTCACCGCTACGGCGCGGGACAAATGGGCGGCGAATAGCAAAAGAGAAATTCCCTGCCACCAGCCGCCAACTACCACCAGCCACCAAGCGACATCATGCCTTTGGGTCGTTCCACCTTCTTCTCGGCACTTGCCGCCAACATTTCGTCTGACGGCGAAACATCCGCTCCTGCGATCGCCTGATTTATGAAATCCTCGCCGATCGGTTCAACCGGATGGACAATAGCGGGCGGCACAACCTTAATGCGCCCTTGTGGCGGCGCCGTTTGCGGAGGCTGATAGCCAGGTGTGGCGGCACTCAGCCAAGGCAAATTTTCACTCGTGGCCAAACTCTCGGCACGGCCCGCTACGGGCACTGCCGCAACAGGCACCCTTGCGGCGCGCGATTCCGTTCCAGGCAACATCAAAGGCGCCTTACCATCATGAGCAACCGTCATGATCTCTCGCCAAATCTCGGCAGGCAATCCGCCGCCGACAGCCTTGTTCATGGCCTTGCCGTTGTCATTGCCGATCCAAACACCGGCCGTTAGATGCGCCGTATAACCAACAAACCACGCGTCGCGGAAATCTTGACTGGTGCCCGTCTTGCCGGCCGCCGGGTGCATGGGAATAGCCGCCCGGCGTCCCGTTCCATTGACGAGCGCCGCGTTGAGCATGTCGTTCATAGCACCCACGTGCACGGGATCGACGACTTGTGCGGTCCGCGTTGCTTCGCGCGCAAAGAGAACCCGGCCCGAGCTCATGCGCACGCGCCGGATGGCGTGCGGTTCAATTGCCGCGCCGCCGTTTCCGAAAACGCCATATGCGCCGGTCAATTCCAGCAACGAAACCTCTGATGTGCCAAGAGCCAGAGACGGTTCTTCCCTCAAATCCGATTTAATGCCGAGACGGCGTGCCACCGAAATGGTGCGTCCGCGCCCGGCCTCTTGATTGAGCCGCACGGCAACCGTGTTGACCGACTGCGCGAGCGCGCGTCTTAGCGTTATCTCGCCCACATACTGGCCGTTGTCATTGCGTGGAGCCCAGCCGTCGATGGCGAGCGGCAGGTCATAAGTCGCGCTGTCCGGCGTCAAGCCGCTTTCAATTGCCGCGAGATAGACAAAAGGCTTGAAGGCCGAGCCCGGCTGGCGGCGCGCTTTCACGGCGCGATTGAATTGGCTCTCTGCGTAGTTGCGCCCGCCGACAAGCGCGCGAATACCGCCGTCGTTGTCAAGCAGTACAACGGCCGCTTGTCCAACGCCCAGCGTTTCGCCCTGGCGCGCGAGAGACTTGGCGACAATATTATTGGTAAGGCGCTGAAGCGATGCGTCGAGCGTTGTCTCGACGATAACTTCCGCGTGTCCGCTGCCAACGAGAGGCGGCAAGCGCTCAAGCACGAAATCGACGGCATACTCGATGCCAGACGCATCTTTTTGAGATTTGTTCTCGGCAAACACCATGCGTTCGGCGAGCGCCTTGGCTTCGTCGGCGCGTGAGATAATTCCGGCTTCCACCATTTTGTTAAGCACGACACGGCCACGCGCGCGGGCCGCGCCAGGACTGACGGCGGGCGAGTATTTAGAGGGTGCCTTGAGCAATCCCGCGATGAGTGCCGCTTCACTGAGCGTCAGTTCCCGCGCCGACTTGTCGAAATAGCGCTGGCTTGCAGCCTCAATGCCGTAGGCGCCGCCGCCGAAGTACACGCGATTGAGATAGAGTTCCAGGATGTCTGGTTTCGACAGCCTGAGTTCGAGCCACAAGGCAAGCGCGAGTTCCTCGACTTTGCGCGAAAGCGTCCGCTCCGGCGTAAGAAATAGGTTCTTGGCCAACTGCTGCGTGAGCGTCGAGCCGCCCTGTGCAAAGCGTCCAGCGCGCAGATTGGCGAAAAAGGCCCGGCCAAGCCCTGCAGGATCGAGCCCGTAGTGGTCGAAGAAGCGCCGGTCTTCGGTTGCGACGACAGCGCCTGTGACGTGTCGCGGCAAGAGGTCGAGTGGCATGTAATCATGCGCCGCGCCGCGTTCGGCAAGCACAGAGCCGTCGCGCGCCAAGATGCGCACAACGGGTGCACGCTCCTTATTGCGCATGGCCAGCGGGTGGGGAAACGAGACCGTGTAGTAGACCATCAAGGCCGCAAGGCAGGGAAGGGCCGTCGCGGCAGCCAATGCCGGAACCCCAACAATGATGCGCCATTTCCAGGAGAGGCGGAAAAACATGCGGCGCAGCAGCCCGCCGCGCAGATGAGGCGCCGTGTTCTGAGCGCTACCGGGCTGCGGCCCGTCCATAATAGATCCGGGCGCGACACCGAAGGGCGAAAACAAATGAAACGGACGGGGCAAGGGCGGCGGCTGAAGCCCAATCCCGCCTATGTTGGCAAGGCTAGATTGATCATGCGCATCACCCGGACCGCTTTCGCGGGCCCGGCGCAAGACACCGATCAATGGCCATAAAACCCGCATACGCAAACGCCTGCCACGCCACAACGCCGTCGCCAGCCCCCACGAGCCAGCGCAACAATCGATAAAAATAGCCGATGCCAGCTAAGGTCCGGTTAACTACGGCCGGTTATCGCGTCTGACCGTTACGTACTCGTGGCACTGCGGTTGTAGTGGCGCCGCGAATGGCTGCTCTGCAGACTACTCCTCGGCTGCGAAGTTCGGAGTGGTGGACGGCGCTTCGCTCCCCCATAGTTGGGCCCATAGTCGGGTCGTTTCACTTGAGGGAGATCCATGGCAGCGGACGTCGATTTGGCAGCCTACAAGGACGTGCTACTCGTGCTCGGCACGGCCGGCGTCGTCGTGCCGCTGATGCACCGCTTCAAAGTCAGCCCCGTACTCGGCTTTCTACTTGCCGGCGCTTTTCTCAGCCCTAAAGGCCTCGGCACGCTTTCGGATGTTTTCCCGCCCATTAGCTGGATTACGGTCTCAAGCCCCGAGCGCGTGGGAAAACTCGCGGAATTAGGCGTTGTGTTCCTGCTCTTCCTGATTGGTCTCGAACTCTCGTTCGAACGCCTGATGACCATGCGCCGTTTGGTCTTCGGCTTGGGTGCCGCGCAAGTTCTCATATCCTCAAGCGTGATCGCACTCCTTGCCGTGGCGTTGGGCATTGCCCCGGTCAGTGCTCTTGTTATTGGCGCGGCTCTATCGCTCTCCTCAACCGCCATCGTCATCGAGCAGCTGTCCGGACAAAAGCGAATGGCCACTGCAACCGGCCGGACGAGCTTTTCGATCCTGCTGTTTCAAGATCTCGCCGTCGTGCCGATCCTGTTCCTGCTCGGCGTTCTCGATCCAAGCGCTGGTGGCTCCATCGTCACCGGCATCTTCAAGGCCCTTGCGCAGGCCGCCGCGGCGCTCGCCGTCATTGTCGTCGTCGGCCGCTTTCTGTTGCAGCCACTGTTCCGTCTCGTCTCGCAGACCGGCAGCCACGACATGTTCATCGCCACAACCCTCTTTGTCGCAGTTGGGACCAGCTTTGCAACCGCCGCCGCCGGCCTATCCATGGCCCTTGGCGCGTTCGTCGCGGGACTACTGTTGGCCGAGACCGAATACCGCCGCGCCATCGAAGCCATTGTTGAGCCCATAAAATCTCTGCTGCTCGGCGTCTTCTTCTTTTCCGTCGGCCTCAGCCTCGACCCAGCCGTGCTCGCCGCTAACCCACTCAACATTTTCGGGATGACGGCACTACTGCTCGCACTTCAAGCGCTCATTATTTTCGGCCTGTGCCGCTGGTTCGGCATCTCCAAGCCAACGTCAATCGAGACCGCCGCACTCCTCGCGCCGGGCGGCGAATTCGCGTTTATCGTGCTGACGCTGGCGTTGAGTTACGGCCTCGTCTCCGCGACGCACACCAGCATGCTGCTGACATCCGTGTCGCTGACCATGGCGCTCATCCCGCCCATCGGCGCACTCGGGCGACGCCTCGCTAAAGCCAGCGCCCCACTCACAGCCGCCGACCCGGAACTCTCGGCCCTGCCGCCGGGCGACACCGAAATCAAAGCGCTCGTCGTCGGTTACGGCCGCGTCGGCCAATTGATCGGCGACATGCTTGAAGAACACAAAGTTCCCTATATTGCGGCCGATAACGCGGCACCGCTCGTTGGCTCCATGCGCCGCCAAGGCAAGCCCGTCTATTTCGGCGACGTGCGTAGACTCGAATTCCTGAAGCACTGCGGACTCGACACGGCAAAGGCTGCCATCATCACCATCCACACGCAAAGCGACATCGACGAGATCGTCGCCGCCATCCGCGAAGCCTACCCCAAGCTCGTCATCGTCGCCCGCGCCAAGGACGCGGAACACGCACGCCACCTCTACGCTCTCGGCGTCAACGACGCGGTGCCCGAAACCATCGAAGCGAGCTTGCAATTGTCGGAAGCGGCGCTCGTTGGCCTTGGCGTTCCAACCGGCCTCGTCATCGCCTCCATCCATGAACGGCGCGACGTCTTCCGCACCCAACTCCAAGGCGCTGCGAAGAAAGCCGGGCGCGAAAGCCGCGCCTTTCCGCGAAGGAAAGGGACGTAAGCAAACCTCGTCATGGCCGAGGCGATGCGAAGCATCGCGTAGTCGTCGGCCACCCACGACAAACCTCAACACAACAGATTTCAATAAAACGCAAAGTCAAGCCACGTCGCTTTCAAAAAACGCGCTGATGCTTGTCGTGGGTGGCCGCCTGTCGTGCCTTCGGCATGATCGCAGGCGCGACGCGGCCATGACGTAAACATCCGGCCAGGACCGCAGGTACGGCTCGGATTTAGGCTGCAACAGCGTCGGTTGCAGTCTGCGCCGCCTTCCAGTTCCAGGGCAGCAGCCCCGCGATGCCTTTGGCGGGATAATCGGCGAGCCGTGAGAGCACGTCTGCGAGCCAGGCGCGCGGATCGACATCGTTCAGTTTGCAGGTTTCGATCAGCGTATAGATGGCTGCAGCCCGGCGGCCGCCGGAATCGCTGCCGCAGAACGTCCAGTTCTTTCGCCCAATCGCGATGCCCCGCACCGCGCGTTCGGCGGCGTTGTTCGACATGCAGATGCGGCCGTCGTCGAGGAACCGCGTGAATGCGGGCCAACGTTTCAGGCTATAGTCGATCGCTTTCGCGACCGGCGCTTTTGAAGATAGCTTTTTTCGCTCTTCGCGGAGCCACGTTTCGAGTTCATCGGCCAAAGGCTTCGATCGCTGTTGCCGTAGTGCGCGTCTAATGTCCGGAGGCTGGCCATTGATCTCGCGTTCGATGGCGAACAGGTCGTCAATGCGGCGCACGGCTTCAAGGGCGACGGGTGCTTTTTGCAACTCGGCCAGTTCGAAGAACTTGCGCCGGCCATGCGCCCAACACGCCGCCTCGATGATCTCGCCCGGTTTGCGGCCTTTGACGTAGAGCCCGTTGTAACCCGAGTAGGCATCGGCTTGCATAAGACCGCTGTAGCTGGCGAGATGGCGTTCGGGATGTTCGCCGCCGCGCGTTGGCGAGTAATAGTACAGCGCTGCCGGTGCCGCACATTTCTGGCGCTCAGGATGCCCAGTCTTGCCGGAGGCGAGCCCGCTTCCAGCAGGACCATCCGCGCCGCCACCAAACGGCCGATCATCGCGCACGTACGTCCACAACCGCCCGGTTACGCATTTATTGCGAGCAAGCACCGGCACTGTCGTATCGTCGGCGTGAATGCGTTCGCCCGAGAGCACATGCCTTTCGATTTCATCAACTAGCGGCTGCAACGTCGCGCTGCACGCCCCGACCCAATCGGCCAGTGTCGAGACATCGAGATCAATGCCGTCATTTGCGTAGATCTCGCTCTGCCGGTTCAACGGCAGATGCGCACCATATTTGGAGAACAGAATATGCGCCAGCAACTGCGGCCCGGCGCGGCCACGCGCAATCGGATGTGATGGCGCTGGCGTTTCGGTGATCTTTTCGCAAGCCCGGCAGCTGAACTTTTCGCGGACGTGGCTGATCACCTTCCAGGCGACGGGAATGATCTCCAACGTTTCTGTGGTGGTTTCGCCAAGCTTGCGCAGCCGGTCACTGCCGCAATGCGCGCAATGACAGGGAGCCTGATGCACGACCCGTTCGCGCGGCAGATGCGCGGGTAACGGACGGCGGGCCGGTTTCTGAGAAGCCTCAACCTCAACCAGGCCATCAACGGCGCATGGCACATCGATGCTGGCCGCGGCCTTGCCTTCGGCCACAGTTGCAATCAACTCGTCAAGCTGCAGTTCCATTTGATCAAGGAGACGCGCACCTTTTTCCGATGACGCGCCGTGCGTATCGCGCTGCATCTTGGCAATGGTCAGCTTCAGATGGGCAATCTGGCCGTCAAGGTCGAGTGCGCGAGTTTCGGCCGCCAGACGCGCCGCATTCTCGTTCAAGAGCAGCGCTGTCAGCGCGGCTATATCTTTCGGAAGCGTGGCCAGATCGATCATCAGGCTGCATGTTACACTGCTTCGCGGATGTACGCCTTATCCTGCGATCACTCATCCATCATTTTCATCCTGCAATTTCTGGCCGGTATGTCTTTTGCGGCGCGCGCCAATCAATCCCTTCCAGCATATAGCCAAGTTGTGCCGCCGAGATCGTCACCGCGCCGCCAGTTGTCACCGGCCAGATAAATCGCCCGCGCTCCAACCGCTTTTGGAACAGGCACGCGCCATGGCCATCGTGCCAGATGATCTTCACGAGATCGCCGCGTTTTCCACGGAACACGAAAAGATGCCCGCTGTGCGGATCAGCCTTCAATGTTTCTTGCACGAGCACAGCAAGCCCTGGAAAACCGCGCCGCATATCGGTGTGGCCCACAGCCAGCCACACGTGGACGCCTGCTGGAACCGGGATCACGACTTGCCAGCCAGGGCTGCGATGATCCGGGACAAGCTATCTGGGTCGACGTCAGCAGTGACGCGAAGCGTATGCCCGCTCACAAGGACAACTTCGATCAGCGAAGCAGGGCGAGCAACGCACGCCACAGCTTCGATCAGTTGCCGGGGCTTTGGATTGGGTGGTTGGGGCTCAGGTGGCGGCAATGCGACCGCAACAAACTTCGGAGCCTGATCGCCAGATGCGGCAGCCTCTTTGCGCCAGCGGTACAGCAAGCTCTGCCCCACCCCATTGCGACGCGCCACACGCGAGATGTTGGCGCCAGGGCGTGAGGCTTCATCGACGATCCGGCGCTTGTCATCGGCGCTCCAAATCCGCCGCGTCGTCATCACCGCAAAATCTCGCGAAGTCCTATCTCCAGACGTAGGCACGGACCTATCTCCAACAGTGACCAAGACGGTCACTATCAGAACAAGTCAGTACGTCTATGCTAGGCGGTCCTCGCCGGGTGCTTACGTCTTGTCGGCTCTTCGACAACTTTCGGCGCGGTCTATGCGTACCAATCGAGTCACAGCACAAGCGAATTAATGGCATGGGCCGCCGTCGCAATGGCCGTGTCTCTTGAAGTCGCAAAGCCCCAAGCTCTCGCCGCTGCTCTCTCGGCAACAAGGACAGGTTCGCATCGGTGTGCGTTGGGCCTCTTAGCGGTCGTGGCGTGCGTCTACAGTCTGACTGCCGAGCTTTCCTTGATGGCAAGGTCTCGCAGCGACACGACGGCGACCCGGCAAGAACAGATAAACGAAACCAAAGATGCGAGCCGCCAGCGTACCGTACTCGAAGACGAACTTGCCAGCCTTCCGGCAACGCAGCCGGCTGTTATCGCGGCGAAGATTTCGACGCTCGTTGCAGGCAACCCTACTGCCCGGTGCTACGCCGACAAGGATAGCAATGACTACGGCACCACGTCGAAGCGCGTCTGCCCGCAGATTGAAGCGCTCAATGCCGAGCGCCAGGCAGTAGAAAAATCACAAGCCCGGCGCGCTGAACTTACTTCGATCCTAGGCAGTAATGCGGGAGCCCGTACAGAAGCGCCAGTTGTTGACAAAGCGGACCCCGGTGCGTCGGCGCTAGCGGCTTACTTAGCCGTCCTTGGCGTTGTGGTGAAGCCGAACGTTCTGGCGGAGTGGCTTGTCCTTGTGCCGGTGTTGGCATTGGAGCTTGGTAGTCTGTTCGCGGGGCTCTTAGTTGCATCGACTCATTTGCCTGCGCCGAACAGTGCCGCCGAACACCTTGTACGCCGTACCCCCAAAATCGAGGTCGCGGCGTACAGTGGCGGCGAACAGTCCAAAGCCCCGGAAACAGTGCCCGCGAACGCTTTTGCCGAACACCGGCCGAACATCCTGTACGCGGGGCTGCCGTTTGAGGTCGTACCAGCGAAGTCGGCGAACATCGCTGCCGCACGGTTGGTCGAGTATGTTCGGCAGCACGGCGGCGTAGTGCAAATTTCAACGCGGAAACTGGCGGATGCGCTGGCCTGCAGGCATTCGACATTGACGGACGCGGTTGAGGCGCTTGAAGTTACCGGCGTCTTGAGTGCGTCGCCGGGAAAACGGGGGACGACTTACAAATTATCGGCTGTTGGTGCCGCTGCGGCGTGACGATGATCCAATCGCCAACTGGCTGGTTGCAAAATTCTCAAGCGGCATGTCGCAAATCAGTTTACCGTCGAGGGAAGTGCTTGCCCTGCATGTATTCGTTTCTCGTTGAACATGGACCTCCCGGCAGCACTTCCACCTCTTACCGAAAGCAACAGCTATGAGCACTCAACGCAATATTCTTGCGATCCTGACCGCGTGCGCGTTTTCAGGATGTGCCGACACGCAGACGACCGGGGCAGCTTCAATCGCCAAGACTGTTTCGCCGCGCGCTTCTCTACCGGCAACGCCAGACGAAGATCGTCACGATTGGTGTGGCAAGCGCTTGACTGATTGGCAAAGCGGTAAGCCGCCAGGTGGGGCGAAAACGCTCGAACAAAAGCAGGCCGACGACCGCGTTTGCGCGACATTAAAAAATTCGAGTTAGCGGTGTAAGCCGGGTAAAATAACCATCATAAAATACACGGGTATCCCCGCCTGACCGTTGCCGATCAGGCGGGTAAACCTTCGATGGAAAACCATCTTGCCGTGGCTTTCCTACCATTTTCCCCATGGTGCTTGCAGACTTCCCCGGCGACAGTCCAATGTCAAGTGAGAGTGTCACGTTGGCGGAGTGTTTGGGGTGATAATTCTGGGAATTGACGGCGGCATCGCTTCAACCGGCTGGGCCGTGATCGAATTGTATGATGCCCAAAGCACGCGGGGAGCGGCGAAGGGTCGAATTATTGCTGCCGGTGCCAGAACCTTTGAAGCTCCCGAAACGGACAAAGAGCGCACACCTAAGAACCAGATACGCCGACTGCACCGAGGACAACGCCGCGTAATCAATCGCCGCCGCCAACGGATGAATGCGATCCGTGATTTGTTTCTAGCTCACGGCCTCTTGGGCACCGCGAACAAGGATGCACTGCGCGCGCCAAACCTCGATCCTTGGCAACTTCGCGCCGAAGGACTTGATCGGAAACTCAATCCGCTAGAATTTGCTGTCGCGCTTGGACATATCGCGCGCCATCGCGGCTTTCGATCCAACGCTAAACGGGATCGCGGAGCGAACGCTAAGGCAGACAGCAGCAAGATGCTCAGCGCCATCGATGCGACGCGCGACAGGCTTTCGCGCTGGCGCACAGTTGGCGAGATGTTGGCTCGCGATCCTGATTTTCTTGGAAAACGCAGAAACAGGGCAGGTGATTTTACGCGTTCGGTCCTGCGGGACGATCAGGCATATGAAGTCGAAGCGCTGTTCAACGCTCAGCGCCGCTTTGGTAACGAACAAGCTTCTTCAGATCTCCAAACTACTTTCGCCAACAAGGCTTTCAGCCAGAGACCGTTGCAATCCAGCGAACACCTTGTCGGATCGTGCCCATTCGAACCTGAGGAACGGCGCGCCGCTAAGCGAAGCCCATCCTTCGAACGCTTCCGGCTCCTTGCTAGACTTTCATCCTTACGACTTGCGACTGGCCGCATCGAGAGACAACTTACCGCCGAAGAAATCGTGCTGGCGACAGCGACCTTCGGCAAGACGGCGTCACTTACTTTTAAATTCATACGCAAACTACTTAACCTTGATGTAAATACGCGCTTCGCGGGCGTTTCCACCGAAGATGAAAAACGCGACGTCGTCGCAAGACTTGGCGGTGCGGCAGAAGGCACATGCGCGTTGCGCAAAGTTGTTTGCGAAGCCATGGGTGAAATTGAGTGGCACGCACTCGCGGCAAAACCCGAGACCTTGGACGAAGTTTCCGCAGCGCTGACATTCCGAGAGGAACCAGACGACATACGGCGGGGCATAGAGGGTGCCGGTGTCTCGTCGCATATTGCCAACGCACTTATGGAAGGATTAGAAAACGGCGCATTCGTGAAGTTCAAGGGTGCGGGCCACATTTCGGCCAAGGCTGCACGAGCCATGATCCCAGGGCTTCATCGCGGTCTCGGCTACTCGGACGCCGCCGAAGACGCTGGATATGACCACACAGCAAGGCCCGCGACTACAATCGCCGACATTGGTTCTCCGGTCGCGCGCAAGGCACTCAGCGAAATGTTGAAGCAGGTTATCGCGGTCACACAAAAATATGCTGTTGATCCCATCACACGCGAGCACCGCCCTTTTGACCGCATCCATGTCGAAATGGCCCGCGACGTTGGTAAGAGCATCGACGAACGTGGCAAGATAGAAAAAGGCATCAAGGACCGAACGGCGGATAAGGATCGCGCACGCCAAGACCTCAAACAACTTTTGGAACGTGATCATGTCTCAGCTGAAGATTTATTGCGCTACGAACTTTGGAAGGAACAGGGTGGCAAGAGCCTCTATTCCGATAGGCCAATTCCAATCGGGGCCGTGATCGCCACAGACAACAGCGTTCAAGTTGACCACGTTTTGCCATGGAGCCGGTTCGGCGATGACAGCTTTATCAACAAGACGCTCTGTCTTGCGGACGAAAACCAGGCCAAGGCAGGTCGAACTCCATTTGAATGGTTCGGGTCTGACAAACCGCCTGTTGCCTGGGACGAATTCGTTGCCCGAGTTGAGTCGACGTTAGTGAAAGGCCGAAAAAAGCGCAACCTAGTGCTCAAAGATGCCAAGGCCGTTGAGGAAAAGTTCCGCGAACGCAATCTCAACGACACGCGATATGCGACTCGCGTGTTGCTGGACGAGTTGAAGCGGCGGTATCCGGCTGATGAAGGATCGCGGCGCGTCTTTGCCAGGCCCGGTGAACTGACATCCAAGTTGCGGCGTGCGTGGGGGATAAACGGATTAAAGAAATCCCCAACTGGCGAGCGCTTATCGGACGACCGGCACCACGCACTAGATGCAATCGTCGTTGCGGCCATATCCGAGTCGCAACTCCAACGTCTGACCCAAGCCTTCAAGGAAGCAGAACGGCGCGGCCTTTCGAGAGACTTTTCCGGTCTACCTGAGCCATGGGAAGGGTTTCGTGACGAGGCGGCTCAGCTTTATGCAGGCGTGCAAGTCTCACGCGCCGAAGTCCGGCGCGCGCGCGGCAAAGCGCACGATG
>JANOKZ010000101.1:0-6541 GCA_031419515.1 Hyphomicrobium sp.
CTGCTCAGAAAAGCCGAAGAACGAACGATCGAAGGTGTCTGGACGCGTATCGGCAGCCTCCTCGATTGCTTCACACCCGGCGAATGCGCCAACTATCTCCGCAACTCCGGGTATGCTTCAACTTGAGCCGGAAAGACTCTAGCGTGCGATTGCCCACCTTCCGCCGCGCGCAATCTCGGATATAGTCCGTCTATTGATTAGGCCGTTTATTTGCGTTGGGGGCGAAAGATGTTTCGCGTCGTCGTTGCACTCTTCGTCTCGGGCTTCGTCTCGGTATTTTGCGGATTGTTCACGGCTAGCATTGCAGCCCCGGCATCTGCCCAAGACACTTTGACCGTCTTTCCGGAACCGGCCGTGTGCCCCGCGCCTGCAAACGATGGCGACCTTCGTCCCGAAGAACGTGCCGGCTGGTCGGATTGCGAAAAATGGGTGTGGTCGTGTGTCGTCAAGGGTGAGGAAGCAAATCTCTTTTCAAAAGAATGCACGATACCCCGATTGAGCGCACACGTTCTTGGCCGGCAAAAATGGCAGCTCGCGCCATTCGTTGATCCGGCAAAATACCAGACGGCAAACGCGCTAACCTCGAAGTTCCTCGAGACGATTTTGACGATACCCCTCTACCGCGATGCCATCACCGCGAAAGGCGTACGCATCTTCGGCGGCTACTTCGGCGATCCTGTCAATCTTGAAAATATGGCGATCCAATCAAACCTTGTTCTTGACGGCGCCATGATGCAGCGCGGACTGCGGCTCACCAACTTCCGCACGGAAAAGAACCTTTCCCTCGATGGTTCCAACATTCGCGGCTCCCTTTACCTGATGCGCGCGCGCATCGACGGCTCGATCTACATGGAATACGGGGCCTACGACACTGTCGATCTCAGAGACGCCAGAATCGGTGCAAGTTTTGAGGGCACAGGCTCCGTCTACAACGGCGAACTCAGATTCGACCGCACGCACATCGCGGGCAAACTCGTCCTTATCAAAGCGCGTCTGACCATGCTGCGCGGCGCATTGAGCCAGATAGGCGGCTCGCTCGACATGCGCGTTGCTGACGTGCGCGTCGGCATCGATCTCAGCGGCGCGGCCATCACTGGCGATGTGCGCATGCCGGAAATGACATTCGGGCGGCGACCGAAGCTGGGATCCGCCTACTGCGACTGGAATCCAGATGCAGAGACCGACAATCTGCTCAATCGCCTGTCAAGAAGGCTGCCAAGCCGTGAGCTTGCGGATGCGGCTATCGCCGAAGTCGCAGGCGGACGGCCATTCATTGGCGGGAAAGCGACGCCGAACGTTTGTGAATCCGCCGAAACCGCAGGAGCGCTTGACGGCCTGAACACGGCTCTGCTGCGCAACATGAAAGTCGATGGCACGCTCTGCCTCGTGGATGTCAGCGGGGAAATCGCCGGGAACACCCCGGACGGAAAACCACTCAACATCACCACCGTTTTGCTCGACGGCACCACGGCGAAGTCGACGATTTTACGCTGGAAACAATCTCCCAGCATGACGGTTTGGCACGCCGTCGATTTCAAGACCGGACACATGATCGTCAATCTCGACGAAAAGCCCCGGCAAAGCTATTTCGACCAGATGGACGTCGGCATTCTCACTTTCATGACGCGAAGCGCTGCCGACCAGATTGTGTCTAAATTCTCCGGCCCCGATAGCGACGAAGAACTGTTCAAATCCAAATGCGACGTCACGCCCACTGCGGCGAACACTCAGGAGATGCACTCCAGAGCGACGCAAGACCACATCATCGAGTTTTTCGCTCGCAACACATCGCGTAGCGTTCAGCCGTTTGCCAATTTCGTAAGCCGCCTCGAAGCGACGGGCCTCGACACGACGCACCTCAAGATCGGCCTCAGCGAGTTAAAGAACAGGAATGCATGCTCGACATCGCAGCTGACGGCGGCATGGAAAAGCGACGGCTGGAAGCAGGTTCGCGCGCAAGCCACGGGTTTGCCAGCCAAGGAAGTTTACAAATTCATGCTGGATTCGATTTGTTCGGGCGGTTATTCGGCCTTGAAATACACGGTGTCCTACGGGCATCAGCCACTCAACTTGATATTCTGGTTTTTCGGCATCGGCCTCTTTTTCTTTGCTCTTCTATTCTTCGACAAGCCCGATCCCGACAAACCGGACGTGATCGACCATCCGGGCTTACTCTACGCCTTTGACAACCTGATCCCGCTTAAGGCCTACCGCTCCGATCATGCGGGCGCCGCACGGCAGCCGAAAAGAAAATCTCTGCGCCTCTATCTCAAGGTACACCGGTTCCTCGGCGCCATGCTGGCGGTGCTTGCCTTTTTCTTCATCTATAAAGCTTCGACATAACGGCGGATGGCGTCACGTAACCTCTCGGCGCCGCAGCCTTTTTGCCAGCACCCGCATCACAGCCATCGCAAACCCCGGCTCCTCGCGTACAAGTACCGCAAACATGGTCTCATCGATGACAACGACTTCGGTTGATTCTGCTGCGATTGCTGCGGCGCTGCGTGGCCCTTCGTCGATCAATGCCATCTCGCCGAAAATGCCGCCTGGACCAACCTGTTCCAATACCTTTCCATAGGTCAAAACATCGACGCGGCCCGAGACCACAACGTACATCTCGTTCCCCGTCTCGTGCTCAAGGAATATCTTTTCCCCAGCATCGACCTGGCGAACCGGCACACTGCGGCGCAGCAAGACGCCGAGATTGAACGTATCATCACCCATAACGCTTGAAACACATCACAATGCGGCGCCTGCAGCAAGCGGGCCCAGGGAGGTTTCGAAGCGCCAGGACAACAAAATTTTACGCAAACCCGCTTGTAGCGCGCAATGCCGTTGGCGTAGCATCGCCGCGCGGACTTTTAGCCTTGCATGTTTATTGTTTGGATTTTTTTCGAGTGGGGCACTGTGTATGTTATTGGAGCGAATCTTCGCGGCCTTGGCTGCTTGCGTTGCCGCCGCCGCGTCACCCGCAATCGCGCGCGACATCACCGATGGGGTTGCCATCACAGACAGCGCCGCGATGCAATATCTCGAAACACACGGGTTCTCGTTCAACGCACTTCTGTCCAAAGATTGGAAACGGGGCGCCGGGACGAAAGTTTTGAACAACGCCGAACTCGCGGGAATTGCGCCGGTTGCCGCTTTGCGCGGCGTGGTGCGCCGCGAGTTCATGGACTACCAGCGCAGCTATCTTGCGCGATCCCCCATTCTGAAAGACATCGAAGAAAACGAGATCGGAACAGGCACCAGTCCCCTGCACCGGAAGTTCGAACGCAACTACCTCGACTCCAAAGCCGCGCGCTTCAATCTCGTTGGCGTCGTCAACCGATTGGACCGCCGCTTCCGGTCGCCCGGCACATGCGGGGAAATCCGCTTCCTCTATCGCCTCGCGTACAAAACCAAGGCCGCAAGCGTGCAGATTAGCGACGATGGCCGCATCTCGCGCGGGGCATCAATCGACACGGAATCGCGCCTTCCCGTTTCCCTCAATGTCGTTTTGCGCGCCAAGAACATCGATGACAATGCGGCCGACGACACCCAGCAATGCCAAGACATCGCCAAGCGCTGGCTGGCTGCGGGAGATTCCGGCCTTTCCGGCGAAGCCCTCGCTTTGAGCCTTTTGAAGCCAAAAGGCGCGCTCGCGCTCGTCGAGCCGTCTCAGATCGATCGCATGGAAACCAACATACAAGTCATGCGGCTGCCAACCAGCATCTCAAACGGCTTTGGCGGCAATGCCGAATATCTGCTGAATATTTTCGATTGGAGCCCGGGAACCAGATTCACTCGCAAGCGCCTTGAGAACCAGATCAACCGCGAGGCTCTCTTGGCCAATCCAGGCCAGCTCCAGGCGTTTAAGCGCTGGCTGTTCACGCCTGAGCGGCTCTACGAACTCGACGAAGGCACAATTACGATTCCGGAAGAGTTTCTCGCCTTCACCGCCATCACATCTGCGCCCGGCGGCACCGCACGCGCCACCAACCGGCCGTTTCTCGGGCTCATCTCGGACGGCGAAGCGGACCGGCGCTTCAGCGAACTTAAGGAAGCGGCCGCGCGCTTTGCGCCGGACGGAAAACTCCGCAACATTAAATCGGGCTTTGGATTGCAGCAGCGGCTGACGGACGTCACCTGCACAGGTTGTCATCAATCGCGCGCCATCGGCGGCTTCCATTTCATGGGCGCCGACCGCAAGTCCACGATCCGCGATCTACCGCCCAACGCCATTTTCGTCGCGGGCTCGCCGCACTTCTACGCCGACCTGCCGCGCCGCCGCGAGGTCGTGAAGGCCATTGCAGAGGGCAAAACCCCAGACTACGGCCGCGGCTTTTCCATGCGCCCAAGCGAAGACATGCGCGGCAAGCCCAACTATTTTCCAGCCAGCTTCAACAGCGTTCGGAACGGCTGGGGCGCAAACTGCTACATGCTGAAACCGGACGATCCTGCCGCCGATCAAAGTTTCAAGTCCTGGACGTGCGGCGGCAACCTCGTCTGCCAGACCATTCATGAGTCCCGCCACGAGCCGCATTTCGGCGTCTGCGTCAACACACGAAAGAAAGACAGGTTGAAGTTCGGCGACCCCTTCGTGTTCGGCGAAATGACGTATAGAGAAACTAAGCTGTCAGGCCGCCCCAACGTTTTCACTTACAGAGATATCTACTGCGCCAAGTCCGACATCATGAACGGGCGCGACGCCCCGCCCGGCAAGTGTCTCGATCCCATTCCCGGAGATGTCGAAAAGCAGCCCGCGTCGATGAAGCCCGAAAACGCGATACATGGATACCAGTATGGCGGCTTCTTTGGCGCGATGAAGCGATACAAGGACGGCTGCATCGAAGATCGCGATCCGGACACCACATGCGGACTCGAAGGCGGCGCCACAAAGTTCGGGACCAAACCCCGCATCAACAATGCCTTCAGCCGATGTGTCGAGATGCTCGCCGACGAAAAGACGAGTTTCCGGTCGTGTATTTCTTCGCTGAGGTTTACGCATGAATCGACGTTGCGCACCTGCAACGTCTTGAAGCCCTGCCGCGACGACTACGTCTGCGTTTCGACCGGGAACACGCTCGCGACCAACACGGGCGCCTGCTTGCCGCCCTATTTCTTGTTCCAATTCAGAACTGATGGACACCCGGCCCCGCCCGAAGGCTCCGCCGCACCGCCCGAGTGCCTGCTACCCGAAGCCGAACTCGACGGCCTGCGTCCCGCATCCTGTGCCAATTTTCCGCCGGAGCGGTAACGGGGAACATCAATTCGTGAATAGCTATTGGAGCGACGACGGTCAAACTGATCGTGGCGGAGGAAACGGGAAGCAGTTCAACGCCTGACAGGGCGGCGGCGCGGTGGCTCTGCCGGAACATCGGAGGGTTCTGGCTCAGTGGCGGCAGGCTCCTTGCCGTCCGCTGCCTTGGTCTTTGGATCGGGCACTTTCTGCGCAACCGCATTCTTCGGCTTTTGACATTCGGTCAGCCAAACATCGATCGTTGGATGCTCGACGCCAAATAGCCCAGGGCTTTCGGCGAACATCCAGCCCGTGAAGATCCGCTTCTGCTGGCCATCGAGCTGAACTTCGTCAACTTCGACAAACGTGGTTGTTTTGGGGAGTTCGGTTTCTGGCCTTGAGTAACACGCGCGCGGCGTGACTTTGAGCGCGCCAAAGGTTGCCGTCTTGCCAAGCTCAACTTCGAATTTCGAGATCCGCGCCGTCACTTTGTCGAGCGCGGAAAATATCGCGACTTGGTTTTCCAAGCGCTCGGCCGAAACAGGCGCGATAGACAGCATAACGAGACCTGCGCTTGCCGCCGCAGCTCTTGAAGTGCGTTTCATCCGTTTGGAAGTCTCGCGAGCGATCAAAACAGTTAGTCCCAAACTATCGCGGCCTCGTCTCAGATCCGCATATTGGCTTTCTTCCACGGCAAAGTTGGCTGGAGCAAGGCCCTATTTGCCATTGTTCCGGCTTTACTCGGGCTTCCAGGCTTTGTAATCGCTCGATGACTTGGCGCGCGGCGCACGGCCCAGGATAGATCCTGCCGGCCTGTAAGCGCCCGAGGTGCCGGTCATGTTCATCTGGTGCGGCTTCTGCCACGGCTTTGCCTGATAGCTTTCAGCCGAAGGCAGTTCGTCTACAGTGTGGTGCAGCCACCCGTGCCATTCGGGCGGCACCTGCGACGGCTCCGACTGCGATTTGTAAATGACCCAGCGCGCGGGAACACCAAGTGGACCATTGCCTGTGCGCTGCAGATAATAGCGATTTCCGAATTCGTCTTCGCCCACCTGCTGCCCCTTGCGCCAGGTGAAGAGCCGAGTGCCCCAGGTGTTACCGCCCCACCAGGAAAAGATTTCGCTGAAAATTGTCATGTGCCCGCGCCTACGGTGAGTGCCTTCGATCCGACCGGAATCCGGTCTCAGTTACTGCCATTCGTGTTGCCCTGTCCAGACAGACACGGAGAGCGGCAAGAGTGCCACACCGGCGCGCCGGAATCGCATTATGAAGGACACATCGGATCGGCGGACGGCCCGCGGTTGCGGCCTTTCAACAGTC
>JANOKZ010000102.1:0-15140 GCA_031419515.1 Hyphomicrobium sp.
GATACTCAAGAGCTTTGCTAACGGGCTCAAGGTCAAATACGGCGAGATCGAAGTTGGCCTCGATATCGATCCAGAGCAAGGTATTGGTGACAGTGGAGATCTTGAAAGCGATCTGCCAGACCTGTTTGTCGCGATTGGGGAAGCGGCAAAGGCAAGAGGCACAGTCGTAGTGTTGCTCATCGATGAACTGCAATATCTGAGTGAGGACGAACTTAGCGCCCTGATCATGGGGATGCACAAGATTAGCCAGAAAGACCTGCCGCTTGTGCTAATCGGCGCCGGCCTGCCACAGCTTGTGGGTAACATGGGCCGCTCGAAATCCTACGCCGAACGGCTTTTTGATTTTCCAAAAGTGGGGGAACTATCGGAAAAGGATTCATATGTAGCGATTGCGGAACCGGTTTCGAAAGAGGGGGAAAAAATTGCCAAGGCTGCGGTCGCCGAGATTGTAAAGGCCACACAAGGGTATCCATATTTTCTACAAGCCTGGGGTTACCACTCCTGGAATACGGCCAAAAAATCGCCGATCACAGCGAAGGACGTTCAGACTGCGCGCAAGTCTGTCCTTGAAAACCTTGATACAAGCTTCTTTCGCGTTCGCTTTGATCGTCTAACGCCAAGCGAGAAACGATACCTGAGGGCCATGGCGGAACTCGGCGCGGGCCCTCATAGATCGGGTGATATAGCCGATACTCTGGAAGTAAAAGTCCAGAGCGTTGCACCGGTGCGCAACAGTCTTATCAGGAAGGGGATGATTTACAGCCCTTCTCACGGCGATACTGCCTTCACCGTACCGCTCTTTGACGCGTTCCTAAAGCGGCAGATTCCGAAGTTCCAGCGTGATGCATAGTTGGGGAGAAAGGGTCAGGAACGAATGCCCCCTAACTCAACTCCCTGATCTTGAACGGCAGGCCGCCTTTGGGGGTGAGCGTGACGGTGGCGTTAGGGGCTATGCCCGCATGCCGACAGCGGGCGGGAAGTCGTCGGGGCCCCGGCCGATATTACGCGGAAGCAGGGCATAATGGTCGAAGTGCATCGTAAGCGCACCCTCGCCGCGCGTAAGTTTGCGTAGCTCGGATTGAATTCCGAAAATATTCGCGAGCGGAACGTATGCGTGAATGACGGCCATCTCGTCGCGCATGTCCTGCGAAAAGATTTTTCCGCGCCGGCCGTCTATGTTGCGGAGCACGTGGCCAACGCAGTCGGCAGGCGTTACAAATTCTACTTTCATGACAGGTTCGAGGATGTGCATGCCGCCCTTGTCGCAGCCTTCCTTCATCGCCGCGCGGGCGGCGATCTCGAAGGCCACGGCGGAAGAGTTTGCTTCATGATACGCGGCGTCGTAGAGGACGACTTTCATATCGACTATGGGAAAGCCGATGAGTACGCCGTTGTCCCACACAGATCGGACGCCCTTTTCGACGGCCAAAATGATTTCGTTGGGTATCGCCCCCTCGGATATTGTGCTTTCGAAAACGTTGCCCTGATCCGTCCCGTTGGGTTCAAGTTCCAGGATAACGCGGGCGAACTGGATGTTACCATATGTCCGCTTATTGTGCGTGTAGTCGATCTCTGCGGCGCGCGCGAGCGTCTCGCGATAGGCAACTTGCGGCGCTCCGCAAACGACCCCAATGCCGAACTCATGGATTAGGCGATGGATTTTGACGTCGAGGTGAAGTTCGTCAGTTCCGCTCAGAATTATTTCACCGGACTCCGGGTCTATGGAATAGCCGAATGATTGATCTTCCAGCGCGAGCCGCTTAAGCGCTTCGACCAAATTGGTTTGGTCGTCTCTGGTTTTTGGCTCGATCTTGAGGCACAGCGGGCGAACGGGAGCGGTGTCGAAAGTCATGACGGAACTCCCTGAGCGTTCTTGCCCCCTAACTCAACTCCCTGATCTTGAACGGCAGGCCGCCTTTGGGGGTGAGCGTGACGGTGGCGTTGAGGCCGGCTGGGTTTTTGCCCACGTACTCGGGGCGGAAACGGCGCAGCAACATGGATAGCGCGAGCGTGTTCTCGACCTGGCTCATGGCGCCGCCGATGCACGAGCGTTTGCCCGCGCCAAACGGAATGTAGGAATACTTAACCTGCTTCTTCGCAGCGCCGCCCATCCAACGTTCGGGGCGGAACTCTTCCGGCTCCTCCCAGAATTTCGGATTGTGGTGCGCGCCGTAAGCAAACAGCGTCACGCGGTCGCCAGGTTTGATTTCCTTGCCGCCGATTTCGTCCGCCGCGACGGCAACGCGGATCAAGCCCCAAATCGGCGGATAGAGCCGCATCGTCTCTTGAATGACGGCGCGCGTGTAGGCGAGGCCGGAATAGTCGGCGGCTGTCGGCTCGCGGTCGCCGTACACCGCTTCGCCTTCGCGACGGATGCGCTCAGCTGCTTCCGGACGGCGCGAGGTTTCATACATCGCCCAGGCGAGCGTTAGAGCTGTCGTCTCGGTGCCAGCCCACAGATATTGCTTCAGTTCGTCGATGGCTTGCTGCTGATCAAACTCGGGGACGCTTGGGTCATTGACGGCGGCTTCGATCATCGTGAGCAGCGTGCGCTCGCGCATTTCGCGCGGGTTGGCGCCCATCACGGCGGCTGGCACGTTGGCCCAAACTTCCATGGCTTTGGCGGCGTCTTCTTCCGTGATCTCGAAGATTTCGCCAGCCTGTTTGCGCAAGCGAATGTCGCGGTGGTTCATGACGTCGGTGTAGGTTTTCACGCACTTGAACACGACATGGGGATTGAAAGGCATGTCGCGATCAAAGAGCGCCTTGCAAATCATGTCGGCGGCGAGGGTCCAGGTCTGTTCGACCATCTCGAACGTCTCGCCTGTCTTGGCAAGATCGGCCCAGATATCCATCTTGGACTGGATGGCTTTGAGGAAATAAGGGATGTACTCGGCGAACATATCCGGGTGGAAGGCCGGCTGCTGCGGCATGCGGATTTTCTGCCAGAGCGCGCCGTCGTGCGTGATCATCGACTTGCCGAACACGGGCTTCAGGCCGTCGAAATACTTGATGTAGTTATCGGCCTTGGTGACGAGCACGTGCTTGAAATATTCGGGCTGGGAGATGAGCACGATGCGCTGGTTGGCGAGGTTGACCGGAATGACCGGGCCATAGCGCTCGGTCATGTGCATCAGAATGCGCATCGGGTTCTCTGGATCACCGCGAAGGAGCGGCGTCAGCTTGAACCAGATACTGCTTTCGTCGCCGAGACCCTGAGTATGGCTGGCGTTTTCGGTCATCTATTCAATTCTCCTGAGGCCCGGTTCATGTGCGGCACGCGACAAAAAAACGTAGACTGTCTTGTCCCGTGCGGCCAAACCGGCCTCACATGTTTCCGAAGAGCAACAATCCCTGTACCAGAAAACCTGGTGACCCCGCCGGATTGGGCTCAGCCAATATTACGGACCTGCCACTCCTGATGTCCATGCGGCCCCGCGCACCCGGCCTAATCGCTAGCCCTGTGCGTGTGTTCGCAGACATCAGATACTCTGACTTTAGGCCATTGGCGAGAACAGCACGCGCCCGTGGTTAAAGTCTTCTGATATCACGATTTTTTCATCTTTGACGCGAGCGCGTCCAGAGGCGATGAGGGAAAGTGCTGCCGGATACAACTTATGCTCTGCGGCAAGGACCCGCGCGGCTAATTCGTCCGCGGTGTCGCTCGAAAACACCGGAACCGCCGCTTGGGCCACGATAGGCCCGGAATCCATCTCAAGGCGCATGAAGTGGACTGTACAACCCGCAATCCTGACACCCTGGTCAACGGCGCGCCGATGCGTGTCCAGACCGGGGAAGGCTGGGAGCAGCGAGGGGTGAATATTGATCAGCCGGTCGCGCCAGCGGTCAATGAAGCCACCGGTCAACATGCGCATGAAGCCGGCGCAGCAAATGAGATCAATTTTGTGCTCGATGAGAGCCGTGTGCAGCTTGGCTTCGAACGCCACCCGCGTTGCAAATTGCTTGTGGTCGATGGCGAGGGCCGGGATGCCGTGCGATTTGGCCCACGCAAGCCCTTCGGCCTCAGGCCGGTTTGAGATGACGGCCGCGATCTCAGCTGGATAGTCAGCGGCGCGCGCGGCATCGACCAGCGCCATCATGTTGGAGCCGCGGCCGGAGATCAGGATTGCGGTGCGTTTTTTCTGGGAGGTCATGCTGCTGCTTTTACATCAAAAGATATTATCGGACTAGCGGGCCGATCCAGCACCAGGATATCCCGTCTGTGCTCGAATCATATATAATTCATAGTTCAATCGACTGCGGAGGCTCGAATGGAACCACGACAATCAGACTTGGAGTCTTCTGCAAAGTTGCCTGTGTGGTTGACCATCAAGCAGGCGTATCATTCGTTCTTCAGCAACTTGCCAAAAGTTTTACGAATCTCTTGGCTATGGCTGATCCTATTGACCGCGCTCGGTTGGGCAATAGGAACCATGCACGCGCAAGTGATTGCCGGGCTGCGTGAACCCGGAATGTCCGGTCAGGCGCCGCTGCAGTTCTTTCCAACTGGTTTCCCAGTTCTTCTGTTCATAAACTATATCGTCGGCATCGTTGCCGCGAGTTCAATGGCCGTTGCGTGGCATAGGCTGCTCTTGCTTGGAGAGGAGCCGGGGCAGAGCGGCAGCAACGTCATGTCTGGTCACGTCTGGCGCTATACCGGGGCGCTACTTTTGCTTGGTCTGATATTTCTAACGGCGATGCTTTTGATCATGCTGCCTTTGATTGTTGTCGGCGGAGCTGCCGCCTCTGGTGGAAAGAACCCCGTTGCTGGCGCTTTGATTCTAATTGTTATCTTGATGTTCCTTGTGCTTTCGCAACGGATGCTTCTCATGCTTCCTGCACGCGCCATCGGCCGGAACGAAATGCGGTTAGGAGATATATGGCGTGGTACTCGCGGAAATTCGCTTCGATTGCTTGGCGGAATGATCCTTGCCATGGCTCCAGTATCCATAGCCGCTCAGTTGATCTTGAAGGCGTCTGGGCTCGCGCCGTCTGCTGCGGAGAAGGATCCCGCGGCAATCGACGCAGCCCTCAAGTCCTTTGAGGCATCATTTCCGATGTTTTTGGCGGCGATGACCGCATTCGGATTGTTGGCCGGATTTCTCTTGATAGGTTTCTTATCGCATGCCTTCCGCAATATTTTTGATGCAACGGAACGGTAGCATCATTGCGAAACCAGTCCTCAGTATTGCCGTGACGGCATTTTGTGCCCTGCTTTGTCGAGGCTATTCATGTTGGAGCCGCGGCCGGAGATCAGGATTGCGGTGCGTTTTTTCTGGGAGGTCATGGAAATGGCTTATCACTTCGGCAGGCGGTCGCGCCAGTAGTCCGGATTACGATGCAAATGGGCGAAGGCAACGACAAGTATTTCATTTTCCCGGATATTATAGATGATCCCGTATGGGAACCGTTCAAGGCGGTAGCGGCGAACGCCGCTGTTAAGCGGCTGCCAAGCGTTGGGATACTCCAAGATTTTCCGTTGTGCGGTCCGGAGTTCGTTAATCAAGCGTTTTTCGAGTAGTGGAGATTGTGTTGCGTACCACTGCCGGGCATCGCGATACTCTGCGGCGGCAGGGGCGAGGAACCTCACCCTCATTTCGATCTCTGACCCTTGATCGCGCTTTCGACGACTTCTTCAAAATCGAGCGCCTCGATTTCCCCTCGCTCGTAGGCCTCTAGCCGGTCTTGGGCCTCACGTGCCCACGCGCGGTCTATTTCGGAATCGGGCTTGTCGAGGCTGGACAAAATGCCTTCTATCAGTTCCGCCCGGTCATTCGGCGAAAGCTTCGCGGCCTCTTCGGCCAGTTTTTTTACATGGTCGTTCATATTGTGAGCGTACCACGTCAGCATCAATATTTGAAGTGCGAACAGTTCCAACAGTCCGGCTTAACCCAACATCCCCTCATACTTCACGGCATTCGCTTCGCCCTTGCCCTTCGCGCCGGATTTTTCGCCGGTGGGTGCTATGACGTCGCCGATAACGATCGGCTTTTCGCCTGCGTCTTTCAACGCGGCAACGACATCGCTCGCGCGTTTCTTGTCCGCGACAACGATCATGCCGATACCGCAGTTAAACGTGCGTAGCATCTCAGTGTCGTCGAGGTGCCCTGCTCTCGCGAGCCAAGCGAACACGGGTGGAACTTTGATCTTCGAGAGGTCGATGCGCGCGGCAACCGAATCCGTCATGACGCGTGGAATGTTTTCCGTGAGGCCGCCGCCGGTAATGTGCGAAAGGGCTTTGATAGCGCCTCGAGGGCCTGAGCCGCCGGTTGCGCGGATCGCCGCCAGCAGCGGCTTCACATAGATGCGCGTTGGCGCGAGCAGCACGTCAGCCATCGATTTGCCTTTGGCAAATGGCGCTGGGTCGTTCCATTCGAGCTTCTCGCGAGCGACGAGTTTGCGTACAAGGCTGTAGCCATTTGAATGCACGCCCGAAGACGTGAGCCCGATGAGCACGTCGCCAATGGCGATATCCTCGCGCGGCAAGATTTGACCACGTTCGACAGCGCCAACCGCGAAGCCCGCAAGATCATAGTCGCCCTCTTTATACATTCCCGGCATCTCGGCCGTTTCGCCACCGATGAGCGCGCAGCCGGCTTGTTTGCAACCGTCCGCAATGCCCGCGATCACGTCGCGGGCAATCGTCACGTCAAGTTTTCCGACGGCGAAGTAGTCTAGAAAGAATAAGGGCTCGGCACCCTGCACGATAAGATCGTTGACGCACATGGCGACGAGGTCGATGCCGATTGTTGCGTGGCGGCCGGTATCGATGGCGATTTTGAGCTTTGTGCCGACGCCATCGTTGGCGGCGACAAGAATAGGGTCCTTGAAGCCCGCGCGCTTCAAGTCGAAAAGACCGCCAAAGCCGCCGAGGTCTGCGTCAGCGCCGGGGCGGCGCGTTGCTTTGACGAGAGGCTTGATCGCAGCGACGAGCGCATTGCCAGCGTCGATATCGACACCGCTATCGCGATACGTCAGTGGCGGCTTTTTCGAACCTTTCGGCTTAGACATCAGGCCTCACTGCGATCGGGTGCCAAACGGCGGATTTTCCGGGCGGGAACAAACTCGGGCATAACTGACGTGCCTGCGCAAGTATCAGGTCAGGTATCTGGCCTTAAACTCACTTTTGCCCCATTGCCAATAGGTGATGGGGCCCAATAAGAGATGGGGCCAATAAGAGATGGGCGTCGTAGCAGCAGATGAGCCAAGCGGCAACTCGCAGGGACTTTTTTGCGGGGATGGCGCGTCCCTTAGCGGCGCAGTGGGGAGGTTCGTTTGAATAAAAGTTGCAAGTCGTTTGGGGCATTCGGGTTCGCGCTCGCCGTCTTCGGATTGGCGGTTGCTGTGGTCAGCACCTTGTCGCCTGCGCGCGCTGCTAAGGAAGAAAAGGCCTTCACGGTCGCCAACTATCCGGTCGAAGCAACTGACAAGAATGCCGTTGCCGCCAAGGAAAGGGCTCTTGCCGATGGCCAGAACGCGGCCTTCCGGTCGCTGCTGAAGCGGCTGGTGCCTGTCACAGCTTACAAACAACTGGCGCGGCTCTCATCCGTCAAGGCCGCGGATATGGTTTCAGGCGTTGCGGTACGGTCCGAACAAAATTCATCGACCGCCTACATCGCCAGCTTGGATTTTTCGTTTCAGCCAGAAGCCGTGCGCAGTGTCTTGCAGCGCGAAGGCATCCCCTTCGTCCAGGAGCAAGCCCCGGCTGTCACATTGATCCCGTTATCGCGCCAAGGAAATCCAGCCGTCGCAAAGGGCGACACGGGACCATGGCGCAATGCATGGAAAAGCCTGGATCTCGAGCATACGCTGACGCCTGTAAAACTTGATGAGTTGAAGCCTGTCATTCACAACGACACTGTCGCACTGCTGGCCAGCGGCGACGACAGCGGGATGCTCATCCTGTCAAGCGAATACAAAACCGAACTCATTATTCTGGCAATCGCCGAACCCGACGTGGTGTCGAAGACGATGGCCGTAACGCTTGTGGGGCAGGATGCCGCCGGTGTCATCAATCTCAAGCGTACATACCGGATGTCGGATGGCGATGTCGCGTACGCTAGCGAGTTTGCGGCCGTCATAGCGCTCGGTGTTTTGGAAGGCCGCTGGAAGGCCGTGAAGTCGCAGACCGTTGCCGCGTTCTCTCCATCGCCCGCGCTTGAGCGTCCAGCGTGGACGGCAGGAAGCAGCGCGGGTGGCGAGCAAGTGCGGTTCGTGGCCGAGTTCGCCAGTCTTGCCCAATGGAACGAAATCCGCACCCAACTACTCGATACTCCGGGCGTCGAAGATCTCGAAATCGCGACTGTATCGGCGCGCAATGCGGACGTGATCTTGAAATTCCCTGGCGGGACGGCGGCGCTCGCAAATGCCATCGGCGCACGCGGATTAGCGCTCGGCAACTCGGGTGCCGGCTGGACGTTGCGATCAACGTATTGATATCGCTTCATAAAAGTAAGATCTTGATGCGAATTGGCTTCTCTCCCGTGCCGGAACCTGCGGACAACGTTGAGAAATTCCTCATCACACACTCGACGGCGTGAGCCGCGGAGGGCTAGGGTCAGAGCCGCTTCCGGCTGTGTGCACGAAGCGGGTGCTGGGATGCTAGCATCGAACTCAATGAAGAGGCTGATGAAGGCGTGAGCATTCCAAATCTCATCACGCTCGGCAGGGTGATCCTTGTGCCGGTCGTTTTCTGGCTCTTGATCACGCATCAACTGCAAGCAGCGTTCCTGGCGTTTGTTGTGGCCGGCATCTCGGATGCCGTCGATGGCTTCCTGGCCAAACGCTACAATTGGGAAACCGAGCTTGGAGCGTATCTCGATCCGATTGCGGATAAGCTACTGATTGTCAGTATTTTCATCGCGCTCGGCGTTTCGGGCAAGCTGCCGCCATGGATCGTCATCGCCGTTGTGTCGCGCGATATCTTGATCGTCATCGGTGTGATTTTGTCTTGGCTGCTCAATCATCCAACGCCCATGAAGCCGATCGTCGTCAGCAAAGCCAATACGGTCGCCCAGATCGTGCTCGCGGCGACCGTTCTCGCCAATGAAGCCTTCGGTCTCAAGTTTGGCGGTGCTGTTCCGGTTCTCATTTGGACGACCGCGGCACTCACAGTGGCGTCACTCATTGCTTATTTGAGGGTATGGCTTCGTCACATGACGCTGTATGAATCAACCGGATCGAAGTCATAAAGAACAAGTGGTGCGATACGTTGCGGGTGGGTTGAAGTCGAGTGGATAGCGGCTGGTCTGGGGGTAGTCGATGCACGTTGAGCGGCATGTTTTGTTTTGGATCTTGGCGGCCGCTGTATTGGTGTTCGCGCTCTCGACCTTAGCGCCTGTGCTGCTGCCGTTTGTTATTGGGCTGGCCATCGCCTATTTCCTCAATCCGATCGTCGATAAACTGACGAGCATTGGCTTGCCCCGTCTGTTTGGCACAGTGTTGCTGCTCCTTGCGTCGGCGGCTGCTGTCATCGCGGCTCTCGTATTTCTCATCCCCATTCTTGCCGAGCAAACCCAGCAACTCATCGCAGCGCTGCCAGCAGAAGCCGCGCGCTTCAAGACCATTGCCGAGACATTTGCACGTGAGCAATTGGGAGCGCGCTTTCCCGAAGCTGAAGCTGCACTCAACCGGGGCATGGCCGGATTAACCGATTCACTGCCGGCTCTTGTGACGTCCCTCGCACAATCGCTGTGGAGCCAAGGGTCGGCCGCGTTCAACTTCTTTACACTCATGCTGGTGACGCCGCTTGTTGCCTTTTATGCGCTCCTCGACTGGCCCAAGATCGTGGCAAAGGTCGATAGCTGGGTGCCGTTACAGAACGCTGGGCAAATCCGCCAGATCGCCAGCGATATCGACACCCGAGTTTCGGCGTTCGTGCGCGGGCAGGGTATCGTTTGCCTTGTGCTCGCTGCATTCTACGCGATCGCGTTGAGCGCGCTTGGGCTGCGTTACGGTCTCTTGGTAGGGCTTTTGACGGGTCTTCTGAGCTTCATCCCTTTTGCCGGTTGGGCACTGGGTTTGCTTTCGGCGCTGGGGTTGGCTGTTGTGCAATTCTGGCCCGAAACATTCCCTATCCTCATGGTCGGTGGCGTTTTCCTCGCTGGCCAAGCGCTGGACGCAGCACTTTTGAGCCCGCAGATTGTTGGCTCAAAGATTGGCCTACATCCTGTTTGGCTGATTTTCTCGTTGCTTGTCTTCAGTTATCTCTTTGGCTTCTTGGGGCTTTTAGTTGCTGTACCGGTTGCTGCTGCCATTGGCGTACTGGTCAGGTTCGGACTAGATCGCTACCTCAATTCCTCGGTCTATCATGGCCGTGAAACGCCGAAAATTTAGGGCGCTCCAAACCGTATGACGACATCACCGCGCCAACTCGCGTTCGATATTCCACACCGCCCTGCGCTCGGTGCCGAGGACTTTCTTGTGTCGGATTCGAACGCAGAAGCCGTCGGGCTCATCGATCGCTGGCCGGATTGGCCGGCAGGTGCTGCCGTGATTACGGGCCCACCAGGGTCCGGAAAAAGTCATCTCGCCAATGTGTGGCGGCTCAAATCCAGGGCACGTATCGTCAGCGCACGAGAGATTTCGGAAACGTCGTTGCCGTGTTTCGTGACAGATCAATCTCTGGTCGTCGAGGATATCGATAAAGGCCCGTGCAGCGAGACGGCGCTGTTTCATCTTCTCAATCTCGTGCGCGAGCGCCGGTTGGCAGCGCTGCTGACATCTGCCACGCGCCCGGGAGACATGGGGTTGATACTTCCCGATTTCAGCTCGCGTCTCAAAGCGCTACCGTTTGCCGAAATCTCGGCACCGGACGATGCGCTCTTGCGGTCCGTTCTCGTGAAGCTGTTCGCTGACCGGCAAGTGAATGTTGATCCACAGGTTATCGCCTTTATGCTTGTCCGCATGGAACGGTCGTTTGAGGCCGCGCGCCGGCTGGTCGCGGAAATCGATAGCTTAGCGCTCGCCATGCAGCGCGGGGTTACGCGCGCCGTTGCGGCACAGGCTCTTGAAGTCATAGGAAACCAAGATAAGTAATCTAGCCGTCCGAGGTCTGGAAGGCTGGCATTCCAAGTGTCACGATTGTGTTACATTCCCAGCCGATCACCGCTCGACCACTGGGGATCAGGAGCAAGAACATGGCGGACGCGCGCACGAAGGCAGCAAAAAAATATGAGGCACAGGTAGTGCCCCAAGGTCCTGACCGCTTTTACAATCGTGAACTGTCGTGGCTGCAATTTAACCGGCGCGTGCTTGAAGAAGCGCAAAACAAAAACCACCCCTTGCTTGAAAGGCTGCGGTTCCTCTCTATCTCGGCGTCGAACCTCGACGAATTCTACATGGTACGCGCCGCCGGCGTTTACGGACAGGTGAAAGCTGGAATTGCCACGCTGTCGCAAGATGGGCTTACGCCGAACCAGCAGCTCGCCGCTATCAACAAATTTGTTGTGGGTTTGGTTGCCGAAAAGCAAGCGTGCTGGCGGCAAATCAAAACCGAGCTTTCGGCCGCCGGTGTTCATGTTGTGCAGCCCGAAGATTTGAACACGACCGATGTTGCGTGGCTGGAGAAACTTTTTCTCTCACACATCTTTCCCATCCTGACGCCAATCGCCGCCGATCCAGCGCATCCCTTCCCGTTTATTTTGAACAAGGGCCTGACCATCGTGGTCGAGATGCAGCGCCAGACCGATTCGAAAGCCATGAGCGGGTTGATCCCAATCCCCAGCCAACTTGAGCGCTTTATCCGCCTTGAGCCCGATCCGGCACGGCCGAAAGATATTCGCTTCATTCGGCTTGAGAGCATGATCGCCATGTTCCTGACCGAACTGTTCACTGGCTTCGAAATAAAAAGCAAAGGTGCGTTCCGGCTACTGCGCGACAGCGACATCGAGCTTCAGGAAGAAGCTGAAGATCTGGTGCGGTCATATGAAAGCCAGCTGAAGCGGCGACGGCGCGGCAACGTTATCCGCCTCGAGATCGAAGTTGGGATGCCAGAACGGCTGCGCAAGTTTGTCATCGAGGAACTTGCCGTCAAAGAGGACAGCGTCTTCGTCAAGGACGGTCTATTGGCCATCGCCGATACGGCGCAACTTATTGTTGGCGACCGGCCTGATCTGCTCTTCAAGCCGTTCAATATTCGCTTTCCAGAGCGCATTCGCGAATTCAGCGGCGATTGTTTTGCTGCGATCCGCAAGAAGGACATTGTCGTTCACCACCCTTACGAAAGCTTCGATGTCGTCGTGCAGTTCTTACGCCAAGCGGTGGCCGACCCCAATGTGATGGCGATCAAGTGGACGCTGTACCGGACATCACGCGATAGTCCCATCGTTCAGGCCTTGAAGGAAGCGGTTGAAGCCGGCAAGTCCGTGACAGCTGTTGTGGAACTCAAGGCGCGTTTTGATGAAGCCGCCAATATCCGCTGGGCGCGCGATCTCGAAAGCGCCGGCGTGCACGTTGTCTACGGCTTTACCGAACTCAAGACGCACGCCAAACTTGGTTTGATCGTGCGGCGGGAAGGCGCCGATTTGACCACTTATTGTCACATAGGCACCGGCAACTATCATCCGCAAACAGCACGCATCTATACCGATCTTTCGCTTTTCACCACAGATCCAGCGATTGCGAGCGATGTCACGCGCGTCATGAATTTCGTAACCGGCTACGGACAGCCCACTGAACTCGAATGCTTGGCCGCGAGCCCGCACGGCATTCGCAGTAAGATTATGGCGCACATTGCCGAGGAAGTTAAAAACGCCAAAGCCGGTAAGCCGAGTGGCATCTGGATGAAAATGAACGCGCTCGTTGATGCGCAAATCATTACTGCACTCTATGATGCTAGCAACGCGGGCGTTCCCATCGATTTGGTTGTGCGCGGGGTGTGCTGTTTGCGGCCCGGTATTCCAGGGCTGTCGGAGAATATTCACGTCAAGAGCATCATCGGGCGTTTTCTGGAACATGCACGCATATATTGTTTCGGCAACGGCGAGGCCTTGCCTTCGCCCAAGGCCGCTGTCTACATCAGTTCCGCCGACATGATGCCGCGCAATCTGGATCGCCGTGTGGAAGCCATGGTGCCGGTTAAGACACCAACTGTTCACGAACAGGTTTTGGATCAGATCATGGTTGCCAATCTCAGAGATAATCAACAGAGCTGGCTCATTAATGCGGATGGATCATCAACACGCGTTGTTCCGAAGGCGGGCGAGGAGCCTTTCAACGCGCATAAGTATTTCATGACGAATCCGTCTCTCTCTGGGCGCGGAGAAGCGCTGAAAGAGAATTTCCCGCCGCGTTTTCGTCAGACTATCTGAGGGCGAGGGAGATCCTGGTGACACGGCTCAAGGAACTCATCGGAGCGAGGGATCGCCAGTCCGAACTGGAACCGATTGCGGTCATCGACATCGGTTCGAACTCCGTGCGCCTTGTCGTCTATGAGGGTGCGGTGCGTTCGCTCACTCCAGTATTTAATGAAAAAGTATTGTGCGGCTTGGGCCGCTCCGTGGCGACATCGGGAAGCTTGGGGAGCGACGCTGTTGAAAGGGCGATACAGGCTCTTATCCGCTTTAAAACCATCCTAAGAGTGCTGCGCGTCAAAAACGTGCGGGCGATTGCAACCGCCGCGGTGCGCGACGCCACGAACGGTAAGGACTTCATCGCCTGGGGCGAAGCAGCAGCCGGTTGCACGATTGAGGTACTGTCAGGTGCCAAGGAAGCGCAATTAGCCGCGATGGGCATCATGATGGGTTTCGTCAATCCCGATGGTGTTGCCGGAGACCTGGGCGGCGGCAGTCTCGAGTTGATCGATATAGCAGGCGAAATCTCGAACGATGCCGTGACACTGCCTCTTGGCGGATTGCGATTGATCGACACGACCGGCAATAAACTCGACAAAGCTGCGGATGTGATCGATGCGGCCATCGCGGGGTTGCCGTGGCTGCAGCAGGGCAAGGGCCGGGATTTCTATGCCGTTGGCGGAACGTGGCGTGCGCTTGCTAAACTACACATGGAATCGAAGCAGTACCCGCTGCGGGTAATGCACGGTTACCGCTTGCCCGCGCGCGAAGCACTGGACTTTTGCGAGGCGTTGCGGAAGGGCAAGAAAGGGCAAGACATGCCCGGCATGGGAGACATGGCACGCGCTCGCCGTGAAGTGCTCCCCTACGGCGCACTGGTATTGGAGCGTCTGATCCGGCGCATGCAACCAGAATCCGTGGTGTTTTCGGTTTTCGGAATTCGAGAAGGCCTGATCTACAATCAGCTGCCAGACATAGAGCGGCATCGCGACCCGCTGCTGAGTTTCTGCGAGGATTATTCTGCGCTGCGTTCGCGGTCAGTTGAGCATGCGCAAGAACTCTGCCGGTGGACAGATCAACTCTTTGATGATCCGGAATTGGCCGAGACCGCCGAAGAGCGGCGGTTGAGGCATGCCGCTTGTCTGCTGTCGGACGTTGGTTGGCGCGCTCACCCGGATTATCGCGGAGAGCAGAGCCTCAACACCATTGCTCATGCGGGGCTCGGCGGCGTCGATCACGCTGGGCGGATATTTCTGGCGCTCTCGGTATTCTACCGGCACGAGTCGGGCGAAATCAGCGCCGAGTCACTGCCGGAGCGGCTAAAGGCGCTTGTCACAAAACGTGTGCTCAAAAGGGCTCGCATTACGGGCGCGGCGATCCGCGTGGCCCATATGCTTTCGATCGGAATGGCAGGTGTTATCGACGAGACGCCGTTGTCGCATGAAGGCGGCAAGCTCGTGCTCAGAATTCCAAAGAGCTACGCCGGGTTAGATGGCGAGCGCCTGCGCCGGCGCTTCGAAACTCTGTCGGGGCTGGCCGGCCGGCAAGGTGTCATCCGGCTTGAGGACTAGTTGCACACGTTTCAAGGCTGCTTCTGTTTGAACGAGGAACTCGCTGTGCCTGCTTGATTCCTGATATGATAGCCGCAACATGAAGTCTGGCCAGTACTGGCCCTTAAAGCTCAAACGGATCAATGGCGGATAATCTCTACGAAACTCTCGGTGTGTCGCGGCGGGCGTCTGACGAGGAGATTCGTCGTGCCTTTCGCAAACTCGCGAAGGAGAACCATCCCGATCTCAACCCCGGTAGTCCGGCGGCCGTCGAGCGGTTCAAGAAAATCACCGCGGC
>JANOKZ010000103.1:0-2619 GCA_031419515.1 Hyphomicrobium sp.
CCGCGCTGGCCCTTGAATTTCTTCCTCGTCCCCAAGCTACCGCCCGGAACAAAGCTCGTGGCTTTCACCGGCAAACCCGACCCAGATGAAGCCGCCATAGGCCAATGGCCCGTCACGGCGGCCTGGAAGCGGCTCTACAAACATGTTCGCCCGACACCCTGGATTACCGAACATTGGCGTTAACGGCGCCGGTAGCTGAGCCATTTACGCCCGTTTCTGTTGTCGCCATGCACCTTATATTGCTGAAATAGCATCAATCCAAAGGTTGTAGGACCGCCCGGCGCTTGACTTAAGGGGCAGAGTTCCCGATCCTGTCCCCGCTTGGCAGAGTCTCGCGTTCGCATTCAATGAGGGTGGGCGGCTCTGCGGGCTATCTTGCAACAACAGAAGGAGTTACAGCCATCCGCAAGCCAATGCGCCCCGAGCCAGCGAGCCGGGAACCAACCGGGCCACGCATAAACGACCAGATCCGGTCCCGCGAAGTGCGGCTGATCGATGCGACGGGCCAGAACGTCGGCGTCGTCGCCAAATTCGATGCCATCGCACAAGCTGAAGCCGCGGGCCTTGACCTTGTCGAGGTGTCGCCGGACGCTGACCCGCCGGTTTGTAAAATTCTCGACTTCGGCAAATACAAATACCAAGAACAGAAGAAAGCCGCAGAAGCGCGCAAGAACCAGAAGATTGTCGAAATCAAAGAAATCAAGATGCGGCCCGGCATCGACGATAACGACTACGATGTGAAAATGCGGGCCATCAAGCGCTTCTTCGAAGAGGGCGACAAGGTCAAGCTGACGCTGCGATTCCGCGGCCGTGAAATGGCCCATGCGCAGCTTGGCATGGCAGTCCTGCAGCGGGTCAAGGCCGATACCGAGCCGATCGCAAAAGTCGAGAGCGAGCCGCGCTTCGAAGGCAAGCAAATGGTCATGATCCTGGCGCCGAAGTAAATTCCGGCCACGCCAGAACTCTACAATTTTTCGCCGCGCGCTTCGTAAGGAGTGCGCGGTATTTTTGTGTGCGGCGTAGGTTCGATATCCTATCTTCCTCGAAAACTTGGGTGGGCGGTCTAGATTTCGGACCAATTTAGGTTCAGCTTCAACGTCCAACAGCGATGCCGCGCAAACGGAGTTGATATGCCCGAGGAACAAGCTAAGCATGCTGCGCCCCAAGGCGACTTCACCATCTCGCGCGAACTCGACGCACAGCGCGCCCTCGTCTGGCAATGCTTCACAGACGCCCAGCACATGAAGCACTGGTGGGGTCCCAAAGGCTTCAAAGTCATCCATTCCAAGATGGACCTCCGCACCGGTGGCATGTATCACTATGGATTGCGCACACCGCAAGGTCAGGAAATGTGGGGCCGCTTCGTCTACAGCGAGATCGTCGCGCCCGAGCGCATTACATTCGTCAGCAGCTTCTCCGACGAGCAGGGTAGCCTTTCCCGCCATCCCGGTCACATGACCTGGCCCATCGAAATTCTCACGAACTTCGTGTTCGAGGAACGCGGCGGGAAAACGTTATTCACAATCACCTCGTCGGCGCTCAACGCGAGCGACGAAGAACAAAAGACCTTCGACGACGGCCACGACAGCATGAAGGGCGGCTGGGGCGGCACCATGAACCAGCTGGCAGCTTATCTCGCAACGCTCAACGCAAAGTAAGGGAGATCAACGATGCAACGTTTTTCATTCACCCGGCTCTTACTTGCCGCCATCAGTTTTGCAATCTGCGGCGCGGCGCTTGCCGATAGTGCCAGCATGTCATTCTTTGTCACCAGTACCGGCAAAGGTGACGGCGCCAATCTCGGCGGCGTCGAGGGCGCCGACGCGCACTGCCTAGCACTCGCCAAGGCCGCAGGCGCAACGAAAACCAACTGGCGCGCGTACCTTAGCACCACGGCCACAGGCGGAGACGCGGGCATCAACGCGCGCGATCGCATCGGCAAAGGACCTTGGACCAACGCCAAGGGAGACACAGTCGCCAAATCCGTCGATGACCTGCACTCGGATGCGGCCAATATCAACAAGCAGACGGCGCTCACCGAAAAGGGTGAACCCATCAGCGGCCGCGGCGACGCCGTCAACACGCACGACATCCTGACCGGCTCAGACCCCGCCGGCATGTACTCAACGGCGGGCGGCGATACGACGTGCGCCAACTGGAGTAAGAACGGCGAAGGTTCGGCAATCGTCGGCCATCACGACCGCATGGGCCTTAAAGAAACCCGCCACATGAAATCCTGGAACTCGTCGCACGGCTCACGCGGCTGCAGCCAGGACAATCTCAAAGCCTCCGGCGGCGCGGGATTGTTCTATTGTTTTGCGGCGGAGTGAGGGTAGCTCTTAGAATATGAAGTGCTCAGCGCTCAAGTTAGCCGCCACGTGGTTCTTCAGATAGATCGTATGCGTACCCGCTTGTATCGTAACGTCGGGTCCGACTTCGCTCATCACGAGATCGGCGAACGCGAGCCCGCGACCTTCGAAGCTGATCTTGTCCGCAGCAGGCGAGAAGTCGGTAATGATATCGGTAACCGTTTCAACGAGTGAGAACACAAAAACGTCGCTGCCGAGCCCGCCGCTTACGAAGTCGGCGCCATAGCCGCCGATGAGCTGGTCGTCGCCG
>JANOKZ010000104.1:0-19990 GCA_031419515.1 Hyphomicrobium sp.
ATGCGGTTTAATGAGTCTGTGACCTAGCTAAATTCGGCGTTGGCCAAGCCGTGCGGCACCGGTTCTATCCGTTCCGCGGCTTGATTTTCGACATTGATCCCATTTTCGCCAACACGGAAGAATGGTGGCTGTCCATCCCGGAACAGATGCGTCCGCGCAAAGATCAGCCGTTTTATCACCTCTTTGCCGAGAACGCTGAGTCGACCTATCTCGCCTACGTGTCTGAGCAAAACCTGCTGCCGGACGACAGTGGCGAACCGCTGCGCCATCCCGATATCACGGAGCACTTCGTCAAAGACAAGCTGGGCCGCTATCGCCTGCGCGAGACCAACGCACATTAGGCATCCCATTGGCGTTTCTCAGAGAACCCAATCCGGCAAAGCGGCCCAAAATTTGGAATGAATCTAAAAAGGCGGGGTCTGCAGGTTCAATTGATGCGGCCAAAGCCGGTCCACGTCATAAGTTCACTTGACGCCGCCCCCGCGTCCGAGCACTTTGGGTGAGTTGCCCATGAGGGCTTCCGATAACAGGGCTTTGAACCCTGCTTGATTGGAGAGAGCGCTTGATCGTCTGTTCCTGCACGCAAATTTCAGACCGGGATATCGACCGGGCCGTCGTTGAGATCATGAGCGCTTCGATTGCGCTTCTGCCGACACCAGGCGTCGTGTTCCGCCACCTCAAAGCGAAAATGAACTGCTGTTCGTGCGCTCCGCTGACCGTTCAGTTGATTTATGGCGCCATGAGCAGGCTTGAGAGCGATACGCGTGTGTGCCCGTTCGCGCTCGCACAAGCACGCCGTAAGCTCGCCAGCGCCGAAGGCCGCCGCAGACGCCGTGCTGCCTCACAAATTGGCGATCAAGCCCTACAAATCTAAAGGCCGAATCCGCAGCCTGCATTGGCCATGGCGCTGTGGTTGCGCTAGGGTTCAGCCTATCGGATTTCAATCCACAACAGGAGTGCCTCATGAAGGGCAACAAGAAAGTCATCGACCGGCTCAACGAGGCCCTGAAGCTCGAACTTGGCGCAATCAATCAATATTGGCTGCATTACCGTCTGCTTGCCAACTGGGGCTACACCAAACTCGCGAAGAAAGAGCGCAAAGAGTCGATTGAGGAAATGGAACACGCCGACAAAATCGTTGATCGCATCATATTTCTCGAAGGCCATCCCAACTTGCAGCACGTGGCACCGCTCATGATCGGCGAGAACTTGAAGGAAGTTCTCGAATGCGATTTGAAGGGTGAGCACATTGCCCGTGAAAGCTACGCCAAGTCGCGGGATATCTGCCGCGAAGCCGGTGACTACGTCACGATGCAACTTTTCGAAGGATTGCTGAAAGACGAGGAAGGACACATCGACTTCCTGGAAACGCAACTCGATCTGCTTGGCCGGCTGGGACTTGAGAACTACGGCCTGTTACAATCGGAAGGTGCCGACGAGTCCGAGGGTCACTGAATTTTCCGAATAAGAAACGGGTAGAGATTTCCCAAAACAAACTCGCCCCGGCTTCACAACCGGGGCGAGTTAATTTTTCGGCAGTCCCCTTCGAAGAGATTACTTCTTCTCAGGCGCTTTTGCGGCCGGAGCGGCTGCGGGCTTGGCAGCGCCTTCCGTCGAACCAGTCGTTGCAGGAGCCGCCGCAGCGCCCGTAGTATTGGCACCCGGCAAGTTCTTCATGGCCTGCATTTTTTCTTCCTGATCGGCTTTATACTTTTCCGCCATCTGCTTTTGGCGTTCGCGGATCTGACCCATCAAAGCGCCGCGCGCCTTCTGATACTTCTCGTTGTCGATCGCGGGACCCGAGTACGCGTCGCTGAACCCGTCCATCGGAACCGGGAAGCCGATTGGCTGCGCGGCGGCATTCATGGCAAGGATCATAAGACCGCCACCGGTTTTCATTTGCTCGACGATTTCTTTGGTCGCTTCGGTTTCAGCCGTGCATCCGGCAGGGTGGCAAAGCGAATACTTGAGCTCGATCGGCTTCAGTGCCTTGTCGTCGATCTTTTCGTTCTTGGCGGCGGCAGCCCACTGCTCTTTTGTGTAGATCGCAGCGCGAATGCCGGGCGGCAGAGCCATACCCAGCGGCACCATCACCATGAGCGATGGCTTATCCTGGCCTTCTACTTCACGAATAGCGGCCGAAACCAAAACCATACCGGTGTTGCCGTCGAGACGTTCGTGGTGCGTGAGGCAGAGGTTCTTTTCTTCCTTCTGATCCTTGCCGTCCTTATCCTTCTTCAGGATAGGCGCTTTTTCGCAAAGCTTGACCCAAGCGCTCTTGGGTTCGCCAGTTGCGGCGGCAGCCGTATCGGCAGCGCCCGCGGCAGGGGCTGCAGCAGCAGCTGGAGCGGCCTTCGCCGCGGCGGGGGCAGCCGGTGCCGCTTGCTTGGCAGCGGGCGCTGCAGCGGGAGCCTGGGCAGCGGGCTTAGCAGCCGGAGCGGCAGGCTTCGCAGCAGGCGCAGCAGGCGCAGCAGCAGGTTTCGCGGCCGGAGCCGGCGTCTCAACGCGTTGCACGGGGATTGTTACTTCTTTTTCAGCATCCTGAGCGAGCACCGGAGCCGATGCGATGATCGCCGTCAGCGCCAGGGCTCCGCCAATCCGGGCCCCAAGCCCACCAATGCGCAAAACTGCATGTGTCATGTAGCTAAAAATCCTTGTGCTTGAGAGCCGGTCGCCCCAGCTCATCCCCTCTCAACGCCGTGCCGCAGACTCTGACGTCCATTGGCCGGGTTCGGGCGCCAACAAGCGCCTCCGAGTTTGGGGAATAAGGCTCGGATTACGGCAATCCCGTGGCCGGGCCCCAGCATTGGCCGGGAGGATCAAGGCGGCGCTGTTCGTTGTGGCAAACCTGCCACTGCGGCAGACTGGCCCCGGGGGATTGGGTGACGCTTGGCCGAAGCCCATGGACATTGCCAACGAACGGCCATAGCGGAGCGAAATCCGCGTGTTATCAGTCGCCATCTCATTGGCGTGGAAACCACGAATGCCCCTCTCTGCATTATTTCGATCGCTCGCTTTTGCCGCACTGCTTTGGCCGCTACCGGCGCTGGCTGAGCCACGGCCCGCAATTGCGCTGCATGGCACCCCCGCGCTTGGCACAGGCTTTGAACATTTTCCTTATGTGAACCCGAATGCGCCGAAGGGCGGGCGCATCACACTTGGACAGCAAGGCTCGTTTGACAGCCTAAATTCCCTGATCATCAAAGGTGTGGCAGCGGCGGGCACTCGTGAATTTCAACTCGAATCCCTTATGGCGCGCGGCCTCGACGAACCCTTCACGCTTTATGGCCTCATCGCCGAGACAATTGATGTTGCGGACGACAAAACGAGCGTGACGTTTGAATTGAATCCAAAGGCTGCTTTCTCCGACCGCCGCCCCATCACAGCAGACGATGTTATTTTCTCGTTCGAACTTTTGAAGACAAAGGGCCGGCCGAACCACCGCACGTACTTCGCGAAAGTGACTTCAGCTGAAAAGATTGCGGAGCGGCGCATCCGCTTCACGTTTCAAGACGCGTCCGATCGCGAGCTGCCACTTATTCTAGGCCTTATGCCCGTGCTCGCTAAACACGCGACGAACCCAGACACATTCGAACAGACGACCATGACGGCGCTCATTGGTTCTGGGCCCTACACGATATCGCGCATCGATGCCGGACGCTCGATCAGTTACAAGCGCGATCCCGGCTACTGGGGCACTGACCTTCCCGTCATAAAGGGCCGGTTCAATTTCGAAGAGATCCGCTTTGAATACTACCGCGAAGGATCGGTGATGTTTGAGGCCTTCAAGAGCGGCGGGATCGATCTCCGTCTTGAGGAAGATCCGGCGAATTGGGCGTCGCAGTACGACTTTGCAGCCGTTCGCGAGGGGCGTATCGTCAAGAAGGAATTTGAAATCGCAATCCCTGCTGGCATGACGGCACTTGTGTTCAACACGCGCCGCGACATTTTTAAGAACTCGATCATGCGCCGCGCGCTCATTGCGCTGTTCGATTTCGAGTGGATAAACCGCACGCTTTATTATGGCCTGCAGAAGCGAACCGACAGTTATTTCGTACGCTCGTATTTGGCATCCACCGGCATTCCGGCGGACGCGCGCGAACGCGAACTCTTGGCGGGGTATCCAGGCGCTGTACGTCCAGAAATTCTCGAAGGCAAACTCAGTTTAGCGAAGAGCGACGGCTCCGGCCAGAACCGCGAAAATCAGAAAGCCGCCTTCGAACTCTTGAAGCAGGCGGGTTACAAGCTGGAGCAAGGGCAGCTTGTTGAGTCCGCGACCGGCAAGCCGCTTAGCTTCGAAATTCTTGCACAGAACCGGTCGCAAGAAGCGCTACTGTTATCGTTCGCGCGCGGGCTCGAACCGCTCGGCATCACGGCCGTCGTGCGCATTGTCGATAGCGCGCAGTATCAAGCGCGGCTCAACGACTATGATTACGACATGATCCAGACGACCTGGACCGCCTCGCTCTCGCCCGGCAACGAACAGCTCTTCCGCTGGTCGGAGAAAACCGCGGCGACCCCCGGCTCTTTTAATTTCGCGGGCGTTAAAAATCCGGCCGCCGATGCCATGATCGACGCCATGCTGGCAGCTGAAGACAAAGAAACCTTCGTATCAGCCGTGCGTGCGCTCGACCGGGTGCTGCTCTCGGGCGACTATGTGATCCCTATGTTCCATGTCCCCAAGCAGTGGGTTGCCCACTGGACACGGCTCAAACATCCCGCCAAAACGCCGGTATTCGGCTACGCGGTGGACACTTGGTGGATCGAAGAGCCCAAATGACTGTTGCCTATCCCAAGACCTTGAACCTCGCCCAATACTGCCTCGCCAAGGCTGCAGCCGCGACGCCGGGCAAGGCGGCACTCCTCGTCACGAGTGACGTGGAAACGGGGGCGCCGTCCGAGACCTGGACCTATGCGGCTCTCGAAGACGCGGTCTTGCGGCTGGCGGGCGCATTGGCCGATAGCGGATTGGTGCCCGGCGAACGCGTTCTCATTCGTCTCGACAACACCAGCACATTCCCGATCCTCTATTTCGCCTGCATGGCAGCGGGTCTTGTCGCCGTTCCGGCATCCAGTCAATTGACACCGGGCGAAGCCGATTTTCTTCTGCAGGACAGCGGGGCGCGGCTGGTGGCACTTGCAGCGCATTTGCCGGGAAGCGCGATGGCAAATCCGGCTGCCGTCGTAAGTGAAGACGGCATCCGCGATATGATCCGCAACGGGCGGCGCGCGGATTACGCAACAACTGCGGCCAATGATCCGGCTTACCTCCTTTACACGTCCGGCACGACGGCAAGTCCCAAGGGTGTCGTGCATGCTCATCGGGTTGGCCCAGGCCGCTCGCCGACATATAAGGGCTGGTATGGAATTACGCCCAACGACCGCATGTTGCACGCCGGCGCTTTCAATTGGACCTACACGCTCGGCACCGGACTGATCGATCCTTGGGCGAACGGCGCAACGAGCATTATTTTTTCAGGCGAGAAGAAAGCGGAAGTCTGGCCGTCACTTATCCGCGCGACGGGCGCGACCCTCTTTGCGGCGGTGCCAAGCCTTGTGCGCCAGATCTTGAAGTATGCCGCCCCCGGCCCTCTCGACCTCGGACAATTACGCCACGCTCTTATCGCTGGCGAAAGGCCGCCTGAAGATTTGTTCGACAACTGGCGTGAGCGGACGGGCACGGACCTGTACGAAGCGCTCGGAATGAGCGAGATCTCAACTTACGTCTCGACGTCACCAACCGTGCCACGCAAACCCGGCACAGCGGGCAAGCCGCAGCCGGGCCGGCGCATTGCACTTTTGCCAGTCGAGGGTGGCGAAACCCCTCTTTCCCCAGGCGAGGAAGGCCTGATCGCCATTCACCGCACGGATCCTGGATTGATGCTTGGGTACTGGAACCGCCCTGAAGAAGAAGCCAGCGTATATCGCGGCGATTGGTTTCTCGGCGGCGATCTGGGTGTCATGGATGAGGACCGCTACATCACGCACACAGGCCGCGCCAACGACATTATGAAAGCGTTCGGTTATCGTGTGTCCCCGCAGGAAGTCGAAGCGGTCATCGCCCAATGCCCGGGCGTGGCGGAAGTCGCTTGCGCAGAAGTGCAGGTGCGTAGCGACGTATCGGTGATCGGCGCTTTCGTGGTGCGCAAAGCGGGCAGCACGGTCGATACTGCGGCGATTTCGCAGTTCTTCGAGACGCGGCTAGCTCAATACAAGCACCCGCGCGAAATTGTGTTTCTCGACGCGCTGCCGCGAACCGCCAACGGCAAAGTCCGGCGCAACGCGCTTGCAGCGCTGCGCCTCGTGTCAACCGTTACCAAGACATGAAGACGCCGCGAGATTTCACCTGCAGGCATTTTTTTGAACACTTCAAACGCGGTTAAACCTTTGTTCAGCGCGGTCCCGTATTGATACACGGGTGGACAGCATACTTCACGCGAATTTTTCCTGGCGGGCGGATAATCACATGTTTAACAACCGGAAACCGGACGGCTTGCCGTCAACTCCTCTTAAATCCGAATTCGATCGCTCCATCCAAGCGTCCGCACAGGATGCAACCTCGTCGCGCTCGTACCGCGACCACGCAAGCGACGCTGACGCCAGCTACTCGATCATCAACGAATGGCTGACCATGAAAGGCGACCTTGAGAGCGAGGGCGACATTCTGGTCAAGGGCCGCGTGCACGGCAACATCCGTTGCAAGATGCTGATCGTCGATCCGGGTGCCGTGATTGAAGGCGGTATTATCGCCGACGAAGTCATGATCCGCGGCTCGACGCGCGGTACTGTGCGCGCCAAACGCGTGAGACTTGAGAAAACCGCCAACGTCGATAGCGAGATTTTCCACGACGTCTTCTCCGCAGAAGAAGGCGCACGCATCAAAGGTGCGCTTCGCGCCAACGATGAGAGTGCCGAACGCATCGCGCAGAAGGCGATCCAAAATACGTTGGAAAGCCCAGAGAAAAAGGTAAGCTCGGCCCTCTTTCAGATGCTGGATGGCGCCCGTGCGCCGGCGCATCTGCACATTGCCGCCGCGCAGTAAGATATCTGTTTCGTGTCGCGTACAAGAAGGGTGGCGTTCTACGCCGCCCTTTTTGCTTTCGCGGCGATATCGGCGAACTGCTGCACAAGACCGCGCACGCCCTTGAGGCGCATTTCTGGAAGATCCCAGTCGGCCCGGAAAACAAGGCGCTGATCTGGCATCACCTTTAATTTCCCGCGTTGCGATTGCACGAAGGCAATCAGTCCTTCCGGATCGGCAAAATTGTTCTTGTAGAGGGTAACAGCTGCTCCCTTTGAGCCGGCGTCCACTTTTGCGATGCCGGCCTGACGGCACAGCCCCTTGATTTCCATGACGTCCAGAAGGTGGCGTACTTCTTCCGGCATCTCGCCAAAGCGATCCACGAGTTCGGCGGCGAAACCGTCGATATCTGAGCGCTGCTCCAACGACGAAAGGCGGCGATAAAGCCCGAGGCGGAGTTGTAGATCGCTCACATAGGCTTCTGGGATCAGGATCGACATTCCGAGCTGGATTTCAGGGCTCCACTTATCGGCGGCTTCCTGCAGATCTCCGCCCTTCATCGCGGCAACCGCTTCTTCCAGCATCGACTGATAAAGTTCAAAACCGACTTCGCGGATGTGGCCGGACTGTTCTTCGCCGAGCAAATTGCCGGCGCCACGAATATCGAGATCATGCGAGGCCAGCGAGAAACCTGCCCCGAGAGTATCAAGCGAGTGAAGCACCTTGAGGCGCTTCTCGGCGCCTTCAGTCAGCGTCTGTCCGGGAGGTGTGGTGAAATAAGCATAAGCCCGCGTCTTCGAGCGGCCAACGCGGCCGCGCAACTGATAGAGCTGGGCGAGCCCGAACATGTCGGCGCGATGCACGATGAGCGTATTCGCGTTGGGGACGTCGAGACCTGATTCAACGATCGCGGTCGATAGCAGAACATCGTACTTGCCCTCATAGAACGCCGTCATGACGTCTTCGAGATCGGTCGGGGTCATTTGTCCCGTGGCGCGCGCGAAGGTGAGATCCGGCACGGCTTCGCGCAAGAATTCGGCAATCTCGTCAAGATCGGAAATCCTAGGAGCCACATAGAACGTCTGTCCGCCGCGGAAACGCTCGCGCCGGAGTGATTCCTTTAGGATCACGGGGTCGAAGGGCGAGATGAATGTCCGGACGGCAAGACGGTCGACGGGCGGCGTTGTGATGAGGGACAGTTCGCGCACGCCGGTTAAAGCGAGTTGTAGCGTGCGTGGAATGGGCGTCGCAGACAACGTCAAAACATGCACGTCTTCGCGCATCTTCTTCAATCGCTCTTTGTGATTGACGCCGAAGTGCTGCTCCTCGTCGATAATCAGCAGGCCGAGCCGCGCGAACTCGACTTGCTTACCAAGCAGCGCGTGCGTACCAATGACAATATCGACCGTGCCGGATTTCATGCCGGCCTTGACATCGGCGAGGTCTTTGGCCGCAACCATGCGGGATGCTTGTGCAAGCTTGACCGGCAAACCTTTGAAGCGCTCGGAGAACGTGCGGAAGTGCTGACGTGCCAACAACGTCGTCGGCACCACGACAGCTACTTGCAGGCCGTTCATGGCGGAGACGAAAGCCGCGCGCATGGCAACTTCGGTCTTGCCGAAGCCGACGTCGCCGCACACGAGGCGGTCCATGGGCCGGCCCGAGCCCAAGTCCTCGACAACCGCGTCGATGCTCGCTGCCTGATCCTCGGTTTCTTCATAAGGGAAGCGCGCAACGAATTCGTCGTAAGGACCGGCGGACGGAAAAATGGCAGGCGCCTCCCGCAGCAACCGCAGCGCTGCGATCTTGATGAGTTCGTTGGCGATCTCGCGAAGGCGCTTTTTGAGCCGGGCCTTGCGCGATTGCCAAGCGACACCACCAAGCCGGTCAAGCTGACTGTCGCCCTCGTCCGATCCGTAGCGCGATAAGAGTTCGATGTTCTCGACCGGCACGAACAGCTTGTCGCCGCCGGCATAAAGCAGTTCCAGGCAGTCGTGTGGCGCGCCGAGTGCGGTGATGGTTTGCAGCCCTGCAAAGCGCCCAATGCCGTGATCGGCATGCACGACAAGATCGCCAACAGAGAGGCTTGTAGCTTCGGTCAGAACGTCGGCGGCTTTGCGCGTACGTTTTCTCTGGCGCACCAACCTGTCGCCGAGGATGTCCTGCTCGGCAAGAATTACAAGATCGGGAGATTCAAACCCATGTTCGAGCCCAAGCACTGCGAACCCCGTGACACCCGGCTTCAGGGCCTGCAACTCGACGAAATTCTCGACCTTGGCGATGTCCTTCAGGCCGTGATCGGCAAGGAGCGAGATCAACCGTTCGCGGGCGCCGGTCGACCAGGCCGCAATCGCGACGCGGCGGTGCCCCAAATGAATAGTGCGGACATAGGCGGCAACGGCATCGAACACGTTGGCGTCAAGGTCAGCGCGCTCGGCCGCGAAGGTGCGTCCCTGGCGCCCTTTCATGGCGTAGACGTTGCCAGCACCCGGTTCTTCAAATGGCGTCAGTCTTGCGACCGTGCGGGCGTTGAGTGCGGCCTGCCAATCGTTGCCCGACAGATACATGCTCTCGGGTGGCACAGGCTTATAGGGCGGAGCGCCAAAGCGCTGGCCTTCGAGGCTTTCGACACGCGCCTCATAGTGCTCTTGGATTTGGCTGAAGCGCTGTTTAACGGATTCGTCCGCCATGTGGTCGAAGCTGGCGCCCGCGCCCGGCAGATAGTCGAAAAGCGTTTCAAGCGCCGGATGGAACAGGGGCAGCCAATGTTCCTGGCCCTGGTAACGCCGCCCGCTGCTCACCGCCTCGTAGAGCGGATCTTCACCCGTTGCGCCGCCAAAGAGTTCGACGTAACGCGTGCGGAAAAGTGCCGTTGGAGCGTCGCCAAAAGCGACTTCGCTGACCGGCATGAGCGCGAATTTCTGCACCGGCTTGGTGCTGCGCTGCGTCTGCGCGTCGAAAGCCTTGATACTTTCAAGATTGTCGCCGAAGAAATCGAGCCGGATCGGATTGATGCGCCCGGGCGGGAAGAGATCGAGGATGCCGCCGCGAACCGCGAATTCGCCGGGCTCCATGACGGTGCTCGCGCGCTGAAATCCGTAGAGCCCCAATCGGCGCACGAGTTCAGCCATATCAATGCGCTGGCCAGGAGCAATCGGCTTGAAGGCTGAGCGGATAAACGCGCGCGGCGGCAAGCGCTGCAAAACGGCATTGACGGTCGTGACAACGACTGTCGGCTCTTTGAGAGATCCGATGACCAATTTGCCGAGCGACGTGATGCGCTTTGATACCAGTTCGGAATTAGGACTGACGCGGTCATAGGGCACGCTGTCCCAGGCCGGAAAGGCAACCACCTTGACGTCGGGGGCGAAAAACGCGAGTGCCGTCTCCAGTTCGTTGAGGCGACGGTCGTCGCGCGCAATATGGAGATGCAGACCCGGGCCGCCGTCGCGCGCCGCCGCCTTTGTCATATCGGAGATAACGCGCGCGTCTAAACCTTCCGGCACGCCGGACACGACCGTCCGCGACCCTCGTGTGTCGTTGGACATATCAACCGCCGGTCCGCGTATTGCCGTCAAGTCCGTGGAAGGCGCGGACATCGAGAACGAGATTGGTGAACTCAGGAGCTTCAATGGCGCCCGATTCAAAACACCACGCGTGCAACAGCGGATCGGGCAATTCGAGGAAGCGCTCGAAGCGGCCAAGATCCTCGCCGCTCAGTTGCGGCACTTTAGCTTCGGCGAAACGGCCGATCATATGATCCATTTCCTTGGTACCGCGATGCAAGGCCCGATACAGCGCGCGGCGGCGCCGCATGTCCACGTCGTCCGTCATGTGCCTTGCTGCTCTCGCCGATCTTGATATTAGTGACTTGATAAAGGTGGCCCTGCGCTTGACGGTTCCAACGGGACCCGCCACGTTGAAGGCGCACCTGATCGGTCCATATAGCGCCCCGCGCCGGTTCCGCAAAGCACGAGAGGACGATGCGTATTGCCGCGACCAGTTATGCCCATTCCCGCCCCGCTCATGCGCGGCGGCTAACGGGCGTTTGAGCGTTTTATGCGCCCGGCAAGCCTCGTCCCGCTCTTTGCGTCCGCAACGGCACTGACCGGTATCGGCCCGCGCCTCAGTCTCTTGCTCAAGAAGTGCCTCAACCTGCCGCCGCAGGTGTCCGAGCCGCGCGTTCTCGACTTGTTGTGGCACTTGCCCGCTGGGGTCATAGACCGGCGCGCGGAACCGGCGTTGAAGGACGCCGTGCCGGGCACAATCGTGACTGTCAAGGTGCGCGTTCTCAAGCACAAGGCGCCGCCGCGCGGAAACACCAAAGCCCCCTACAAGATCAACTGTGAAGACGACACGGCCAGGCTCGATCTGGTTTTCTTTCATGCCGAGCGCAAGTTCATCGAAAAGCAACTCCCGGTTGGCGAGGTGCGCTACGTCTCAGGCCGCATCGAACGCTACAGCGACGTTTTGCAGATGACGCATCCCGACTATATCGTCGCCGAAGACGCACGCCAGGACCTGCCGATGTTGGAGCCAGTCTATCCGTTGACTGCAGGTCTCTCGGGCAAGATTTTGCAAAAGGCTTCGCGCCAAGCGCTGGACCGCGTGCCGCACTTTGCCGAGTGGCAGAATGCAGAATGGCTCAAACAACGCGACTGGCCGGATTTCAAATCGGCGCTTATCCGGCTGCACCGTCCAACCGACGCGCAGGACGTATCGAACGGAGCGGCACCCTGGCAGAGGCTTGCCTATGACGAGCTGCTTGCCGGACAACTTGCGCTCGGTCTCGTGCGCCAGAACATGAAGGCGCAAAGCGGGCGAACAATCGCGGGTAATGGCCGTATCCGGTCCAAGATCGCAGCCGCTCTCCCCTTCAAGCTCACCGGCTCACAACGCACCGCTTTGAGAGAGATTTCTGACGATCTGGCCGCACCGCATCGCATGTTGCGCTTGCTGCAAGGCGATGTCGGCTCAGGAAAAACGGTCGTAGCGCTCTTAGCCATGGCGGTTGCGGTTGAAGCCGGCGCGCAAGCCGCACTCATGGCGCCAACCGAAGTATTGGCGCGTCAGCATGCTGAGACGATCGCCCCACTTGCCGAAAAAGCCGGATTGACGATTGGGCTTCTGACAGGTCGCGAAAAGGGCAAGTCGCGCGATGTCCTACTCGAACGGCTGGCGTCCGGCGAGATCGACATTCTGATTGGCACGCACGCTCTGTTTCAAGGCGAAGTCGTGTTCAAGGATCTGGCCTTCGCAGTCATCGACGAGCAGCACCGCTTCGGTGTGCACCAGCGCCTGGCGCTTCAGGCCAAGGGTTCGAACGGCGGGACCAACGTGCTCGTTATGACGGCAACACCCATTCCGCGCACCCTGCTCATGACGCATTACGGCGATCTCGACGTTTCGCGCCTGACTGAAAAACCAGCCGGTCGGAAGCCCATCATCACAAAGGCCGTGCCGGTTGAGTCTTTGGAAAAATTGATTGATCGCATCCGCGCGCAGCTTGCCGAAGGGGCGCAGGTCTATTGGGTGTGTCCGCTGATCGAAAGCTCCGAATTGAGTGAACTGGCGGCGGCAGAAGAGCGTCATGCGCATCTCAGACAAATTTTCGGAGATACGGTTGGACTTCTGCACGGCGCCCTGCCATCGGCTGAGAAAGACGCAACCATGGCTGCGTTCGCCGACAATGAACTGAAAATCCTCGTGGCGACAACCGTCATAGAAGTCGGCGTCAATGTCCCCAACGCCAACATCATGGTGATCGAGCACGCGGAGCGCTTCGGCCTTGCTCAGTTGCATCAGCTGCGCGGACGCGTTGGACGCGGTAGCCGCGAAAGTTTTTGCATGCTGCTGTTCAAGCAGCCCTTGGGCGAGACGGCCAAAGCGCGCCTCAAGATGATGGAAGACACCGAAGACGGCTTTCTCATTGCTGAAAAGGATTTGGAATTGCGCGGCGGCGGAGAAATGCTTGGCGCTAAACAGAGCGGTGCGCCGGGATTCCGCATTGCCGAAGTTCCCGGCTTTGAAATGCTGCTGGCAGCCGCACGCGATGATGCACAGCTGATCTTATCGAACGATCCTGATCTGCAAGCGCCGCGCGGCCAGGAGTTGCGCACGCTGCTCTATCTGTTCGAGTGCGATGAGGCGGTAAGGCTCTTCCGCGCAGCGTGAAAACGCGGCAGCTCAGCTTTTTTTCTTGAATCCGGAAACCGAGCGCGGCCCAGCCGAAGAAACGGCACCCAGATCTTTGAGTTTGCCTTGCATATCCGGCATCACGATGCCGCCGGACAGAATAACTTTTGCGGCTTCTTCCGCGCTCATCGACAAGAGCGTCACATCCTTGCGCGGGACGAAGCAGATGAACCCCGTCGGCGGCACGATACCGGTCGGCATGAAGACTGTGAGCAAATCACTCTGCCCGCCAGGTTTTTTATCGACTATTTCGCCCGTCGTCTCGCCTGTGACGAACACGATCGACCACAGCCCTTCTGACGGAAACTCGATGAGGCCGACCTTCTGAAAACTCTGGTTGGGGCCTCCGCTCGAGATGACGCTTTCAAACAGCTGCTTGATGGCGCTGTAGACATTGCGCACCACGGGCATGCGCGACAGCATCAATTCGCCGGTCAACACAAGCGAGCGGCCCAAAAGGTTTGCAGCCAGCGCGCCGATGATGGTCAAGCCGGCGGTGGCAACGACCAACCCGAGACCGGGAAGCGGAAACGGCAGATAAGTATCGGGGTTGTAGTATGTCGGCAGCAGCGGTTTCACCCAGGCATCAACCCAGTTAATCAGCCACCACATGATGTAGAGCGTAATGGCAACAGGACCGACAATGAGCAGCCCGGTTAGGAACGAGTTGCGAAGACGCGCGCCGAGATGCCATTCCGCCTTGCCGTCGTCGCGCGCAAGACGCTTAAGCCCGGCCGTCAGAGGCGCATCCTTGCTCTCCGCGTCGGGCAGACAATCAGGGCCGGGTGTCTGCGCGGTCATTATCTCGTCCTGGCGTGGTGCCCGAGTGTCAAACGGGCTCGACTCAGTTGGTCACGACGAGACAATCATATCCACTATTGCGCAGCGTGTTGCAAAGGCCACGAGGCTCATCCGCCGTGGCATAGGACCCGACGCGCACCCGGTAGAACGTGCCCATGCTGCCGATAACCGCCTCATCGACGGTTGGAGCACGGGCAGCAAGTTGATTTCCGTACTGTTGGGCCAACTTCTGCGCCAAGGCTTCAGCCTCGGGCCTCGACCGCATGGCGGCTATGTGAAGCTTGTATTTTCCGCCCTTAATCTGGGACGGAGCAGGTGCCACGGCTTTTTGCGCTACGGGCCCAGGCGCAACCGCTGCCGTCGTTATCGGAGGGGGCACTTTGGCCGCAGGCGCCGCCTTGGTCTTCGCGCCAGTCGCAACCGGCGTCGTATCGGTCCAGCTCGAGGTTGCAACAGTCGACTGATCGGTCGACGAGGTCGTTACGGGAGCGGGCTCACCGGGCGCTTCGCTGCCCCCTCCAAACAGGCTGGAGAAGAAGCCGCCAACGGTATTGTTTGAAGAACCCGCTGCCGCTTGCTCTGGAATGGATGCCGGTATGGGTGCTGCGGTGGCCGCAGCCGCCGCGTCTTGCACTACGGGGGCGGCCGTGGGTTCGACACGCGGTTGTTCTAAAGCGGCGGCTTGATTGAACGAGCCTCCGGTGGACTTGGCAGCGCCAGCAGCAACGCCACTCGTGCCTTGTAATGGCGCGTTCGCGGCTTGACGAGGTACTGGTGGCGGCGCACCCTCTGAGACCGCAAACCGGTTCGGAATAACGCTATCATTTGCTGCCGGGGTTTTGCTTGCAGCCGTGACGGGCACTGGAACAGGCGCAGCAGCGGCCGGTGCCGGAGTAGCCGCTGCCGGTGTGGCGACGGCTTGCTGCTTAGCATTGGGATCTGCAACGGCAACGGATTCAGTTCCACTGTTGCCGTCGCCAAGGCCCGCACTCTTGTAAGCTTCGGCCCCTTCAGCGGTCGCACTTTGGCGATCGGCGTCGTTCAGGCCATTCTTCAGCCAAAGCGCACTCGTTAAATCCGAGATGGCGAGCCCTGGCTTTGACTGCTTCTTGTAGGCGAGACCCCGATAGTAAAGTCCTCGCGCCATCTCCTGGCTTGAAAGTCCGCCGCCACGCAGCGCGGCACTCAGCGATTGCGCCGCCGGCTCGAACTTGCCTGCTTGATAAGACTTGATCCCGGCATCATAGGCGCGCTTGGCAGCCTCAGTCTCTTTTTGCTTTTTAGCGGCATCTGCTGCAGCGGGCGTCACTGGAACTGCGGTTTTGGCCGCGCCCTTCGCTGCTGTTGGCTTGGCCGGCGCTTCTTGGGCCGGTGCATCCTGGGCTTGGCTTGGCACCATCGAGAGTGCCGTAGACAAAATCATGGTGGCCGCAAAAGCGGCGCACACGCGCGCGTGTTTCATTCGGGTGTCCCACACCATAGCCCGGATACTTCCCCACAAAAAAACCGGTGGCTTCAAAACTTAACGCCGCACCATTTGACCCCAAAGCGTATTCGAAGCAGTGGAAGGAGGCAAATCTAGGGCCCTCACTTTAACCCTGTTGTCCCCGTTATTCGACGGTGACCGATTTGGCGAGGTTGCGCGGCTGATCGACGTCCGTCCCCATGACCACGGCCGTATGGTAGGCGATAAGCTGGGTCGGAACGGCATAGATGAGCGGCGTCGTGAACGCTGTCGCCTTGGGCATCTTGATGTGAGCTGCCAGTTTGCAGCCAACTTTTTCCGCCGGAGCGTCTGAAATCAGAATGATTTGCCCCCCGCGCGCCGCGACCTCCTGCATATTCGAGACGGTCTTGTCGAAAAGATCGTCCTCGGGCGCCACCACGATCACGGGCACGTTCTCATCGATCAGGGCAATGGGGCCGTGCTTCAACTCGCCGGCAGCATAACCCTCGGCGTGGATGTAGGAAATTTCCTTGAGCTTGAGCGCGCCTTCAAGGGCGATTGGGTACGATGTGCCACGGCCGAGATATAGGACGTCGCGCGCTTTCGAGAGTTCCTGGGCGATAGCCACGAACTGCTGCTCATTGCGGATGAGCGACGAGATGTGACGCGGCACTTCCATCAGGCCCCTGATAATCTCGGCTTCCTCAGCTGCAGAAATCGTGTTGCGCGCCCGGCCTATGGCAATGGCAAGGCAGGCCAACACGGCGAGCTGACAGGTAAAGGCCTTGGTCGAGGCGACGCCGATTTCGGGACCGGCGAGGATGGGCAGCACCGCATGTGACTCGCGCGCGATGGTCGAGGTTCTGACATTCACGATGGATGCAATGCGCTGGCCGCCAGCCCTGCAGTAACGCAAGGTCGCCAGAGTGTCGGCCGTCTCACCCGATTGAGACACGAACACGGCGAGTCCGCCATCAGGCAGCGGGGCTTGGCGATAGCGCATCTCGGATGCGACGTCGATTTCAACCGGCACGCGCGCAACGCGCTCAATCCAGTACTTAGCGACAAGACCTGCGTAGTAGGCCGTACCGCACGCAGAAACGGTTACGCGCGAAATCTTACCCAAATCGATGCCGAGATCGGGGAAGTTCACTTTACCGGCCGCCATATCGAGATAATTGGCCAGCGTATGGCTGATGACTTCAGGCTGCTCGTAGATTTCTTTGGCCATGAAGTGGCGGTGATTGCCCTTATCGACGAGCAAAGAGCTGGCGACGGATTTCACAACCGGACGATCGACGCGCCCGCCGGACTTGTCGTAAATCTCCACGCCCGAACGATGCAAGACGGCCCAGTCGCCTTCATCGAGATAGGTGAAGGTGTCGGTGAAGGGCGCGAGCGCAATGGCGTCGCTGCCGAGATACATTTCCCCCGACCCATGGCCAATGGCGAGCGGCGAACCTTGGCGCGCAGCAATCATCAAATCGTCGTGGCCGGCGAAAATGATGCCGAGCGCGAATGCGCCCTGGAGATGCTGGAGAGCCGCGCGCACCGCGTCTACCGGTTCGAGGCCCTTTTGCATGTGATGCGTGATGAGATGCACGACCGCTTCGGTGTCGGTATCCGTTTCGAAGACGTGGCCCTTACCCTCGAGATCGCTGCGCAACTCGCGGAAATTCTCGATAATGCCGTTGTGCACGACCGATACTCTGGCGGTCATGTGCGGATGCGCGTTGCGCTCGGTTGGGCGGCCGTGTGTAGCCCAGCGCGTGTGCCCGATTCCGGTGCGGCCGGCGAGCGGCTCTGTCAGCAATCGCTTCTCAAGGTTCTTGAGTTTGCCTTCGGCGCGCCGGCGCGTCAGCTCGCCGCCCTCGAGCGTTGCTATGCCGGCTGAATCGTAGCCGCGATACTCGAGGCGCCGCAGCGCATCGACTAAATTGGTGGCCACGGCCGATTTGCCGAGAATTCCAACGATGCCACACATGGCGTTTATCCTTGAATTCTGGCGTTCCCCAACTTCAGGCTTACTAGGGTTAACGCCGTTCTCAATTCACAGAGTGTTTCAAATCCTCTCAATCGGGAGGATCGAAGGATCAACAGTGCAAGAGCCGTGCACACCTTAAGGCTGTTAAGATTTACCTTTACGCCGCCCCATGAGAGTGCGGAACTTTTCGGCCCAGCCCGGGCGTTCTTCCTGGGGAGACCGCTCAAGAGCTAAACTGCCCGCTGCCACATCCTTGGTGATAACGCTGCCCGAGCCAATGTAGGCACCGTCACCGATTTTAACGGGTGCCACAAGGGACGAATTGGACCCGACAAAAGTCCCAGCACCAATTTCGGTCCGGCTCTTGTTAAACCCGTCATAGTTGCAGAAGATGGTGCCAGCGCCGATGTTTGCCTCAGCGCCGACGCTGCCATCGCCAAGATAAGCGAGATGGTTGGCTTTCGATCCCGCCGCCATCGTTACGTTTTTGACCTCAACAAAGTTACCGACGTGCACGTTCTCCGACAACGCCGCGCCGGGCCTGAGGCGTGCGAACGGGCCGATGCGGGCACCCTTGCCAATGACAGCACCCTCGAAATGGCAATTCGCCTTGATCTCGGCACCCTCGTCCACTTTCACTCCGGGCCCAAAGAACACGTTTGGCTCAATCACGACATCCCGGCCAATAACAGTGTCGTAGGACAGCCAGACAGTGTCGGGGGCAATCATGGTTACGCCCTCCTGCATCAAATCTGTGCGGCGGCGGCGCTGCCAGATGGCTTCGGCTTCCGCCAGTTGATCGCGCGCGTTGACGCCCAGCACTTCGTCCTCCTCACACTCGACGACCGCCGCAGAGTGACCGGCCTTGCGGGCGAGTTCAATGACATCGGTCAAATAGAATTCGCCTTTGGCGTTGTTGTTGGTGATGTGGCCGAGCAAGTCCGCAAGATTGGCAATGCGAAACGCCATCACACCCGAGTTGCAGAGATCGACGCGTCGCTCGGCAGCACTCGCGTCTTTCTCCTCGCGGATGGCGAGGAGTGTATCACTTGATCTCGCCGAACTCGACCTAAGTGTAGGGCGGCCGTAACTAGCAAAATCACTTGTGAGGTGCTTTACGAAATTGAAGGCTGACCCTAGGCCCTTCTTTTCCTCAGTCAATAGACGTCCGTAACCGCTAGGGTTGGCGGCAAGAAACCCAAGAACAGCGACGCCCGCTCCCTCATTCAGTTTTGCACGAAGCTTCATCAGCGTCTCGGCGCGAATGAGCGGCGTATCGGCATAGAGAACGATCACGTCGCCCTTATGTGCTTTAATTGCTTCGCGTGCGGCGAGCACAGCGTCGGCCGTGCCCTGCTGCTGGTGCTGAATAAATGTCCTGCTTGCTGGAGCGAGTTTCTTGGCTTCCGCCTCGACGGCCGGCATATCGGTTCCAACAACAGTAACCAGCTGTTGTGCGTTAGCCGAATGCGCCAGCGCCAGAACATGTCCGAGCATTGAGCGTCCGGCAATTTTATGCAGCACCTTGGGCAGCGCCGATTTCATGCGCGTGCCCTTACCGGCGGCAAGGACGATGATCAGCAGCGGAGGAGCGTTCATTGAAGACCTAATTGAATTGACAGATCAGGTGCGGACCCAAAACTCTTCGCCACTGGATCTGCGTTGCGCACGCGGCCAAAGACTCAGAACGCCCTGGCCACACCCGATCCATAGCGCCCCATGACCCAGCGCCGCAAGCGCAGCCACAGCAATCGGCAAAAAGCGTAAACAAGGCCAACGGATTAGACCTACACGCACCAATAAAACCCGAATAAGTTCGTCTTAGCAACGTGTTAGGCCTTAGATGCGGCACTGGCGTCATCCACAGATATCGAGCGCAAAAAGTGTCATCGCGTTGCCCGGACCGGGTGACTCAGCGCACCATCTAATCAATCCGAATCGGCGTCTCGGGCAGCGCACTCGCCTGCCACGAAACAGCAGACACTAATTTGACCAGTTTGAATGAAGGACGTTTGAGTCAATGACCCCAGCCGCGACCCCAGCAGCGAACCCGGCTCCACACGCCGCTCCCCCGCCCATTCCCCTGCGGCGGCGGCCAATATTCACGCCCTATGTGTTCAGCTGGATAATGGCCGGAACGGTAGCCGCGGGTTATTTCGCCATCCTTTTAACCGCACCGGATCTCATTGAAGATTTTGCACCGGTTGGCGTTTACTTGACAGAGCCTCAAGACAACCAAGGTCAACGCGCGGCGGCGCGGCTTGCGTCGGATGTGCGCAACCTGCGCGACAGCATGGCACAAGTGCAGCTCGAACTTTCGAGAGTGAAATCGGATGTAGCAAACCAAGGCGAGCGCGAACGCACCCTGACCGGCCAGCTCGTGGCGCTTGAGAAAAAGTTGAGCGCTGCAGAGTCAGCACGAGCCATTGAGACCGCCACCCCGCGCGACCCGTCCCAGCCGCCCGCCGGGACATCCGTGCCGCACGAAACAATTGAGACCACAGCGCCTCCTCCAGCCACGAACAACGCCGTGCCCCAGCAG